>JBAWWV010000322.1:0-4422 GCA_037146575.1 Alcaligenaceae bacterium | reverse complement strand
ACCGACACCTTCAATATGGCGGTGAATTGGAGGGGTGACAAAGCGAGGATTGGTGCCTCGTATTTTGGCTCGTTTTTTCAAGATGCTTATAACAGTGTGAATTTTATGACCTTTGCAGGCGCAAACGTCATGCAACAGATGAGTACTATGCCAAGCAATCAGTTTCAACAACTGAACTTAAATGGTGGCTACGACTTTACAAGCAAAACAAAGTTGATCAGCAACCTGTCATTTGGCCGCAGCACACAAAGCGCCACATCGGGTTTTGATGCGGTGCAAATGCTAGGCGGTGTCCCAAGCTACAACGGCATCGTCAACACCAAACATGCCGACGTTAAGCTGATTGATCAGACGGTGAAGAACCTGACACTGTCTGCTTTATACCGCTATGACGAACGGGCAGATCTGAGTTCGTCGGATATGTATTACTTTAATGCGATTAGTGGCGCGAATCCAGCTTACTACCCCAATACACCCTTGAGTTTTAAAAAGTCGGTGGCTGAAGCGTCTGCCGTGTATCGGTTGACTAAAGATCAAACACTAGGCCTGACCTATGCCAATCAGCAAATCGTGCGCTGGTGTAACAACTATGCAACCGGTGGCGGCGGCAATCCAACCAGCAGCTACCCTGGTGGTACGGATTGTGTGACAGCAAACTCAAGTGCAGCCAACTCGTTGAACGCCTTTTATAAATTGCGCGCCACCGAAGACCTGAATTTTAGATTTGCCTACGGTACTGAAGTGAGAAAAACAACCTGGGATCAAAACGCCATCACGGCGATGTCGGGCGCCAACGTCAATAATGCCGCGTTTGCTCAAAGTATGGTGCCTGGTCAAAACGGCGGCGACTATCTTGGATATCAACCATTTTTTGAAGCCTCTCGTGTGCAGCAAAACGTGAAAGCCAGTGCAAATTGGCAGGCCACTGAGGCCTTGTCGTTTGGTGTGAATGGTCGGTATTTGTATGACAACTATACCGACTCGACCTACGGCGTACAAAATGGCTCGTCGTGGAGTGTGAACCTAGACGCCACCTACAGTTATAGCGATACTGGGTCGGTAGTAGCCTATGCTACGCAGCAAAATGGCCAGCGCAAGTTAAATAACTACTACTACTCGACCGGTACCGCTGCGACCTCAATCTTGTACAACGGCACTTGGGGTAACACGCTTGTTGATAACGCCACGACGGTAGGCTTGGGCTTTAAGCAAACGGGCTTAATGGGTAATAAGCTGAGCTTGTCGGCAGATGCAACGTACTCGCTGGCCACAACCGCGTACGACACCACGTTGAACAATACGGGCACGACAGTGACAGGTCAACCTTTGTCCTGTAGTTCGAGTGCCTCGACAGTGTCACCATCAATGTCAGGAACTTGCGGAGCCCCCCCAACAATTCGCAACGCGATGATGATGTTCAAGCTCACGGCGGCATATCAGATTGATAAAACGCAACGGGTTTCGCTGCAGTACCTGTTTCAACATCTTGACACGAACGACTACTACTTTAACGGCTATCAGTATGGGTATACACCGACGTCTGTGATGCCCACCAACCAGACCTCACCAAACTATAACGTCAACGTCATTATGCTGATGTACCGCCTCGAGTTGTAAGCGTCAGTTTGTCGCGACGTGAAGGCTTAACCCTGAAGGATTGCCATGAACAACGAACGTAAAGGTCTTTTAAAAAGTATTTGGAGCGTGCTTAGAACACCAAGCGCCAAGTATTCAATTTTGACCATTTTTTCGGTATCGTTTTTTGCTGGGATCATCTTTTGGGGAGGCTTTAATACGGGTATGGAGATGACCAATAGCCTTGAGTTTTGTATTACTTGCCATGAAATGCGCGACACGGTGTACCAAGAGTACAAAGAAACGATTCATTACAGCAACCGTACCGGCGTACGCGCCATATGCTCAGATTGCCATGTGCCTAAAGACTGGGTCCATAAAATCATCAGAAAGTCGCAGGCTAGCCTCGAAGTGTGGGGAAAAATCACCGGAAGCATTGATACCAAAGAAAAGTTTGAGGCGAAACGGATGGAGTTAGCCACTCACGAGTGGAAGCGCATGGCGGCCAGTAACTCACGGGAATGCCGTAATTGCCACAGTTTTGAAGCTATGAGTGGCGAGTTGCAAAAACAGACGCCCTATAAGAAGCATATGAAGGCGAAAGAAGAGGGTAAGACCTGCATTGATTGTCACAAAGGGATTGCGCACCAACTGCCTAAGGAATACGAAGAGCCTGATTGATGTAAACAGCCACCTCTAAAGGTGGCTGATCTAAGGCCCCCCGCACCAACACCCAAGCGTTTTTAGTCACAATTCAGCCCTCAGTTCAAACGACCACGCAACTTTAGATCTTTGGGTTGATTGATATAGATCAATGCACAAAAAACAGCAGCCACCATACTAGGGTGGCTGTTTTGTTTTTTAGCAGATGTCGTGAGAACAACAATTTTAAACGCCCGTGCGCCTGTCTTGTCTGCCACAGACTTATTGTGTATCCGTGGCGTGCAAACCCTTTTTCGCGAGATTGAGTTTTCAATCGACGGGGGGCAATGGCTTCACGTCAAGGGCGATAACGGGGCGGGTAAAACTAGTTTATTGCGAATGATCGTTGGCTTAGCGCGACCAGAAGAGGGCCTCATCCTGTGGAATGCTCAACCTATTGAGACCTGTACTGAGCAATATTACAGAGACCTGCATTACTTGGGGCATCAGTCCTGTCTGAAGGATGAGTTGAGTGCTTTTGAAAATATACGACTCGCGAGTGCAATCGCGGGGCATGCGCTTGAGCGCGAGGCGGTTGAGAAGGCGCTTGACCTCTTTGGCTTGCGTGGTCAGCTAAACCAACACGTCGGCCAGTTATCTGCTGGGCAAAAAAGACGCGTGTGCCTGGCTCGCTTGCGCGTGCAACAGGCCAGCCTGTGGGTGCTAGATGAGCCCTTTGCTTCGCTTGATCAGAATGCCATTGAAGTGCTGACCGCAACGCTGCTGACACACCTGAATCACGGCGGCTTACTTGTCATGACAAGCCACCAGACGATCGGCTTGCCCCAGGGTAGGGTGTTGACGCTATGAACGCGTTTGTTGTGAGAGTACTGCGTGAGTTGAGTGTGTCGACACTATGAACGCCTTTATCGCGGCGGTGCAGCGGGAGTTAAGGGTGTCGACACTATGAATCCCTTTGTCGCGACGCTGCAGCGTGATTTGCTATTAGTCACGAGACGCAAAAGTGAAGTCTTGACTCCGTTATTCTTTTTTTCGCTTGTCGCAAGTTTGTTTCCGTTAGGGCTGGGGTCAGACAGCGAGTTGCTACATAAGATTGCACCCGGTGTAATTTGGGTGTCGGCGCTGCTTGCCACCATGCTGGGCTTGCCTAGGCTGTTTTCGGCAGATGCGGCTGACGGAACACTTGAGCAAATGGTGTTATCGCCAGAGCCCTTGGTGATCCTTGTCAGCGCAAAGATTGTTGCGCACTGGCTGACCGCGGGGCTCCCGCTGATTACGCTCGCACCGCTGCTTGGCGTGCAGTTTGCGATGTCGCCTGAAGCGATCGGGTTGATGGTTGTGACCTTGGCCTTGGGTACACCCGTGCTTTCGCTGATTGGCGCGATTGGCGCTGCACTGACAGTCGGCGTACGCGGTGCGGGCGTATTGCTCAGCTTACTGATCTTGCCATTGTTTATACCAGTGTTGATTTTTTCAACGGGTGCGATTTACACCTTTGAAGGCGGCATGGGTGCTCAAGGGCATCTTTCATTGTTGGCAGCGTTGTTAATTTTTTCAGTGTTAGGCGCCCCGTGGGTGACGGCCGCGGCAATCAAAATTGCGACAGCATGAAAAAGGACGACTGAAAATATGCTCAATGTATTTCGTTTTTCAAGTGCGGTGAAATTTTATTCTGTTGCCGGCAAGTTGATCCCTTGGGCTTGGCTGCTGTGCGCCTTGTTTGGTGTTGCTGGGCTTTGGTTAAGTTTTTTTGTTGCCCCTGCTGATGCAGTACAAGGCAATGGCTATCGAATCATTTTTGTTCATGTCCCGGCGTCTTGGATGTCGATGGTGGTTTACGTGGCGATGGCGGGCTGGGCTTGCTTGGGTTTAATTTTTAACACAAGGCTTTCGGCCATGATGGCTCAGGCCTTAGCCCCAACCGGTGCGTTGATGGCTTTGTTGTCGCTCGTGACCGGTGCGTTATGGGGTAAACCGATGTGGGGGGCCTGGTGGGTTTGGGACGCGCGCCTGACCTCTGAACTCATTCTATTGTTTTTATACCTAGGCTTTATTGCCTTGCACGCGTCGATTGATGATTTACGTCGAGCTGACAGGGCAGCCGGGCTGTTGGCCTTAGTTGGCGTTGTCAATGTGCCGATTATTTACTTCTCGGTGAAGTGGTGGAACACGCTACATCAAGGC
>JBAWWV010000321.1:0-4456 GCA_037146575.1 Alcaligenaceae bacterium | reverse complement strand
ATACCGTATCGCGTTGGCTGCGATTGTCTGTCGAGTCGGTTGTAGGGCGTTGCTAGTGTTCGTGACCTCGTCGTGCAAGAGTCCGTCACGATCCAGTAAAAAATCACCTGCGGGGTGCTGCTCGGGGTTGGGCACCATCAACAGCCAGGCTAAGCACTGCCGCAACTTGAGTTCAGCGGCAAGTTGTCTGGCCTGAACAGGATCCCAGTCACACCAGATGTCACCATTCAACACTAAAAAAGGCGCATCACCTAGCAAGGGCAAAGCGGTCGCGATACCCCCGGCGGTTTCAAGTGCGTGAGGTTCGGCCGAATAGCGAATGTTCAGCCCGAACTGTTGACCCGAACCTAGCGTTTGCTCGATCAGACTGCCGAGCCAGGCATGGTTGATCACAACCTCAGAAATGCCTGCGCGAGCGAGTTTTTCAAGATGCCATTGGATCAAAGGTTTGCCCGCCACTGGAATTAGAGGCTTAGGCGTGTGGTCGGTGAGGGGGCGCATTCGCTCGCCACGCCCTGCGGCCAAAATCATTGCGTGCATTAGAAGGTATACCCAACTTTAGTTTGTACCTGATCTAATTGATCCAGTACCCGTAACAAAGGTTTAAAGGCGATGTACCGGGCTGCAACTTGACGCACATACTGATTGACTCGTGGAATATGCGCTAAATAGGCTGATTTTCCGTCTCGGTGATTGAGTCGGGCGAACACGCCTAAGATTCGTAGGTTTCGCTGCAGGCCCATCCATTCATAATCCCGATGAAAATCGGCAAAGTCAGTTGGTACTGGCAAGCCTTGTTTGCGGGCAAGCTCCCAGTAACGGATCGCCCAATCAATTTGCTGGGGTTCTTCCCAGGTCGTGCGCGCGTCTACAACCAATGACGCTAGGTCGTAAGTGATCGGCCCTGCGACAGCGTCCTGAAAATCAAGGATCCCAGGATTGGTGCCATATTGACTTCCTTCGCTGAACATTAAGTTGGGTGAGTGAAAATCACGGTGAACCAAGACAACGGGCTGCGCAGCGTTATGCGCCACCAGTAAGTCAAAGACCTGGCCCAATTGTTGCAATACCAGCGGCTCAAGTCGGGTCTTGCAATGTACCGTGACATACCACTCGATGAACAGGCCTAATTCTTCTTTAAGTCGCGTGGCGTCATATACCGGCAGCCCAACGTGATTGGCAGTCTGAAGCTGTACTAAAGCGACCAGCGCGTCGCGGTAGAGGGGTTGCAACTCGGTATCGGTTAGCCCTTGCTGAATTTTGGCGTAATAGGTTGTTGGACCCAAGTCAGACAGAAGCAAAAAACCTTGCTCTAAATGTTGCGCCAGGATCTCGGGCACGTTGAGCTTGACCTGGGCCAAGCGGGCTGCGATATCGACGAAGGGGCGGCAGTTTTCTTGAGGAGGAGGGGCGTCCATGGCGATCAAGGTGCCCGAACGCGTCTGAACTCTGAAGTAGCGTCTGAAACTTGCATCACTCGAGGCAGGTGCTAGTGAGTCGAGTTGCAGGCCAATCTTCGGGTCAGTAGTCGCTAACCAATTGAGCAATAAAGACATTCTTGGATCTGAAGGGCGGGGCGGCTGGGTCATGAAAGAGTCGTAACTTTAAAGATGGGGGAAGATTCGTCGTAAACCTTAGGCAAACCTGAGGCAAATACGCTCCTCTTCTCTATAATACTGGCTGTCGGTGCCTTTTACCTCAAAAGGCGTCTGGGCACGCTTGCCTCATGCTGCGGCGATTCAGGTGATTTTTCGAACGTGCGTATTCTTTTTTGGCTGTTGTTTCTGTCGGGTTTGAGTGTCGCCGCTGCGCAGACGCCGGGCACGGCTGCGCCGAATACAGCGGGCGCACCAAACTCTGATGTCCTGTTGGTGCCGGGTTTGCGGGTGTCACCCCGTCTTGACCGGGGGATGGCGTCTGACAAGACCATGCCGACGTTTATTGAGGCGGCCCAAATGCAGGGCGACGGCAAAAATAACTTGAATATGCAAGGTAGTGCTGTGGTGCGCCGCCAAGACGGTGTCTTGAAAGCCAGCATTATTGATTACAACAAGGGTACGGGCGTGATGGATGCCCAGATCAATGCACGCCTGATTCGAGATGGTAATGTGATTAGCGGTACCGGTATCTTGTACAAATCGGATGACGGCACTGCCACAGTCGATCAACCTAACTTTTGGATTGAAAACGGGGGCGCTGGTGTCGGCTCTTGGGCTGATGTTTACAACAAAAATCAGATGAGTCTGACGGATGTCACCTACAGCGGCTGCCCATGCCCGCAGCCCTCCTGGTATATCGAAGCCGAAAAGCTTGACCTCGACTTTGCTGCCAACGAAGGTGTTGCTAAAAACGGCGTGTTGTACTTTAAAGACGTCCCAATTCTGGCCTCACCGTATTTGACGTTTCCGATTAAAAAAGAGCGCAAATCAGGGTTTCTGTTGCCAACCTTTGGCGCGACCAGCAATACCGGGGTCGATTACACGCAGCCCTACTACTTCAACATCTCGCCCAACATGGACATGACGGCCCAACTGCGCGCGATGTCAAAACACGGCTTGCAATACGGAAATGAGTTTCGCTATATGGGCGAAAACAACGTAGGCCTGATGGCGGGCACTTACCTCAAGAACGATATCCAAACTGGCACGGATCGCTGGCTGTATACCGCCAATCATGCGCAGCGCTTGGGTGGTGGGTTCTTTGCGGGCTACAACGTGAGCGGTGTCTCTGACGACAATTACTTTAATGATTTTGCAACGATGGCGGTCAATCAATCGACCACCACCTACCTTCCACGGCAGGCCGGTGGCGGTTGGGCCAATGAGTTCTGGCAAACTAGTGTGCAGGTACTCACCTTTCAGACCTTGCGCCCAACGGGCACCTCAGTTGCGCCGATTTATAACAAGGTACCCGAGCTCACCATGAATGGTGCGCGTTTTGACTTGGGTGGTTTTGATATCCAGAGCCAAAACACAGTCACCCGTTTTGAGATGCCACTCGATCGGCGCTTTCCGTATGGCCCAGACGGTAGCCTGCGTTACAAGCCCGATGGCTCTCGCGCCTCGTCTTACTCTTCAATCGCCTATCCGATCGTCAGGCCCGGTTGGTACATCACACCAAAAATTGCCGTAAGTGCGACGCAATACCAAACCGACTGGTACGGCCTCGAAAACTGGTACGGCTACGGGCAAGCGTCGAACTCTCGAGTCTTGCCAATTATGTCGCTCGACACTGGGATGACGTTTGATCGCGACACGACTTTCTTTGGTAAGCCTGCGGTTCAAACACTTGAGCCGCGCGCCTACTATTTGAAGGTGCCTTATGTTGATCAGTCGCAGTTTCCGGTGTACGACACCACTCTGGCCGACTTCAATTTTTCGCAGGCGTTTCAAGAAAATATTTACGCTGGCGGTTGGGATCGTATCGCCAATGCTAATCAGGCTACTCTCGCCTTGACAACGCGTTGGATGGATCAAGATACTGGTTTTGAGCGTTTCAGTTTTGGCGTGGCGCAACGCTATTACTTTGAAGATCAGATGGTGACCTTGCCCTTTGAGGTGCCGCGCACCAACACGAAATCTGAATTTTTAATCGGTACCAGTGCTGCGTTGACCGACAAAATCAACGCGTCTGCCACCTTCCAGTACGATCCCTACTCTAGCCAATGGGATCGTGCGCAGATCGTGGCGCGCTGGCGGCCTCAGCGTTTGGCGATGATGTCGGTGTCGTACCGCTATCAGATCAATCCGCCGTCTTTGGCGCTTTACCAGCCACAAGGTCAAAATCAGATCAGTGGTTCGTTTCAGTGGCCGTTGGCAAAAAAATGGTACTCGGTAGGCCGCGTCGATTATTCATTTAATCGCGTAACAGCACAGAGCATTATTGACCCAACAGTCATGGTCTCAATGCCCAAAGTGACGCAGGGCGTACTAGGGGTTGAATACAAGGGCGAATGTTGCTGGTCTGGCCGGGTTGTGTTTCAGCGGTATGTCGTCAGTGCCGATCAAACCAACACAGCTGTATTTTTTCAGCTTGAGCTAGGCGGCATCGGTAACCTTGGTCAAAACCCAATGGGGATTATTGGCAGAGCGATCCCCGGCTATGAAGCTGTCACCCCAGCAGTGCCCAATATCAGTAAATTTGAAAGGTACGAATAATGTTTGGCGTAAAGTGCTCTCGTAAAGCTTGGCTTTTGGCGCTGTTGGGGTTGGGGTGCGCCGCTGTGGCGCCCCTCGCGGCTCAAACACAAATCAACAATTTAGGTAGCGCGGGTTCTAGCGCCAATGCGCCGCAAAGGGCAACGTCTGCGACCTCGAACCAAGAGGCTGACACCATTGTTGCGGTCGTGAACAAAGATGTCATCACTCGCCGAGAACTCGATCTGCGCGTTCAGCAAGTCAAGACAGACCTCACACGCCAGCGCGCTCAACTTCCTCCCGACGAAATTCTTCAATCC
>JBAWWV010000320.1:0-4505 GCA_037146575.1 Alcaligenaceae bacterium | reverse complement strand
AGGGTTGGGGCCGGGGGCGGCGACCGGTGATTAATGTCAGTTGGGATGATGCCCTAGCCTACTGCGCCTGGGCGCAGCGCCGCTTGCCCACTGAGGCCGAATGGGATTGCGCTGCACGAACCTTGGCAAACTTTAGCTGGGGCGAAGTCTGGGAGTGGACGCAAGATACGTTTGAACCGTTTGACGGCTTTGTGGTGCACCCCTACGTCGAATATTCGGCCCCGTGGTTCGGCACACGCAAAGTCTTACGCGGCGCGGCCCGCGCTACCCATGCAGTTTTACGGCATGTGCAGTATCGCAATTTTTTTACCCCCGAGCGCCGCGATATCTATTCGGGCTTTAGAACCTGCGCGCTGTAGGGCTAAACCTAGAGCCTGAGTCAGGTCAAAAGAGCCGAATACTAGTAAGATCGTTATCGATTCGCAAGCATTCTCTGACTTGTCTCATCTTTTAGGATCCTGATCATATACGGTTTACTTTCAACGCTCAGTCGCAGCCTTCTGTCACTTTTGGCTATTGCCTCACTCTGCATAGGCTCAATCACCGCCGCCCAAGCTCAAGCGGTATTTAAAGTCACCGCGATTCCAGACGAATCACCCACTGAACTCGCGCGTAAAGCCGGGCCCTTGATCAAGTATCTTGAAAAAGTGTTGGGCGTCAAAGTTGAATATATTCCTGTCTCAGATTATGCCGCCTCGGTTGAAGCCTTGGTCAATCAACAAGTCGATCTGGCCTGGTTTGGTGGCTTTACCTTTGTACAAGCGAACATTCGTTCGGGCGGCAAAGTCATCCCGCTAGTGCAACGCGTCGAAGACACAAAGTTTCAGTCAATCTTTATTACCGCCTCAGCAGACATTAAAGAACTGAAAGACCTCAAAGGAAAAACGCTAAGCTTTGGCTCGCCGTCGAGTACGTCTGGGCACCTGATGCCGCGCAGCTTTTTATTGGCTGCAGGGATTAATCCAGATAATGATTTAAAACGCGTCGCGTTTTCGGGCGCCCATGACGCCACCATTGCCGCAGTCGCCTCAGGTAAAGTCGATGCGGGTGCCCTGAATATTTCAGTCTGGGAGAAATTCGTTGCTGATAAAAAGGTCGATACCACAAAGGTTCGTGCGTTTTACACCACGCCGACTTATTTTGATTACAACTGGACGGTGCACAGCGCCATGCCCGAAGCCAAGCGCAAGTTGTTAACAGAGGCCTTTTTAGCCTTAAGCCCCGACACAGCAGAAGGAAAAGAGATTCTGACGCTACAACGGGCTGAAAAATTTGTACCAACTAAGACTGAAAACTACAAAGACATCGAAGCGGCGGCTGCCAATGCGGGCTTGTTGAAATAAACACCCACGTTGAAACCTTCGCACGATAAGCGCATGATCTGTCGAGACCCGAGAGCATGAAGATTCACTTAGAACGAGTTTCAGTGCGCCACCCGCCAACACTCTCGCGTAGCGGCGAGGTGCTCAGCACGGTATCTTTGACAATCGAGTCAGGTGAAAAAATTGCGATCATTGGCCCATCTGGTGCAGGCAAGACCTCTCTGCTTCATGTGCTTGCTTGCGCTCTGCGACCAAGCGACGGGCGCTTGCTGCTCAACGACCAAGATCCATGGACACTGAGCAATGCCAAACTCAAAGAGCTGCGAGGTCAATTGTTTTTAGCGCCGCAGATTGCCCCACTTGTGCCGCGCCAACGGGTCGTCACCTCGGTGCTGGCGGGTCAACTGCCGCAACTAAGCTTCTTTCAAAGCGTGCGCAACCTGATTTACCCCACCAATTTACAAGCAGTACAAGACTCTTTGGCGCGCTTCGATCTTGCCGAGAAACTCTTTGAACGTGTCGATCGATTATCAGGTGGCGAACGACAGCGTGTAGGTCTCGCACGTGCCATGATCTCAAACGCTCAGCTCTTGCTAATTGATGAACCTTTGTCTGCGCTCGACCCCCAGCGCGGCGATCAAGCGCTAGCCTCTTTGTGTCAGATGGCTCACGACCGTCAAGCGACTTTAGTCGCTACGCTGCACCATGTTGAAATGGCCTTGAAGTTTTTTCCGCGTATCATCGGCTTGGCGCAGGGGCATATCCAATTTGATCTACCAGTCGCGCAAGTGACTACCGAGCTTTTGGCAGAACTCTATCGCCATCAAACTGAGGTCGATCACGCCTTTGATTCCGAGCAAACGGCCGGCAGCACGATTGCGCGCCCTGCCTTTGCGCCAGTCTGTCGTTGACCCACAACTGATACTCCTCAGGCTCATGAACTTCCTCACCCTGGCCTCTGTCCCCTCAACTGTCGCACGCGACAGATCCATCCTAGGCTCACGACCTTGCTGACCTCGGCCACTGACACATCAACAGTCGCAACCCAACGCCTACGCGACCCGGCCTGGTCACGTCGCCTCACTGGTGCAATTCTTGCGCTATTGATTTTGTGGCCAATGTTTGAGTGGACCGAGTTCAAAATTTGGACACTTTGGGGGCCAGAAAGCCTAAAACAAACTGGCAATTTTCTAGCAAGTTTTTTTCCACCCAACATTTCGACTGACTTTTTAGTTCAAGTCGCGCGAGAAACCTGGCGCACAGTCGCCATGGCAACAGTTGGCATCACACTCGCCATTGTTTTAGCCGTGCCACTCGCGTTTCTTGCAGTGAGAGTACTGTCGCTATCGGCCCTCACTGGTCGCATGCAAGTTTTACCATCGGCGATACGTGAAATTGTTCGCGCCATTCTGATCATTTTGCGTAGCGTGCCTGAACTCATTTGGGCCTTAATCTTTGTACGCGTCGTCGGCTTAGGGCCAACCTCAGGGGTGCTTGCCATCGCACTAACCTATGCCGGCATGCTGGGCAAGGTCTACGCTGAAATCCTCGAGAGCGGCGACCCAAGCAATTCACAGGCCTTGATGCGCAACGGCGCGGGGCGCCTTCAGACATTGTTTTATGCCCTGCTGCCGCAAAACGCCGATGAACTAACTAGCTACACCATTTATCGTTGGGAGTGCGCGATACGCTCGTCGGCCGTTCTAGGGTTCGTGGGCGCAGGCGGCCTAGGGCAAATGATGGATTCTTCATTAAAAATGTTTAATGGCTCTGAGGTCTTAACCATTTTGATTGTGTTTTTATTGTTGGTATGGTGCTCTGATATGGTCAGCGCTTGGTTGAGAAAATTTTTATCATGATTCTGACAGCACTGCTCTCGCAGCATTCATCACAAGCCAATCGTAATAGGCGCTCAACATGAAGCCCATCGCGCAAACTGGCATTCGACCAAAAGCAATATTTTTTCTTTTGGCGTGTTGCGCGTTAATCATCGCCAGCTTTGCCAGTCTCAACCTACAATTCGCTGCCTTTTTTGACCCAGGCACCCTACGCAAGATGGGGTTGTTTATTGCCGAGCTCACACAACCAAATTGGTCAGGTGTGTTTTGGCTAAAGCTGTTACCTGCAGCACTTGAAACACTCGCCATGTCAGCCTTGGGAACGCTGATTGCATTTGTGCTGGGGCTCGCCTTGGCGATTCCGGCAAGCAAAAGCTCGCCTGCGCGCTTTAGCCTGATACGCTCAAGCGCCCGCTGGGTACTGAGCGCATTACGTAGCGTTCCAGAGTTGATGTGGGCAGCATTGTTATTGATTTCGGCGGGCTTAGGCCCGATGTCTGGCACCTTAGCACTCGCGCTTCATACAACTGGCGTGTTGGGCCGCATGTTTGCTGAGGCTCTTGAAAATGCCCCAAAAGATAATGAATTTGCGCTGAGCGTACGTGGTGTTAGTCGCAGCAAAATTTTCTTTTTTGTACAGGTTCCACAAATTGCGCCACAACTAGTGAGCTATACCCTCTATCGCTGGGAAAACAACATTCGCGCAGCAACAGTGCTCGGTATCGTTGGCGCTGGCGGCCTCGGCCAAATGCTGTCGTATTACCTGAGCCTCTTCAAAATGTCAGAAACCAGTTCGATCTTGCTCGTGATGATTGGGCTGGTTTTACTGGTGGATATGTTCAGCGCTAAAATTCGAAGAATGCTCGCGTAAGAGATAGCGCTAGTTTGCTACCAGCCCTATACCATTCACGACCGTACCCCAACGCGCGATCTCGCTGTCTAGAAAGACGTCTGCTTGCATCAGAGACATCGGCGCAGGCTCGCCGCCAAGTGCTGCAAACTTCGCCTTGACTTCAGCAGTATTTAACGCCTTCACAAACTCTTGATTGAGCCGAACGATAATCTCTTGAGGTACTTTTTTGGGTATAAACATCGCAAACCAAGACATCACCTGATAGTTATCAAGACCCGCTTCTTTCATCGTCGGGATTTCAGGCGCCGAGGCAGAGCGTGTTGACGTTGTGACAGCTAACGCACGCAATGCGCCGGACCGCACATGCGGCAAAGCAGACGGTGCATTATCAAACATCACTTGCACATGCCCACCGACCAAATCTGCTAGCGCTGGAGTACTGCCCTTGTAGGGGATGTGGGTCATCTTGACACCGGCCAAACTATTAAATAA
>JBAWWV010000319.1:0-4508 GCA_037146575.1 Alcaligenaceae bacterium | reverse complement strand
CCTTGGTTTGGCGTACACTTTTGTACGTGTTTAACCCTCCGGAATCCTTAATCATGGCCACCCGAATGCACAAAAGAGTTCTTCTTAAACTTTCTGGTGAAGCACTGATGGGTGATGATGCCTTTGGTATCAATCGTGCCACCATCATGCGCATGACCGAAGAAGTCGCAGAGGTCGTATCAATGGGGGTCCAGTTAGCGATTGTGATCGGTGGCGGTAATATTTTCCGTGGTGTGGCGCCAGGCGCCCAAGGCATGGATCGTGCGACTGCTGATTACATGGGCATGATGGCGACAGTCATGAACGCCTTGGCGTTGCAAGACGCCTTAAAACATCGCGGTGTCGACGCCAGGGTGCAATCGGCCTTGAATATTGAACAGGTGGTCGAACCCTATATCCGACCCAAAGCTCTCAGATACCTCGAAGAGGGCAAGGTGGTCGTGTTTGCCGCGGGGACAGGTAATCCATTTTTTACAACTGATACGGCAGCATCCTTGCGAGGTGCCGAAATCGGCGCCGAAATCGTTTTGAAAGCAACCAAGGTTGATGGCATTTACAGCGCCGATCCTAATAAAGATTCTTCGGCTACGCGCTATAACCGTATTAGCTTTGACGAAGTGATTAATCGGCGTCTTGAAGTGATGGATGCCACAGCCTTTGCCTTATGCCGGGATCAAAAATTACCAATCAGAGTGTTTTCGATCAACAAACCTGGCGCGCTAAAGCGGGCGGTCAGCGGAGAAGACGAAGGCACGTTGGTTCACGTTTAAAGGAAACACAATGAGTATTGCAGATATTCAAGCCTCTGCTCAAGGCCGTATGGCTAAGTCGCTTGAACAGCTTAAAACTAATCTGGCAAAAATCCGTACGGGTCGGGCACATCCCGGGATTCTAGATCATGTGCAGGTCGAATATTACGGCTCACTGGTACCAATCTCTCAGGTCGCCAACGTCAATCTGATGGATGCCCGCACACTAAGCGTGCAGGTCTGGGAAAAAAACATGTCGGGTCCTGTCGAGAAAGCCATACGCGATTCTGATCTTGGCTTAAATCCGATCGGAATGGGCGATAGTATTCGGGTACCAATGCCAGCGCTAACTGAAGAGCGCCGTCGGGATTTGAATAAAGTTGTCAAATCAGAAGGCGAAGATGCCAAAATCGCTGTCCGTAATTTGCGCCGTGATTCGAACGACTCTTTTAAGAAACTCGTGAAAGACAAAGAGATTTCAGAAGATGACGAGCGACGCGCTCAAGAGGTGGTGCAAAAGTTGACAGATCGTTGCGTGATTGAGATCGACAAGATGGTCGCTCAAAAAGAAGCAGAGATCCTGACGGTTTAGGCCGCCTTTGACATGGCTATCAGCTCAACGCGCGAAATCCCCGTTACGGGTGCAATCCCAACGCATGTGGCGATTGTCATGGACGGAAACGGCCGTTGGGCGCATGCTCGATTGCTTCCTCGTACCGCGGGGCATGCTAAAGGGGTTCAGTCGGTGCGCCGTGCGGTTGAAACCTGTGGCGCAGCTGGGGTCAAATATCTGACTTTATTTGCGTTTAGCTCTGAAAACTGGCGTCGTCCGGCCGAAGAAGTTTCGCTACTGATGCGCCTGTTTGTGCAAGCCCTCGAGCGCGAGGTTGCACGTTTGCAAGAGCAGGGCGTTCGTTTACATGTTATCGGTGATCTATCGGCCTTCGAGCCTAAGCTGCAAGACCTGATTGTTCAGGCTCAGCAAAAAACAGCACACAACGATAAGTTACACCTAACCATTGCGGCAAACTACGGCGGGCGGTGGGATATTCTGCAAGCGACACGTGCGCTGCTGCTCGCTCGCCCCGACTTGGCATTAGATCCGTCTGGTCTTGACGAAACCAGCCTTGCGCCGTACTTATCCATGGCGTGGGCGCCTGAGCCCGATTTGTTTATTCGTACGGGCGGCGAGCAACGCATTTCAAATTTCTTGATCTGGCAAATGGCTTACACAGAGCTCTACTTTTCAGAGTGCTATTGGCCCGATTTTGGTGAGGCAGAGCTACACCAGTCGTTTGAGTGGTATCGAACCCGCGAGCGTAGATTTGGCAGAACCAGTGCCCAAGTTCATACCGCTGTAGCCAGTTGACCGGCATGCTCAAGCAACGAATCATCACTGCTGTCGTACTACTAACCGTTCTGGGTCTCGTGGTCACGGCGACATCGCCTTGGCCATTCTTACTATTTTTGGCGCTGGCCTGTGCCTGCGCGGGTTTTGAATGGTTGCGACTCACGCTAGGCAGGCGTAGTGTCTGGGCGCCAGTTGGTGCGCTCGCGCTGTTTTCGGTTTCAACTTGGCACGCGAGTCAGTGGGTTACCGGCAACTTCAAACTCTTCATTGTTTTACAAAGCGCCGTTGGTCTGGCTATTCTGCTCTGGCTAGCGCTCTTGTTGCCTGCTTTGTGGCGCGCGCAGGTGACGATGCCTGCTTATCGCTGGTTAAACAGTTTTGCGGCCGTCGTGACGTTGTTTGCGACGTGGGGAGCCTTGGCTTATTGGTATCTGCAGCGAGGTGCGATATTTGTCGTGTCGTTGTTGATTGTTGTTTGGGTGGCTGATATCGCAGCGTATTTCGCGGGACGAGCGTTTGGGCGTCGTAAGTTGGCCCCTAGCATTAGTCCAGGTAAGACCCTTGAAGGTGCGTTTGCAGGGGTGGTGGGTGTGGTCGCATGGATGGTGATATCCGCACAATGGCCACAAACTTTTTCGGCAAGCCTGTTGTCTCAAACCTCGTGGATTGTTCTGTTCATCACCGGTGTGTTGTTGGCTGTATTTTCAATCGCTGGCGATTTGTACGAGTCGTTGCTTAAGCGTCGAGCAGGGGTGAAAGACTCAAGCCAGTTGTTGCCAGGCCATGGCGGGGTCTACGATCGCATCGATGCGGTGGTGGCTGTGGTGCCTCTGGGCTTTTTGCTCATCGAGTGGCGCACATGGTAAAGCTAACAAGCGTCACCATTTTAGGTTCGACTGGCTCAATTGGTCAAAATACGCTTGATGTGATCGCTCGCCACCCCGATCGCTTTGTGGTGCATGCCCTCACAGCCCATAGTCGTATGGATTTACTGGCAAAGCAGGCGTTTGACTCTAAGGCTACAGTCGTTGCTGTGCCCACAGAGGCAGCAGCCGAGCGTTTTAACACTGCTTGGGGAAGCACCGTCAAGCGACCAGATATTCGCGTTGGTGCTCAAGCTTTAGTTGAGGTTGCGAGTGACCCCGCTAGTCACGCGGTGATGGCTGCGATTGTTGGCTCTGCCGGCTTGCCAGCTGCGCTTGCTGCGGCTAAAGCGGGTAAACGCGTCTTACTCGCCAATAAAGAGGCCTTGGTTGCAGCGGGTTCGCTCTTTATGGCCGCCGTACGTGCCTCTGGTGCCGAGCTCTTGCCGATTGATAGTGAACATAACGCGATTTTTCAGTGCTTGCCGCATCACGATCGGGCCAGCGCACCGATGGGGCCTGCAGCTGGCGTGCGTCGCCTGATTCTGACCGCTTCAGGCGGGCCGTTTCGCAACCGGCTCTGGAGCGACTTGGCGCGCGTCACCCCCGAGCAGGCTTGTGCACATCCGAACTGGAGCATGGGAAGAAAAATCTCGGTGGACTCCGCCACGATGTTAAACAAGGGACTTGAGGTCATTGAGGCGTATCATTTGTTTGCGATGCCTCCCGAGCGTATCAGCGTAGTCATCCACCCACAAAGTGTGGTGCATTCGATGGTTGAGTACGAGGATGGTTCGGTTCTTGCGCAGCTTGGGCAGCCTGATATGCGCACGCCGATTGCCTACGGCTTAGGATTTCCTGAGCGAATTCACTCAGGGGTTGGCATGCTCGACCTTGCACTGGCTGGCCGCCTTGATTTTTCGCAGCCGGATATGTTGCAGCTGCCATGTTTGGCCTTGTCGTTTCAGGCCCTGAAGTCCGGGCAGGGCGCTTGCATTGCCTTGAATGCCGCTAATGAAGTTGCTGTTGCCGCCTTTCTGGATAGGCGGCTTGCCTATACTCAGATTTCGCAAGTGATTGAAACCACTTTGGCTTGGCATGCAGGGCAATCTGCCACAAGTCTGTCGTCTCTAGACGATATCATGGCCCTAGATGAATTATCTCGAAATGCCGCGCGCCGCGCGGCAACGGATTAACCCTAACCGCGTCGTTTTTTTAAAAGAGAAATATGCTTTTCACTTTGTTCGCGTTTCTGGTGGCTCTAGGTATTCTGATTACCTTTCACGAGCTCGGGCATTACTGGGTCGCCCGCTGGTGTGGCGTGAAAATCTTGCGTTTTTCGTTAGGTTTTGGTCGAGTCTTGCTCAAGCGTGTGGATCGGCACGGTACAGAGTGGGTATTGTCGGCATTGCCTCTTGGTGGCTACGTCAAGATGCTGGACGAAGAGCGTCCTGAAGTGTCTGGCGCGCTGACGCCAATCAGTCAACACCCACAAAGTTTTCAGGCACAGCCTGTCGGTAAACGCTTTGCGATCGTCGTTGCCGG
>JBAWWV010000318.1:0-4514 GCA_037146575.1 Alcaligenaceae bacterium | reverse complement strand
ACACTAGGGCGCTGGGTCATTGCTGTGGGCAAGTTGCTTCAACCTTTACTGAACCTGGCGCGTGATGCCTTGCTTGAGGGCAAGCTGCCGCATATTGACGAGACGGTCTTGCAGGTGTTGAAAGAAAAAGATAAAGCAGCCACCTCGAACAGTTATATGTGGGTGCAGACAGGAGGTCCGCGGGGCAAGCCCGTGGTGATCTTTGATTACGATCCGAGTCGCAGTGCAGAGGTACCGGTGCGTCTGCTGCATGATTATCAGGGTTACCTGATGGCCGATGGGTATGGGGGCTATAACAAACTCGCGAATACAGAGGGCATTGAACGCCTTGCGTGCTGGGCCCATGTGAGGCGCCGGTTTGTTGAGGCTGCACGCGTACAGCCCAAAGGCAAGCGTGGTCTGGCCGACGAAGCCGTCAAACTGATTGGTGTGCTCTACCGGATCGAACGCGACTACAAGGACGCGACCGACGAGGCTCGGTTTCTGGCCCGACAGTCACTCAGCGTGCCCGCTTTAGAAACCTTACGTGCATGGATGGAAAAAACTCTGCCAGGTGTGCCACCAAAAAATGCTCTCGGTACCGCATTGTCATATATGCATGATCAGTGGAGCATGCTTGTGCGCTATCCAGAGCGCGGTGATCTGCCAATTGATAATAATCGATGTGAGAACGCCATCAGGCCCTTCGTGATTGGAAGAAAATCCTGGTTATTTAATTGCACACCAGCCGGTGCAAAAGCCAGTGCAGTGATTTATTCATTGGTTGAAACAGCGAAGGCCAACGGATTAGAGCCTTACACCTGGCTGCGCCAGGTCTTGCGTGATTTACCTGCGGCACAGACCGTCGAAGAGGTCGAGGCATTATTGCCGTGGAATATTAAAGCTGCACGCGATGCTGGCCTGGCCTTGACTGCTCCAGTTGAGTTAATGACTGCTGTTTAGGGCAGCATAAAAATTACAGTCTAGATCTCTGCGGGTATGAGTGCTGCGGCGTGTGCCGTCTTTCTGGCATACGGTCCTGTTGACTGAAATCGTTATTAAGCACCTCGCAATAACGCCTCACTCCAAAAATAATTATTGAATTGCGCTTAAGTGAACACCCTGTAGTTCATGGAGGCCTTACCATCGACCATGTTCTGTTCGAGCGCTGCGTCAGCACCCAACACTCGCCCCTGACCCATGCCGTTGCGCACTTGAGCGATTGGCACGCCACGTCCTTTGGCAACAGCTTGCGAGAAGGCGAGAAAATAATCGTAAGCGATCCATAAACCTCAGTGTCAGCGCAAGCGGAAGCTAAAAATCGATATTTGCATGGCTGATCATTTCACCACCGTCAATGAGCGCACACGGACTCTTGTTGAGTCACTGACCACAACTCACTTAGAACTATTGCGCTTAGCGCCTCGCCCGGACATAGAAACAAAGGCGATGCAGTTCACCAACATCATTGTGCTCAGGATGACGAGTTTATCGCTCTCTTCAACAGCGACAGTGCTACGTTCGAGCCAATCTTTATGCTCTACGGTGACAAAGGCAAGCAGCGGTTGCTCTGGATGACTTTCGATATATTGCTTCATAGCTCGGTGCTCAAGACTCGCGCCGAGATCTTCGCCAAACGTCACGATTGCTACATAACGCACCAGTTGTTTTTCCTGCTCATCTTCAGTGATGAGCGGCCAGTTCAAGCCCGACTCTTTCATCGCTTGGAAACAAATGAACAGAAGCTCAAATGCAAATCCCATTTTCTCAAGTGACACACCCAATTGGCGCAGTGAGAGAACTGCGCTAAGCATATTGGGTTGCTTGAGGGCAATCTCATCGGCGAGATTCATTTTTTCGTGGGCATCCATCGCCCGTACTTTTTGCACGGCGATCACCACCGCTCGCATGGATATGCGTGGCATCAGGTCTGCGCCGTCACTGTGAGAGATTCTGACGCATTCAGGGTTTCAAGCTGCTTGGCTTTAACGTTCCACGGCAAGAGTGCCTCGATCGCCTCAACCGTTTTAGCCGCGGGCAACTCACGCAACACCTGACGCAGCCAGTGATAGGGCTCTAGCCCATTGGCTTTAGCCGTTTCGATTAACGAATAAATCACCGCACTGGCTTTGGCACCCGCAACCGTATCGCTAAAGAGCCACGCTTTGCGCCCGAGCACGAAGGGCCTGATCGCATTCTCGCAACGGTTGTTGTCAATCGGCAGATCGCCCCGCTCAGGGTAACGCACGAGCATGCTCCATTGATCACGCATATACGAGAGCGCTGTGCCCAGCGCACTTTTAGGAGTGACCTGAGGCAGCGTTCTTTGCATCCAAGCGTAAATCGCAGCCAGTGCCGGCACGCTTCGCTCTTGGCGTGCCAAGAAGCGCTCTTCGTTAGTCGCATCCTCACAGTCACGCTCAATGCCATAAAGCACACCGATCAGACCAATGGCTTCATTAGCCAAGCCACGCTTACCCTTTGGCTGCACCCGCGAGGCTTCAACAAACCGACGCCTCGCATGCGCCCAGCAAGCCAGGCGCTCAATGCCATCGGTCTTGGCCAGTTTGTTGTAGCCCTTATAGCCATCGGCCATTAAATAACCACGATAGCCGGGCAACAGGCGCACGGGTACCTCTGCACTGCGGCTCGGGTCGTAGTCAAAGATCACGACTGGCTTGCCCGGTGGCCCCCCGGTCTGCACCCACATATAACTTGTAGACGTGGGTGTCTTGTCTTTTTCTTTGAGCACCTGCACGACGGTTTCATCAATGTGAAGCAAGCTACCTTCAAACAAGGCGTCGCGCGCGAGATTCAGCAGGGGCAAGATCAACTGACTTGCACCAATCGCCCAGCGCGCAAGTGTCTGAGGTGGCACTGGCGCATCATGACGATCAAGCACTTTTGAGAAGCGCGTCAGCGGCAAGCCATCCACGTACTTGACTGTGAGCATCATGGCCAAGAAGTCAGCACTGGCGTTGCTTTTAGGCAAGGGCTGCGCAGGCAGCTTAGCGGTAACGGGCGGATGAGCACTATCGGGGCAGCCATAACGCATACGAACATGGCGCAGAACACGGATCTGCATCGGCACGATATCGAGCTGTTCGCTAACGTCTTGGCCAATGACCACCATCGGTGTGCCGCAAGGGCAGGTACGCTCTGACTCGGGCACGTCATGCAAGACCTCAACGCGCTCGAGCTCAGCGGGCAGTGGCGCGCGCTTGCCGCGAGGCGGTTTGCGCCCCGCACCCGTTGCGGGCTCTTTCTTCACCTCAGGGATTGGTGCAATATCCTGCTCTTCGGTGCTGGCAAGCGCTAGCGCCTCAGCTTCGTTAAACAAGTGCCCCTGGGAGTCTGACTGCTCAGAGCTTGCGCCGAACATACGACGACGCCCTAAGCGGATTTGCTCGAGCAAGTGGTCGATACGATCTTGAGCCTGAGCCACCTGAGCTTGGCCTTGCGCGATACGCGCGTGAGCTTGGCTGAGATAGTCATGCGCCATCTCGTTGGCGTTGCGATGTGAGGCAATCACTGCGTGCAAGAGTGCCGAGAGCGAGGCTGCATCGGCAGGCAAAACAGTCGGTAAGACGAGCTCGGGAAGAGTGATTTTCTCTTTAAAATCGAACGTCTTTTTGACTGTTTTATGCATGCCTTATTATAACAAATCCTCCTATGAAACAGAGGCAAAATTCAACGATTTATGAGGTTTATTTTTCCATAAATCAAAGCCCTCAAGCAGCCACTCAAACTCTTGCAAACTGAGCGTCTGCGTCTCGCCCTCAAGGTCTTGCGGCCAGGCAAACCTCTCTGCCTCAAGGCGCTTGAGCCACAAGCAAAAACCATTGCGATGCCAATAGAGAACCTTGATACGCGTGCGCGTACGATTCACAAACACGTAAAGCGCACTCGCAAACGGGTTGAGCAATAACTCTTGCTCAACCAAAGCGCTTAGGCCATCAATGGACTTTCTGAAGTCGACCGGTTTGCGACATAAATAGACTGACTCGATTTGTGCGCCCGGGTGCATTAGCGCACTCCTTGCAGGCTTTGTGTCAGTGAAGCAAGCCACTGCGTGCTTGGCAGCGATTGCAACTCAAGCCTCACCGCCCCATTCAATACCAGCACACAGCCAGGCTCTGCCTTTATCGGCGGCGCTTGGCTCACGCGCAGCGCAACAAACTGACTATCGCTCGGAGTTGGCTTGACGCCGCCAGCCTTTTTTAACTTACTGCTCCAGTGATAGAGCGTTTTAATTGATAGGCCGTGTTTGCCTGAATAGGCCATTAACGACAAGCCCTCTCGCTTAGCACTGGCCAAATGCTCGGTCCAAAACTGCACGCCTTTGCTATTTTTCATCCTTATCTCACTTTACGTTTGGAGATAAAGATGATCGCGTAGTTCTTATTGCGTGCCTAGGTTGGGGTTTATGGATCCCTTACGCAAATTTACTCAAAAAAACTCAATCAATTGTGGCGACAGGCAAACGCAAAGGGTAATGAATATGGCACTGACCAGAGAATTTAAAGATACGGTTT
>JBAWWV010000317.1:0-4516 GCA_037146575.1 Alcaligenaceae bacterium | reverse complement strand
CCTAGCTTTGGCGAAACCCAGATGCTGATTGGATCTAATTTTTTGTTAACCATCAGACGAGGCGCATTGGCTCCCCACACTGAGTTACGCCGTCGCCTTGAAAACATGCCTGACCGCCTTGCGCGTGGCAGTGATTTTGTAGCGGCTGAATTGCTTGACCTGTTGATTGATCGCTATAACCTCGCGAACGATATGTTTGAAAAGACCGTCGAGCCCATGGAGCAAACCATGCTCTTGCGTGGTCTTGAAAAGTTGAAGGTCCGAAGGCTGTATCAGTTGAGGCGCGATTTTCATAAAATGCACAATGCGATCTCGCCGCTTGGCGAAGTGTGTCGGCGCCTCGCTCATATCGAGATGGCACCGATTGATGCCCAATCCCGTGTGCAGTTTGGTGAGCTGTCTGATCGTGTTTCAAGAGTCGACCGATTACTCGATAACTTGGGCGATGGCTTGACCTTTGCGTTTGAGGCTGGCATGCTGATTGAGCAGGCCAAGCAAACCGAAACGACGCGTCGGTTGGCGGCTTGGGCAGCCATTTTGGCGGTGCCTACGGCCATCGCAGGTATTTACGGAATGAACTTTGAGTACATGCCTGAACTCAAATGGAAATACGGTTACTTGTTGATCGTTGGTGGGATGGCAACAATCTGCGGCACGCTTTACTATCAGTTTCGCAAAGCGAAGTGGCTTTAGTATTGTGAATAACCTTTACTCGAAAATCTCAATGACCTTTCATACGAAATTTCTGACCCGCTCGCTGCTGTGTTTGGCTATTTTTAGTGTGCTCAGTCTCGGCTTTGATTTTGGCGTGATTCGCCCTGCGCAGGGCGCTGGTCAATTTACGTTGACGGGAAAAATCATTCAGGTCTCTGACGGCGACACCATCAATATTTTGGTTAATCAGCAAACGCACCGGATTCGCCTCGCGAGTATCGATGCCCCCGAAACCGCGCATGGCAGCGCCCGCCCTGGTCAGCCCTATGGCGAAGCCTCGCGCAAACACCTTGCCGAACATGTGGCTGGCAAAACTCTGACCCTGATCTGCTTTGAAAAAGACCGCTATGAGCGTGAAGTCTGTGACGTCCCAGTTGGGGACACTACCGCCAATCGCCTGCAGGTTCAGCACGGCATGGCTTGGGCTAATCAGCAAGGGGGCGGCAAATATTTGCGTGACCACTCGTTGATTGAGCTTGAAAAAAAGGCTAAACAGGAAAAGCTAGGGT
This sequence comes from Alcaligenaceae bacterium, assembly GCA_037146575.1. GTDB lineage: Bacteria > Pseudomonadota > Gammaproteobacteria > Burkholderiales > Burkholderiaceae_B > Zwartia. The sequence continues at coordinate 3,293 of JBAWWV010000317.1, read as the reverse complement.
TATGGGCAGAGCCCCAAGCGATTGCCCCATGGGTGTGGCGTTTTGAATGCTGGCAAAAGCAAAAATGCTGACATTGCGAACGGTGTCAAACGTTTTGAAGCTCGCGGCTTTGCTATCGCTAGGCGCGCTGACCGCTTGCGGCCCGCAAGGCCTTGAGTCACCGATTAACAGCCCTTATGTGTCGGGCGCCGAAAATCAAAACGTGTTGTACACAGCGTTTACGCAACGCTCGCCTAAGTTTTTGGATCCGGCCAAATCCTACTCAACCGACGAAACGCCCTATACCTATAATATTTACGAACCGTTGTATGGCTATCATTACCTTAAACGTCCCTATGTTTTAACGCCGCGCACAGCCGCGACGGTATCTGAGCCGAGTTTTGTGGATCAGGCGGGCAACCCTTTGCCGACCGACGCGCCGGCAAAAGATATCGCAGAAAGCATCTACGACATCAAATTACGCCCAGGCATTTTGTATCAACCGCATCCCGTTTTTGCCAGGCAACCGGATGGACGCTTTAGCTATTGGCCGCTTGAGGATCAGGCGCTAAAAGATAAGTTTGTTATTGGTGATTTCAAACAGACGGGTACGCGTGAATTAACGGCGTTTGATTATGTCTATGCGCTTCGAAGGCTGGCAAGCCCACGCGTGGCTTCGCCTATTTTTTCAACGCTTGCTGACCACATTGTTGGGATGCAAGCCTACGGTAAACGCCTGCGAGAAATCGACACTGCCTTACGCAAAGATCTGCCGCCAGGCGCTCGCGATTTGCCATGGCTTGATTTGCGTGAAGCGGGCTTTTCAGGTGTCGAGGCGCTTGACGAGCACACCTTGCGTATTCGCGTTAAAGGCTTGTATCCACAATTTAAGTACTGGCTGGCAATGACCTTCGTGGCCCCAATCCCTTGGGAGGCCGATCGCTTTTATACCCAGCCTGGTATGGCGCAACGTAATCTATCGTTGAATTATTGGCCCGTGGGTACTGGGCCTTATATGTTGGCTGAGTCGTTGCAAAATCGTCGCCATGTGTTGGTGCGTAATCCTAATTTTCGTGGCGAGCCTTACCCTTGCGAGGGGGAGCCTCAAGATCTAGCGGTAGGGCTGTTAGCCGATTGCGGTAAACGCACACCGTTTATCGATAAAATTGTTTTTAATATTGAAAAAGAAAGTATTCCCTTGCAAGGTAAGTTTATGCAAGGCTATTACGATATCCCGCAGGTGGATCGCGGCGATGCGGGGGTGGCAATGTTGGTAGCGGCCGGCGACTCGGCAGCAAAAGCGACACTATATGCCGAGCATGGTATCCAATTGCCCACTACCGTTGAAGCGCAAATGCAGTACTTTGGTTTTAACTGGAAAGACCCCGTCGTGGGCCTAGGTGACACGCCCGAGCAGCAAGTGCGTAACCGTAAGTTGCGACAAGCGTTAAGCATTATCTTTAACTGGGAAGAGTACGTCGCAATTTTTCAAAATGACCAGGCGCAGGTGGCACAGGGACCGATACCACCGGGGATCTTAGGGTATCAGGCCGGGGTCGAAGGCATTAATCGCGTGGTGTATGACGTCAAAGACGGCAAGGCTGTGCGCAAATCGCTAGAGCAAGCACGCGCGCTGTTAGCCGAGGCGGGCTATCCCAATGGGCGTGATGCGCGCACTGGCGAACCGCTGGTATTGCATTTTGATTCAGCGAGTGGCGCGGGCGGCTCAAGCCCGACCCTTGACTGGATGCGACGTCAGTTTGCGCTGCTGGGTGTGCAGTTTGATGTGCGCGCGACTGACTACAACCGTTTTCAAGAAAAGATGGCACGCGGTGTGGCGCAAATGTATATGTGGGGTTGGGTGGCTGATTACCCTGACGCTGAAAACTTTTTGTTTTTACTCTATGGCCCAAATATCAAGGCAGACAAAGGTGGTGAAAACGCCTCGAACTATGTCAACCCCGCTTACGACGTCCTATTTGAAAAAATGCGTGACCTTCCTGATGGTATTGAAAAAGAACAGGTGATCGCGCAGATGATTCAAATATTGCAAGAGGATGCGCCGTGGATGTTTGGCTTGTTTCCCAAATCAGGAGGGGCGTTTCAGCAATGGGTGGGTAATGCAAAGCCTACGCAGATGGTGCGAAATACCTTGCAGTACATGAAGATCGATCCTGTGCTGCGCAGCAAAAAAATTGCCGAATGGAACCCGCCGGTTTGGTGGCCTGTGGTGTTGTTTGCGTTGTTGGTGTGTGCGATCGTCTGGCCCGCCTGGCGCGCTGTGCGCCGACAAGACCGACAAACTGCTTTTGGTGATGTCGCTAAAGAGGGCGCGCGATGATTGGGTACATTATTCGACGCCTGCTTTACGGTGTGCTGATATTAGTCGGTGTGAATCTGTTCACTTTTGTTTTATTTTTTGCAGTCAACACGCCTGATGACATGGCCCGCTTAGCGATTGGTGGGCAACGCGTTAGCGCCGATGCAGTCGAAAAATGGAAAATTGAACGTGGGTACGACAAGCCCTTATTTTTGAATGTCAAACAAGAAGGCGTCAAAAAATATACTGAGACGATTTTTTATCAACGTTCGGTTCCGCTCTTGACCTTTGATTTTGGTGCCTCAGACGAGGGTCGTGATATTGGTCGTGAGATCAAAGCTCGCATGTGGCCAAGCTTGGCGCTAGCGGTGCCCACCTTTGTGTTGGGTCTTGCATTGAGCATTGCCTTTGCGCTCGTGTTAGTTTTTTTCAGGACAACAGCGCTTGATTTTTGGGGCGTCGTGGTGTGCGTTGTGATGCTCTCCATCTCGAGTTTGTTTTACATCATCGCAGGGCAATGGCTATTTTCAAAAATCTTGAGGCTTGTGCCCTATTCGGGGTTTGCTGGCGGCTGGGATACGCTTAAATTTTTAGCTCTGCCTATCATTGTGGCGGTCATTGCCGGGTTAGGTTCTGAAGCCCGATTTTTGCGCAGTTTATTTTTAGAAGAGGTCGGTAAAGATTACGTACGTACCGCTCGTGCAAAGGGTTTAAGTGAGCGCGTGGTGTTGTTCAAACATGTCCTGCGCAACGCGCTGTTGCCAATCCTAACGGGTGCGGTTGCCTCGCTTCCTTTGTTGTTTATGGGTAGCTTGATCTCTGAATCATTTTTTGGGATCCCAGGGCTTGGTAGCTATACCCTTGATGCGCTCAGTGGTCAGGATTTTTCAATCGTACGTGCCATGGTGTTTTTAGGCTCGTCTCTGTATATCGTCGGTCTGATCATGGCTGATATCTCGTACACGCTCGCCGATCCGCGCGTGCGCTTCGAGTA
>JBAWWV010000316.1:0-4518 GCA_037146575.1 Alcaligenaceae bacterium | reverse complement strand
TCGTCGGCCCCTGTGATGTGCAATTCGATTTGTTGGCCACGGCCGAGTTGCGGCAGGCCAGCCAGGCGCGCCACCAGAGGGGCGTTGTTAAGCCGAATCAAATCTTCTTTTAAAACGGTCGCTGTGCTGCGGGTGATCTGTTGTTGCTGCAGCCAGCGTAAGCACCAGAAGCGCTCCATGTTGTTTTGAAACTCGTTCCAGGCGACATATTGCGCTTCAAAGCCGCCAATAATCGCAAAGAGATCTGCATCGCGAGGCTTGAAAGGCGCGACCAAGGGGGCAGAGACGCCGTGCTCGATGGCGGCAATCAACTGCCACTGATTGACCAGATCGACATAACGTCGCAGCGGCGACGTGCACCAGGCGTATTGCGGTACGCCAATCGCTTCGTGTGGCAAGGCTTGCGTGCTCATGCGCACGCGTCCCATTTGTTGCGAGCGATAAATGCCGGGTAGGCCGCACGAGGCCAGTAAGCCACCCCAGGTGCTATTGGCCAAGATCATGTATTCAGCCACCAACCGGTCAAGTGGGGCATTACGCCGACGGGGCAAGATCCGCACGGGTGTGTTCGGGTCATTTGGATCGCCGTCGACATAAAAACTGTATTCGACGCGATTATTGTTTTCTGGTTTACCTCGTACTTGTTCACGCCGCTTGGCCAGTGCGAGCGCCAGTTGCCAGAGCGGTCGAATCCAATCGTTATAAGGCAAGACTTGCGTGGTGTCGTCAAGCGCCTCTTCGGTGAAAGCCTCGTCGAGTAGATTGTGGCGCAAGTTTTCGCGCACGACAACGCGCTCAAGCCGGCTTTCGTGGCTAATAATTTCGCCCGTGAGTGGATTCGCTGTGACATAGAGTGATAAGGCAGGCACTGCTTGACCCGCGTCAAGCGAAAATGCCTCGATGACCTCAGAGGGTTGCATGGGTATTTTTTCGCCGGGCATGTAGACGGTTGACATGCGGGCCCGCGCCAAGGCGTCTCGCTCACTACCGCGCGTGACGGCGAGACCGGGGGCGGCGATATGGATGCCCACGCGAAGGTTGCCATCAGACAAAGTACTGACCGAAAGCGCATCGTCAATCTCAGTGGTGGTGATGTCGTCGACTGAATAGGCCTCGACCCCGGCTAGGGGAAGTTCTTGCCCCACCATGGCAAGCGTAGACTCAGCAAAGTTCGTGCCACGCGGAAAATGCGTTGCCAGAAAGCGCCCTTTGTGTAGCGCTAGCGCATGGGGCCAGGCCCCTAGGCTGAGCAGCAGTCGTTCGGGCGCCTGGCGTGTGGCTGCGCAGGCAGCGTCTAACGCTTTCCAGGCTTGTGAGTTTTTGTCGGGGCGGGTGATCAGACTAACGGCAACGGCACCAACTTCAGCAGGCAAGGAGCCGGCAACCATTTGATCGGACCACTCTTGAGTCAAGGCCGCCTGACGTTGTTTTTTTTCAAGCGCCGCCAACGCGGCCGTGAGGATTTCGGGCGGGGCGGGTTTGTAGCGACCACGACCACGGCGGTGAAAATAAACCGGCGCGCTGTGTAAGCGCAGAAGCAAGCTTGTTTTTTCAAGCGTATCTGGCGCATGGCCAAAATAGTCGCTACCCAATCCCTCGACATCAAACTCTTCTTGCGGTGCGCACTCCCATAAAAACTGTAGCTCAATGTCTTGGGCAAGCGTTTCGGCTTGAGTGAGCAAGACGTCGGGTGCAGGGCTCGCGAAGGTATACAGGCAGTTGCTGCGCTTGATCTTGCTGCGCTTGCCCGTGCTGGACTCAATCTGCAGAGTGGTGTCTGTCTCTGACATGATGTGGCCTGTTTTAAAAGCGCCATCTTCTTCAAATAAAACGTACATGCATGTTCCGATTAAAACTAAAAGCGCTCGCTGAGTGTAAAGCGGGCTGTAGTGAAACTGAGCCTGTGACAGGATTCAATGAGAATCGAACCACAAGCGGGATTAAATAATAGGGCGCGCGGGTTAAGTCTGTGTTGTCCCAAGAGCCTCAAGTAGTTTGGTGTGAATACCGCCAAACCCACCGTTACTCATGACAACGATGTGGTCACCTGGGCGCGCTTGCGCGACCAGCGCCGCTACTAGTGCCTCGAGTTGGTGGTGCGCTTGCAGGCGAGGGCCCAGTGAGGCGAGCACCTCAACGGGATCCCAGCCCAGTGCTTGCTTGCCATGGGCTTGCCCAAAACAAAATACCAAGTCAGCGGCCGCTAGTGCTTCGGGCAGTCGCGCGGCCATGATCCCAAGTTTCATGGTGTTCGAACGTGGCTCAAGCACCGCCAAAATACGCTCGATCCCCACTTTTGCGCGCAAGCCCTCGAGCGTTGTTTGAATCGCCGTGGGGTGATGGGCAAAGTCGTCGTAGACGGTCACGCCGTTGACCGTCCCGCGAGTTTCCATGCGGCGCTTGACGCCGGCAAATTGACTGAGTGCGTCGATGCTTTGGGCCGGTGACACGCCAACGTGTTCGGCAGCCAGTAGTGCGACCAAGGCGTTATGCTGATTGTGCGCTCCGGTCAGAGACCATTGCACACGCCCGTGTGTCTGGGTGCCGTGAACAACGTCAAACGCTGTGGCGTCAACACTGCGGGTATGCCAACCAGCGGCCTGCCCAGTGGTGATCAGGTTGCTGTAGCAACCGCGTGTTAGCACGCGAGCTAAGGCTTGGTCTTGGGCCGGCGCGAGCACCAGTCCATTGCGGGGTACCGTGCGTAGTAAATGATGAAACTGAGTTTCAATCGCGGCCAAGTCAGGAAAAATATCCGCGTGATCATATTCAAGATTATTTAGAATCGCGGTGCGTGGTCGGTAATGCACAAATTTTGAGCGCTTATCAAAAAACGCCGTGTCGTATTCGTCGGCCTCGATCACAAACAATGAATGCTGCGGCTGATAACGTGCTGACACCTCAAGCCCGGGTGCCACGCCACCGATTAAAAAATTTGGTTCGAGCCCCGCGTGCTGCAGAATCCAGGCCAGCATCGAGCTGGTCGTGGTTTTGCCGTGCGTGCCCGCCACGGCTAACACGTGCTGACCCTGTAATATTTCTTGACCCAGCCATTGCGGCCCCGAGATATAGGGCAAGCCTGCCTCAAGGATTGCCTCGATCAGTGGGTTGCCTCGCGACACGACATTGCCAATAATAAACAGGTCGGGTTTGAGGCTCAGCTGGCTTGGATCAAAGCCTTCGAGGAGTTCGATGCCTTGCTCTTGCAATTGCGTGCTCATGGGTGGATAGACGCCGGCATCGCAGCCTGTGACGCGGTGACCTGCTGAGCGCGCGATCAGTGCGAGCCCGCCCATGAACGTGCCGCAGATACCTAAAATATGCAAATGCATGAAAATTCTCCCCGCCGCATTGTAGAGTGAGACGGTATGATGCAAACTATGAAACGACGAACTGTTTTGCTGGGGGTGGGAGGCTTGGCTACGATGACACTATCGGGCTGGGTGGCTTGGCGCGCCTCGTCACGTTCAGCGCCGGCCGCTAACCGTGCAGTGGCGGGCGCGAGCGAGCCCGTGCGCGCTAACCCTTTGGCTCTATATGATGCGCGTTTACCCGGACTTGATGGCCAAGAAGTTTCACTCAGCGCGCTAAAAGGTCGGCCTGTCGTGGTCAATTTTTGGGCAACCTGGTGTGCGCCCTGCGTTCAAGAGATGCCACATCTCGATAGTATGGCTAAAGAGTTGCCTGAAATAAAATTTGTTGGCATTGGTATTGATACAGCCGCAAACATCGCTCAATTTGTGGTTAAACTACCAGTAACTTACCAGCTTCTAATTGCCGGACATGCTGGGATTGCGATGGTTCGAGAGTTGGGCAATAGTGCAGGTGGGTTGCCTTTTACCCTGCTATTCGATGCAAATGGCAGCATTTTCGATTCAATTCTTGGGCAAGTCGAGCCCAGTGATCTGCGCCAACGGATTGAACGGCTCGTTACAAAATCGAAGACGTAGATAGACAAATGGCAACAATTAGCGTAAAAATGCGCTCTGTTTAGTTACTTTGTTTGGTTTCCGATCGTTGGTCGTTTAACCTGTTGCCTCTCATAATCGAGCCCCACGCATGGCACAACGCCTTCTTGTCTTGAATGGTCCGAACTTAAACTTGCTAGGTTTACGCGAGCCCCACCTCTATGGGCACACGACTCTGGCACAAATTGAAGCTCATCTTGTGTCCGTGGCCAGCAGTTTGGGCGCGACGCTCGAGGCCTATCAAAGCAACCACGAAGGCGAATTGGTCGATCGCATCCATGCAGCGCGCACCGACGGAACCGACTTCATCGTGATTAACGCGGGTGCCTACACTCACACGAGCGTGGCGCTGCGTGATGCCTTGGCTGCTGTCAAGATATCCTTTGTTGAAGTGCATCTTTCAAACGTTTATAAACGCGAAACCTTTCGCCACCACTCTTACTTGTCCGACTTGGCGGTAGGTGTGATTGTAGGGTTAGGCCCCTATGGGTACGAAGCCGCTGTTCGGTTTGCCTTGCAGTCTTCGCAAACGGTTTAAGGCCTTTCAGGC
>JBAWWV010000315.1:0-4610 GCA_037146575.1 Alcaligenaceae bacterium | reverse complement strand
CGAGCAGGGCCGCCAACACGACTGCGCCAATGATCCACAGCCAGATCTTGCTCTTCTTCGCTGGCGGGTTGGGATCACCGGGTCCACCGCCCGGCGCCGGCTGGTTCGGCGGGTAGTAGCTCGGAGGCATACCCGCCGGCGGGTATGGGCCGTTGAGCTGGGGTGGTGGTGGTGGGTAGGTGGCGGCTGTGGGTGCTGGCGAGACGGGCGGACCGACTGGGGCCGGCATCACCGGTGGTGGCGGAAATCGCCAAAGAAAGTGGCGCGCTGACAATTGCGATTGTCACCAAACCATTTTCGTTTGAAGAACTGCTTGCTAGAATAAGAGCATTATCTCGACGTCCAAAAAACATAAATGATGAAGTATTAAAAGTTGACGATCTTAGCCTCAATCCGCTATCTTTTTTAGTAATGCGAGGTGATAAAATAATTGAATTGTCACGTAAAGAATTTTCATTACTCGAATATATGATGCGTAATAAAAATAAAGTGCTATCAAAAAGCGACTTTCCGCTTTTCGATCTACGTATAGAGCCTTATGGTTTCTGACCTAAGCAGCGACGGCGACACAAGGCTCGTTTTTAAAAAACCGGTCGCCCATCCGCCAAAGCCTGAGCCGCTTGCTTTTGCGCGATGTTTTCCAGATCGGCCACAGTTAAACCAAGCAAACGAGCCGGGTTGGTTCTGACCATTTTGCTGACATCCGCTTCGGGTACACCCAGCATGAGAAAACTGCCGATGAGCATTCGCATGGTTTCAGAAGCAGGTGGGGCCCATTCAAAGAAATAATCTGTCGTCAAGATCACCTTGTCGGGGCTGATCTCAGACATGATGCTGACAAAATCTTTTACTTTGATGCGTTGAAGGGCTGGCAGGCAGCCTAGCGCGCAAAACTCGCAGACGGCTCCGAGTGCACACATATCTTTGATTTCTTGCAGATTCGCACCGACTGAATTGCTGTCTGGGTGCGAGAAGATGACCTCTTCAATGCCGTAGTCTTTGGCGCCATCGGCGAGCGCAATCGATTCTTGCGGTGATACGTGGCCGCTACACACGGTCATCCCATACTGACGTGCCGCATCCAGGCATTCGCGACATTCTGCGGTGAGTTTGCCGTGCGAATCTGTCAAGCGTATGCCTTTGCCAGGTTTAAGTTTGCTTTCAGCACGATCAATAAAATGCCTCAAGTGATGGCTCATGCCGCCGCGTTCGATGTCGTTTTCAGCGCTCCAGGTGGGCATGAATAATATTTTTGCACCTTGCTTGGCAGCAACTTCAATCGCCATCGGGTTCAAGCCACCTACGGTGTAATTCAGCGTAATGCTTGGGTAAATTTCGAGGCCGGGTACCAAGTTCTTTAAATGATAGGCGCGACCTACTGTGGGAAACATATGAGACTTGAGCACCACACCGGTCATCCCCGCATTGCGCGCGATCGACATCTCGTCAACGTCTTCCATGCGTGTCTTGCAGTCAAAACTAATTTCTGGATAGCCGTGGTGATGCAGATCAAAAGAGCCCTGCAATAAGCGATCGATTTTTGACGGCCCACCGGGAGGAAATGGGTAGGTATGGGATATGGTCATTGGGCTGCCTCTTTTGTGGTTTTTCGAATAGTGTATCGAAAATCACAACAGTACAAGATAGTGGGTCGCTTTTGGACAATGACTTTTACTTCGTATAGCTGTCAAACAAATACTTACCTAAAAAACCAACGAGGGTTAACAGAACGCCGCAATAGACCGTAATCAACCACATGAATTTACGTTCAAAAAATATATGTAGATCATTATGGCTTTGTGAGATCTCTTTTCGCAGATCTGCCTGACCTTGCACGACTTGCACACGCAAATCTGCCATCGCCTGTGTGAGTTGTGCCATCGAATGATCAAGGCGTTCACAAAGCTTGGTGTTTTGTTCAACAACGAATTCAAGTTTAAGCACGCGTTTAATCAATCGAAAGTAAAGCTTTAATATTTTCACGAACACGCCGCAGTTGGGCTGGCGTGATTTTTGATTTGAACTTTGCTTTGCGTTCGCGCCAGTCAAGCGACTTAACTTGATCAGATAAAACTACGCTTGTTGTCTTGCCAACTGCTACATTAACTTCGAAGGGATAACCTTTGACTTTGGTTGAAAGCGGGCAACATACCGCCAAGCTAATTTTGTCGTTGTAGGCGGCAGGACTCAATACCAAAGCGGGCCGATGCCCTGCTTGTTCGCGACCGGCTTGCGGATCGAACTCAAGCCAAACGATATCGCCAGCCTCAGGAATATAAGCTTTAGGCACTAAAGGATCTCCTTTCCAACCGGACCACCAAAACTTTCTTCAGCATGAATATTGTCAGGCGTGATTCCAGCCAATAAATCGTCAAGCCGTGTGTTTTTAGACACAATCGGTTCAATAATAATTTTGCCTTTAAGCACATTAATATTGACAGCCTGATCTAACGTTAGATGAGCGAGTTCCATGATTGAACTTGATAGCCGAAGTGCGGGGCTATTGCCCCATTTTTTGATAATTGCTTGCATGATTAGCTCCCAATGTTTCTACATTGTAGATACACCTTAAAATGCTGTCAACAAGGTTATGAGAAGCTAGCTGCCAGAATGAATGCCTACTCGATACATTTTTATCCCTTGGTAATGCAAGCCAACATCATGACGATTTCTATCAAGAAAAGTGTTGCAATGACATCTTTTTGGTAACCGAATTGTTAGCAATTGCAACTTCTGCACAAACTCAGTTACAGCTCGCGGGCCTAACACTACGACGGGATTTCGGTATCTTTGAATCAGGCAAGGCTACCGCCACAATTAATTTACCCCTCAGATTTAATTGTTTTGCAATTGGGATTAGGTCAATTCCATTTATCTGTTCAACCCTCGCTGTGCCAGTCGTAACATCCACCGCTAAGCGCAGTGGATGCCCCGTCTCGGGCTCCTTTTAGGTGTTTTTAATCGCCCGTACGACTGCCATGCTAATAACCAGCGCAAAGTAGATCGTCCACAGCGAAACCCCATCTTCCGAAGCACTACCAACACGCTGTCCGCTGGACACCTTGTCAGCCTTTTTGTGCACTGCTGGCTCTCGATCTGCGTAGGAGTAGGCACGAACATTTTCCAACATTACTTCTAATTGTTTTTTTGTCGGCAGTATCCCAGTGGTGCCGTACTGCCTTAAGATGTAATTCAGAAATCGCTCACGCCGTATGAAAGAGTAATAATGCATGCCGTGGTTTCCAAATTTTTGCGGCAAAGCCTTATCGACCATACCCACGGCGGTATCAATAATTTTCGGGTCGTAGACCCGCGAGTTATTGTTAGCAAAAAATGGCCTGTCCGGAAAACCTTTCAACCTGACAAGGGGTACTTGCGAGTCATAGTCCATGAATCCCATCACTCGCCCCTAACCTGACTGAAGATCACCTCAAACTCAAAATCTTCAATACGAACCTCGTTCAACCTCGGTTTAACATTGTTATCGCTCCAGGCAAGAATTTCAGTTCTTTTAAAGCCGCGATCGCTCGCCTTGCAGTTCAATGCACTCATGATGCTCTCCTATTTAGCCATTTCGACAGACATCGGGCATGGCAATTTTGGATAACTCCGCCCCTTACTCACTCGCCTATTGCTTTAAAGACTGCTTAAAAAATCATTTACTTCGCCAAACCATTTGTCATCCATTTGTTCGGCGCTTAACTGCTCAAGATCTTGCTCAAGTTCGGTGGCGTCTTCTTCTGTGACGGTGATGTTGCGTGCACCGACAAAGACAGTCAAGACACTATCGATTTTCCAGATCTGAACCTTTTCACCAACAAACACCACTTCTGCGGGCACAGCAGTGCCCCCCACGATTGCGCGTGCCATAGGTATACCCCTGTAGTTGTCAAAGAACGTATTGGGCTAGAAATGCAAAAAGCCCCATCAAGAGGGGCTTTGAGTGGTTTAGTTACCTGAGTACAAGTCAGATCACATCCGCTATAAGCGTAAGCACCTTTGCCCAATGGGCTGGTTGCTGTGGGCTTTCGCCCCCTCTTAATGTAAATGTGATTTTAGCGGCAGACCGATACAAAGTACAGCAATAAATTCATTCAATCAAAAAAAGCCTATTTGATCGTTTCAGTGTTAAGTGCCCATACCTGTCGCCGTTTCGGCCCGGAGAAAATACAACACAGCCTAAGTCATGCATCGTTTCAAAAACTCACTAAACAAAACCTCAAGCTGAGGCAACACACTATTTAGTCGATGATCTGAATCCAAAATATGTAAGGCCGCCTTGTGCTTTTGCGCGAACTTAATTGAATGCCCGACCAACACGACATCGTCATCCCAGCCGTGAACGATTTCAACCGTCTCAGCGTTTGGCTTAGGCTCACGCACGGCATAGTCAGAGTGCCCCTTATCATCCACAAGATAAAAAGCCGGTGCCAATAAGAACAGACCTTTTATTTGATGACCTTTTGCACTCAAGGCATCAGAGGCAACAGTCGATACATACCCACCCATGCTCGAGCCGACCAGAAACAACTGGTCGTGCGCCGGCAGTTCGTGAGACAAAAGCTTTTTCACGCGCAGCTCTGGGTCATCCATGCCGCTGTAGTCAATAC
>JBAWWV010000314.1:0-4636 GCA_037146575.1 Alcaligenaceae bacterium | reverse complement strand
AACACTGCCGGCTGCAAGTTCGCTGTAGTGCATCACAAACAACGAGCGTCCTAAGCGGCTCTGTGAGAAGTTTCTGATGAAAATCATTGAGCAAGCCGTGATCAGCAGCAGTACGCGAAAGTAATCGATCGTGCTGAATTTATGGCCCAAGATAATCAACGTGCCTAAGCCTGCAGAAGGCACGCCGCTTAGACCCATGACGCCGCCGGTCAGGTCCGTCCATTCGCGAGCGACTTCCAGAAATATCTGACCGAAGCCTAAGGTCATCATGGCAAGATAAACTTCTTTGACGCGTCCTGCGGGGTACGAAAGCAAATAGGCGATGAGACTCGAAACAACTGCAGCGACGGGTATCGTTAAAAACAGATTTAAACCAAAGGTCTTGGCGATAATCGCACTGCCATACGCCCCAATTCCAAAAAATGCAGCGTGCCCCAACGAGATCTGTCCCGCCATCCCGGTCAAGACGTTGATACTTTGCGTAAACAGAATCGAGACGAGCGCAAAGCTAAGAATTTGTAACGTCGCGCCGCGCAGGTATGGCGCGCCAAAAAAGACGACGACAAACAGCACAAGTAGCGCGAGGGGATGAGTTGCCAGCTTGGTTAAAAATATACGCATCGCGTTCATGCTTTGCTCACCTCAGCACGCCCAAAAAAACCTTCTGGCCGTAAGGCCAGCATCATAATTAAGAGCGCAAAGGCAATGCCATGTTCAGCCGCGGTTGAGATATAACCCCCGACTAATTTACCGATGATGCCAACGATGATGCCGCCCACCAACGCACCTGCTGAGCTACCCATTCCGCCAAGTACCGCAGCGACAAAGCCCATGAGTACCAACTCAAAACCAAAGGCCGGGTCAACGGTGCCGCTGATTTGTGCCGTGAGGATGCCAGCGATACCGGCCATGATGCTAGATAAAACGAACGAACCCGAGACGATCAGATTGACGGGTAGGCCTTGAACAATGGCTAACTCCATATCTTGCGCCGTGCCTCGGATCGCTGTGCCTAAAACGGTGTAGCGCGTTAGGCCTTCTAACACCACAATAATCAGAATCGAGACAACAAAGATCGACACGTATTGCAAAGAAATATTTTGGCCGCCAATATCGATCACGTCTTGCACCGTGAACAGCACCTCAGGAAACGGAATGGCCTGCGAGCCAAAAAACTTTGAAGTGATGCCTTGAAGCAAAATTCCAAAACCCAGCGTGGCAATCACCCAGCCCATGCTGCCCGCAGTCTTGAGTGCAGGGCGCACCGCGATGCGCTCGACGATGACGCCGACCGCAGCAACGATGGCCACACCTGCAATGATGCCAACGCCATTGCTGATCCCTTGTGCCGTAAGAAGTGCCGTGGATATCGCGCACAGCATCATTACCGCGCCTTGGCCAAAATTCAGCGTTTTGGTGGTCCAGAACGTTAGATTCAGGCCTACGGCAACAAGTGCATAGACCGAGCCGACGCACGCTCCTGCAATCACTAAAGAGAGAAAAAAATCCATGCTGAGGCAGACCCTGCAAACGTTGAGATCACCCCCTAAGGGGTGCGTATGAACTCAATGACCGATTGGGGGCGCGTATTTACTCAGCAACAGGCTTGAGGTACAGAGCCCCGGCGGCAGATTTGTTGATCTCAAATAAACCGAGATCCTCGGGCTTGAAGGCTTCATGCAACTCGGCGGTTAAGGTGATGGATGGAATCGATATACCAGCGAGCCCTTTGGTTTGATTGATTGCCGCAATCACCGCTGCAGGCTCTGTTGAACCAGCACGTTTAATTGCATCCATCAGTACAACGGCACAGTCATAGGCGTTACCCACGACAGTCGCCATCGAGATTTGTGGATTTTCAGCGTCAGAACCATACCAGCGATCTGTGCCATGGGCGGCGCGATATTGATCGACAAAGCTTTGTGCGTAGGCAGGTAAGGGCCTTTTACCGAACGCAGCAGGGCTGACTGAACGGGTGCCAATTGCCAGATCACCCGCACCTTCAAGGTAGGGGGCGGTGACAGCGCCGGTTGAACCGAATAGCGGCACTTTCACATTTGCGCGACTCATATTTTTGCGAATCACAGCAAAGTCAGCGCCTAAGCCTACGACTAAGATTGCGTCGACCTGGCTGCGTTGCAAACGTGCGACCTGCGAGGTCATGTCTTGGCTGCGTTGGTTGTAGGATTCGATCTGAACCTTTGCAGCAGGATTGGTGGCGGCGATTGATTTTTTGACAAGCTCGGCACCCGTGACACCGTAAGCGGTGCTCTCATGAATGACACCGATATTTTTGTACTGTTTGCCCAAGAGTTGCCCAAGGCGATTGGCTTCAGATTCGTTGGTGATTGCCATCGACACGACGTTTTTACGTGGTGGTTGTTCTTTACCTTTTGGGTAAATCACAGACGGTGATTGTGCGAGCGGGTTGCAGGTTGGACGACCGTCGGCTTCGAGCATGTCCATGGTGGCGAGTGAGGGGCCGCTACCGGCTGGTGCGATGATGGCGACGATGTCTTTGTTGTCTAAAATGCGGCGCATGTTTTGCACGGCTTTGTCTGGCACCAGTTGATCATCCATGGCTTCGGCGAGTTCAATTTTTCTGCCGTTGATCCCACCTTTTTTATTCCACTCATCGATGGCAAGCACAACGCCTCGTCGATTGCCTTCACCAAACTCGTTGAACGGCCCAGTGAGAGCGGTTGTCATACCAAGCTTGATGGTTTGTTGCGCACTGGCGACTGGGCTTGCTAACAATAGCGCTGCAGCGATCAGGGTCAAACTGCTATAACTTTTAGAGCTAGTCATGTGGGTCTCCTTGTGGTCTCGTATTTAAGTCGCATCGATGGCGACCTAATTTCTAGTATTTTTTGTATTCTGCCTGAAATTTGCGAAACGTGGTGAGACTTATTTCGATATGTCGAACTGCTAGAGCAGCTGAGCGCGGGCAAGTGCCCGGACAGCATCCGGTAAGCATCAGGTCATTGCTAGGCCAGCGCAAGCCAAATGTTTAAATAGAAGTTACCCCTATTTTTGGCAAACTAGGCCACCGTGAAAGCCTTTTACTCAGATCATTTCGTTTTGCCGTTGCCCACAGGGCACCGCTTTCCAATGTCCAAGTACCGGCTTCTGCGCGACGCGGTGAGTGCTGAGGGCAACATTGAGTTGAACGAAGCGCCGGCGGCGACAGATACTCAAATCTTGCTCGCGCATTCCCCGCGATATCTGCAGGCCGTTATCCGAGGCGAACTCAGTTCAAAAGAGCAACGCGAGATTGGTTTCCCCTGGAGCCCAGAAATGGTTGAGCGTTCACGTCGCTCGGTGGGGGCCACAATTGCGGCCTGTGCGGCTGCAAGTGTTGACGGAATTTCAGTCAATCTTGCCGGCGGTACGCACCACGCGTATCGCGAGCGTGGTAGTGGCTTTTGTGTGTTTAACGATGCAGCGATTGCTGCTAAGGTTTTACAGAAAACCAGCAATCCAAAAGCGAAGATTGCGATCATTGATTTGGATGTGCATCAGGGTGATGGCACCGCGTCGATCTTTCAAGACGACCCGACTATCTTTACGTTATCTCTACATGGCGCTCGCAACTACCCGTTTAATAAACAACAGAGCTCGCTCGATGTGCCCCTGCCTGATGGCTGTGAGGATGAGGCGTACCTTACGGCTCTAGCTGCGGCGCTAGAGCAGGTCAACGCACGGTTTGAGCCTCAGTTCGTGCTGTACCTTGCGGGTGCTGATCCCCACGAATCAGATCGGTTAGGACGCCTAAAGGTCACGAAGGTGGGAATGGCCACTCGAGATCTGATGGTGATGCAGTATGCGCAAAGTCAACGCTGCCCGCTGGCGATCATGATGGCTGGAGGGTATAGCACCGACGTGAACCAGATTGTTGAGATTCATTTGCAAACAGTCCGTCTGGCCGCCGCGCAGCGCAAGGCGGCCTGACGAAGCATTCGGTGCTACGTCCGGTGCTAAGCTCGGTGCTACGTTCGGTGCTACGTCCGGCACAACCTTCGGTGACAGCGTTCGGTGCAACATTCGTTACTCCCTCTGACGACTCATTCGGCACAACGTCTGACGACCAATTCGGCACTACACTAGTCCGACTAAAAACAATCGCGCTAGGTGTCGGGGGTCATTTAGTATCCCCCCTTTAGCCGCAAGGATTCTCAGGAGAAACAATGAAAATCGCAGTCGTGGGTTCAGGGTTAATTGGTCAAGCTTGGGCGATTGTCTTTGCTCGCGGCGGCCACGAGGTCAAAATGTGGGATGGCGACCCCAAGGCTGTGACCTTGGCGTTCAGGTTGATTGAAGAACAAGTTGCCGACCTTCAGGCCGCAGGGTTGATCACAGATCCAAAAGGCTTGATAGCACGCATTAGCGCGAGTGCCACGCTTGAAGAGGTTTTACAAGACGTCGATTATGTGCAAGAGAATTTGCCAGAGCGCGTTGAGATGAAAATCGAAATTTTTGCCAAAATGGATAAGCTCGCTTCGCCCACGACCGTGTTGGCAAGCTCGACTTCAAGCATCCCGGCTTCGGCTTTCACAGAAAACTTACCCGGTCGCTCGCGCTGTCTGATTGCACATCCAGTGAACCCTCCGTACTTGATTCCAGTGGTCGAGATTTG
>JBAWWV010000313.1:0-4643 GCA_037146575.1 Alcaligenaceae bacterium | reverse complement strand
AGCTCGCGCCCTTCTAAGGCGTAGGTCGCACGTTCGAATCGTGCTGGGCAGGCCACTTTAGCTGAAATAATGGAATTACCTTACGTTATTGTGATCTATTGACCCAATCATGGTCGAGCTTGACCAGCGTAGAGGCCGACCTTGGTCAAGCGTGGCGGATCCTGGCGGGCTATTGGCAAACCTGCGACTGGGCCGGGCTAGATAGAATTTTGACCCTGGCGATTTAGTGTCGGTTTGACCCGACTATTGAGTGTCACTTAATGCGACAGTCAAGCGGCTCTTATGGGGTGGCTTGTGGACGCTCAATTTGGGTGATTGGCAGTATTTGGATGGCAGAGATCGGCCATTAAGAGACGTTAACTATGATCCAAGAATAAAAGAGTGCTGATGAAGTTGAACTTATTTTTTATGAAATAAGCCATAAAGTGTTTGACCTTCATCTAATTTATTGGCATTCTATTTCCAAGATAACGCATTCTTAAACTGAATTGTTATTGCAGCCGCCCCAGATTTCAAAGTTTCTACACTTCACTCCGCAAGAGAATAAAAAATGGCTTATGGAATTATTCACTTTTATCCAAATGGCACTAAAGCTCAATATGATGCTGAAATTGCAGTAGCTCATCCTCATGGGGGAGCAAGTCTTCCAGCAGGTCAGCTATATCATGCAGCTGGCCCCTCAGCTGGTGGCTGGTCAGTAGTTGCTATTCATGATTCAAAAGAAAGTTGGCAGAAATTTTTAGATGGTGTTTTATTACCTACAATTCAGTCGCAAATCAAAAATGGATTTACTACTGAGCCTCAGGCTACTTACTTTGAAGTTGATCATCTGCAAGAACCCTAATAAGCTATTTTGAAATAAGGCAGCCCTCCAAAAAATGATTGAATGCATGCAGTAAGACCTGCTTCGGCAGGTTTTTCTTTTCGTAACCAATGCCTGCTCTGGGTCGGATATTGTCTCCAGAGCTTGTTTTGTGTGAAAGACTGCTAAAAGCGCATAAAAGACTGTAGAATTTGTTCAACAACTCTCCGAGCTGACTTGGCATTCTGCCAAATCTACCGCCCCTGATTTCGAACATAGTAAATCTTTGGGGTGATATATGAATGTTGAAGGATTAGGCATTGATCTAGCTAAAGCTTCTAGCCCTGCTTTTTTGGTTCATGATTTAGTCAAAATCAAAAACAAAACTCCGGTTGGACATTATCGAACACCATTTTATGTACGTGGAAAAACGGGTCGTATTGAACGTGTTTTAGATGAGTTCATCAATCCAGAAGAAGAAGCCTACGGCAAGAATGTAGGTAGCAAAGTTCGGCTTTATCGAGTTTCTTTTGCTCAACAAGAACTATGGCCAGAATATCAAGGTGCTTCGATAGATCAACTCCAGATAGAGATTTCTGAACATTGGCTTGAACCTGCTTAAGCGGAGAAAATATGACAGTTCCAGATCATCATAACCATGACCATGCTCATCCAGGCGTAACAAAAGACGAAGAGCCCTATGGCTACTATGCCACTCTTGAACTTGCAGTACGTGAACTATTAATTGAAGCGGGTTTGATTACTGCTGATGAGCATCGTCGTCAGATTGAAATCTTAGATTCACGCTCCCCAGTACTTGGGGCTAAAGTGGTCGCTCGAGCATGGACAGACCCCAAGTTTAAAAAGCGCTTATTAGCAGATGGTTCAGCTGCATGTGAAGAGCTGGGGATCACTATGTATGACGGTGCCCATCTCATTGTTCATGAAAATACGAGGGTGTACTGAATTTTGTGTTTGAGGCATAACATGTGTTCAAGGAGCATGTATGCCAAAGAGGAAAACGACTCTGGCCGCTGAGGCCAACGCGGCGCGAATGCCCGCGATTCCTAAGGAACTGATCGATCAGTTTGTCACCGACGGGCCAATGACCGCAGAGGCGGTCAATGCGGCGTCGCGGGCCTTCAAGAAGGCGCTCATCGAGCGCGCGCTTGGAGCCGAACTTAGCCACCACCTCGGTTTTGCAGCCGGCGAGAAGCCCGAGCATTCGGTCAATCTGCGCAATGGCAAAACGCCCAAGACCGTGATGACCGAAGACGGCCCGGTGCGCCTGGAGATTCCGCGCGACCGTGACGGCAGCTTCGAGCCGCTGCTGATCCCGAAGCACGAGCGGCGCTTTACGGGCTTTGACGACAAGATCGTGGCCATGTACGCGCGCGGCATGACTGTGCGCGAGATTCAGGGGTTTCTGGCCGAGCAGTACGGCACCGAAGTGAGTCCGGAGTTCATCAGCACGGTCACCGACGCCGTGATGGCCGAGGTCAGTGCCTGGCAAAACCGTCCGCTCGAACCGATGTATCCCGTGGTCTTCTTTGACGCGCTGCGGGTCAAGATCCGCGAAGAATCCGTCGTGCGCAACAAGGCAGTCTATCTGGCACTGGGGGTTCTGCCCGACGGCAGCCGCGACATCCTGGGCCTTTGGATCGAGAACACGGAAGGAGCCAAATTCTGGCTCAAGGTCTTCAACGAACTCAAGACGCGCGGGGTTGAAGACATTCTCATTGCCGTCACCGACGGGCTCAAGGGAATCCCCGAGGCGCTCGCAGCGGCGTACGAACGCACCACCCTTCAAACCTGCATCGTGCACCTTATCCGCAACAGCCTGGATTTTGCAGGTTGGAAAGATCGCAAGACGCTGGCCGCCGCACTTAAGCCGATTTACACCGCCCTGAACGCGCAAAC
The DNA here is from genome assembly GCA_037146575.1 of Alcaligenaceae bacterium. Taxonomy (GTDB): domain Bacteria; phylum Pseudomonadota; class Gammaproteobacteria; order Burkholderiales; family Burkholderiaceae_B; genus Zwartia. The sequence continues at coordinate 1,921 of JBAWWV010000313.1, read as the reverse complement.
CGCAGCTCAGGAGTTGGATGCGTTTGAAGAAGGCCCCTGGGGTCGCAAGTTCCCCACGGTCGTGGCAGCCTGGCGAAGAGCTTGGGATCGGGTCATTCCGTTCTATGCATTTCCGCCCGGGGTGCGACGTGTCATCTACACCACCAACGCCATCGAAAGCGTTCACAGTCAGCTGCGCAAAATCATCAAGACCCGCGGCCACTTCCCGAGCGACGACGCAGCCAGCAAGCTGATCTGGCTGGCCTTGAGAAACATCACGTCCGACTGGGGACGTCCGTCCAGGGATTGGCGCGAGGCGATGAATCAATTTGCTGTGGCCTATGGTGATCGATTTATTCGATCAACTCTGTGACAATGGACCTTCAGGAATTAGAAATATTTTTATCAAACCGCCTCAAACACAAAATTCCTGACACCCCCAATGAATGCGGCGATTTGGAGACAGGCAATGACCAATTTCAAACGAGTTCTTATCGCAGGTCTGTTCGCCCTCGTCGCGAGCGCAGGAACCACTTCGCTGGCCCTGGCCGAGGGCGCCTTCAAGCCCACCGGCCCGGTCCGCATCGTCGTGCCGTTCCCGCCGGGCGGCGGCACGGACGCGATGTCGCGCATCCTCGGCGAGAAGCTTGGCGCGATCTGGCAGCAACCCGTCATCGTCGAAAACCGCCCTGGCGCCCAGGGAAACGTCGGCACGGCCTATGCGCTCAAGACCCCGCCGGACGGAATGACCTGGGTGGTCGCGCACCAGGGCGTGCTGGCCGTCAACCCGTTCCTGTACAAGAAGGATCTGGGATTCGACGTGTTTCAGGATATGGTGCCGATCGGGCGCGCGACGCAGCAGCCATTTGTGCTGGTCGCCAACCCCAAGGTGCCTGCCTCGACGCTCAAAGAGCTTGAGGCGCTCGCGAAAGCCGAACCCGGCAAGCTCAGCTTTGGCTCGAGCGCCGCTGGCCCGCAACTGGCGGTGGAGATGTTCAAGTACACGACTGGCGTCGATATGCTGCATGTCGCCTATAAGGGCGCGGGGCCTGCGGTCATCGACGTGCTGGCAGGCAACATCGATATGCTGGTGGCCAACCCGACCTCGATTGCGCAGCACGTCAAGAGCGGCAAACTCAAGGCGCTGGTGGCTTTCGGGAGCGAACCGGTCTCCGTGCTGCCAGGCGTGGCGACGGCCCCCCAGGCGGGGTACCCCATGCTGGGCGACATCCCGGAATGGTATGGGTTCGCGGTACCGGCCGGTACGCCCGAAGCTACGGTGCGCAAACTCAACGAGGATCTGAATACCGCGCTGCGCGACCCAGTGGTCGCGCGCAAGCTCAGCGAACTTGGCCTGAATGCGTCGCCCACGACGCCCGCCGAGTTCGCCAACCAGATCCGGCGCGATAACGAGCGGTGGGGCAAACTCATCCGCGAGGCCGGGGTGCGGATGGATGGGTAGCCCTGCGGGATCGAGTTGGCTGCGCGACGCAAATCACGGCGAAGGCATCGCCGATTTGAGGAGATTTATTGACTCGGCGGTAGAGGCGATCAGGTCTCTGACCAACCGCTCGATTTTTAAAAAATGCGTGCTGCGCAAACCGTCGGTTGAATTTTTTTGCAGCGCCATCACTAGGCAATAGGCTTGTATCCAGTCCAGATCTTCATGGCCTGACAAAGTTGACAATTGCCAAACTGGCTTTTTAGCGCGGGCGTCACCGCCAACTTCTTCGAATTCGATCAATCCATAAGCGGCCAGTCGTGACAAAGTCCGCGAGACGTTGGGCAACTCACGCCCTAGCGCGGTCGCCAAATCCGACACCGTTGCGAACTTCCCGCTTTGAATAAGCTGGATCATTTCGTGATTGTCTGAAATCAGCCGCATGACCGCGATCAGATCCTCCACGACTGTGGGGGCCGACTTTCGTGCATTCTCGCGGTC
>JBAWWV010000312.1:0-4660 GCA_037146575.1 Alcaligenaceae bacterium | reverse complement strand
GACAAAATTGAATGTGCGAGAAAGGTCCATACAAAGCCTTGAGCATCGCTGCACCGCCAGCCTGCATCGCCGGAAAAAATTTTAATTCGGTATAACCATCGTTTTGAGCCTGCATGATTTCGCTTGCGGTGGCGACACCTGGCAATAACGGTAAACCACGCTCGCGACAGGCATCTCCCAACGGTGTCGTGTATCCGGGGCTGACCGCAAAGCGAGCACCGGCTTCCAGGCAGGCGTCAACATCGCGTGCAGTGCAGACTGTGCCCGCCCCCACAATTGCCTCAGGCACCTCAGCTCGTATGGCACGTATGCACTCAAGCGCAGCAGAGGTGCGCAAGGTGATTTCAAGCATACGGATACCACCCGCGGCTAGGGCACGTGCAAGCGGCACGGCATGCGCCACCTCATGCAACACAATCACCGGAATCACCGGCGCGTCTTGCATGACTTGTTTGGCAGTGAGTGAAACGAAAGCCTGCATCATTTAGATTACCTTTCTTGCTGGCGTCGTCTTACTCAACGACCTTTCGTGACAAGCCTTTAGGCAGAGGAAACGAAACATTTTCGTGCAAGCCTTGCATGGTGCGCACCGAGATCGCCCCCAAGGCCTTTAAGCGATCAATCACTTGCTGCACTAACAACTCAGGCGCCGAGGCACCCGCCGAGATCCCAATGCGGCTGCGCCCCACCAACCAAGCTGGGTCAATGGACTCGGCACCATCGATCAGATAGGCCGGTATGCCTTTACGCTCGGCCACTTCACGTAAGCGATTTGAATTTGAACTGTTTGCGCTGCCCACCACCAAGACAAGATCTGACTCGGGCGCCATCACCTTCACAGCATCTTGTCGATTTTGTGTGGCGTAGCAGATATCACTTTTTTTAGGCTCAACGATTAACGGATATTTTGTTCGTAACGCCGTCGCGACCGCTGCGGCATCATCCACCGACAACGTCGTTTGCGTCACAAACGCCAGTTGGGCTGGGTTGGTGACCTGCAACGCCAAAACGTCTTCTACCGTTTCAACCAGAAACATCCCTTCGTTGGCTTGCCCAAGCGTACCTTCGACCTCGGGGTGCCCCTTATGGCCAATCATGATGATTTCTCGGCCAGCCGCGCGCATACGCTCGACCTCGATATGCACCTTGGTCACAAGCGGGCAGGTGGCATCAAATACCTGCAAGCCCCGACCTTCTGCGTCTTGGCGCACGGCCTTTGACACGCCATGCGCCGAAAACACCACGATACCGCCTGGGGGCACTTGCTCAAGCTCGTCAATAAACACGGCGCCTTTCGTACGCAAATCTTCAACGACATAGCGGTTGTGTACGATTTCGTGTCGTACATAAATCGGTGCGCCGTGCAACTCAAGTGCGCGCTCAACGATATCGATCGCACGATCAACACCTGCGCAAAACCCACGGGGCTGCGCCAACACAATCTCTGCGTTTTGAATCGGGAGATTATTTAAATCTACGTTCGAGACGACTGCCATCACAACACCCCTAGCAGATCAATATCGACGCGCAAGGTAATACCAGCCAGAGGATGATTAAAATCGAACAAGGCACTCTCATCACCAAGCTCTTTCAACACGCCTGAGTAACGCCCGCCATTAGGCGCGGTGAACTCAACCATATCACCAGGGGTGAAGCCCGCATCGGCACCCGCATTCTCGGTGAGCATCGTGCGCGACACGCGCTGAAGCAGGTCAGGATTGCGATCGCCGTAAGCATCTTGAGGCTTCAGGGTGTAACTAAAGCAATCGCCCTCTGGGTGTCCGAGCAAGGGGGTTTCCATACCGGGCGACCATTGCCCCCCCCCAAGCTGTAACGTCGCGGGTCGGCCTGTAAAAGTATCCATAAAGGTCGAACCAGCTGCTGGGCCGCTTTCAAGAACGATGCGATAGTGCAAGGTTAAGTAAGAATCCGCACGGACAACGGGCGGCACGTTCGTAGTTTGATCAGTCAAAATCTGTCACCGTATCAGGCTTGGCAAAACGCCTATTCTAGAGCCTTCAAGATGACCCTGCGCGACACAATCCCTTTGAACCAACGACCGCGCGAGCGCCTCTTGCAAGCAGGCCCCTCGGCACTGACCGACGCCGAGCTACTTGCACTCATCCTAGGTACCGGCACACGTGGCCAACATGCAGTCGCTTTAGCACAAGCTTTGTTGGTCAAATTCGGTGGTGTCAGGCCGCTTTTAAGCGCCAATATCAACGAACTGCGCGGTATCTGCGGCTTAGGTGATGCCAGAATATGTCAGTTATCTGCCATTTCGGCATTGTCTCGCCGAGCGCTCGAAGAAGACCTGAAACGAGACTGCTCACTCAAAAATCCGGCCCAGGTCAGAGCCTATTGCACAGCATTACTGGGGCACGCCTCAATCGAGCGTTGCGTAGCGCTGTTTTTAGACAATCAGCACCGCCTGATTCAAACCACCGAGATTTCGCGCGGCACCCTAACCGAAACGACGATCTACCCACGCGAGCTGGTTAAGGCTGGTTTAGCTCACCACGCTGCCGCAGTGATTTTGGCGCATAACCACCCCTCGGGGTGGGCCAAAGCAAGCCGAGCGGATATTGAGCTGACCCGGCAACTCAAGCAATCGTTAGCCGTAGTGGATATCACTTTGCTAGACCACTTGGTTATCGCAGCGAATCAAGTCGTTTCAATTGCTGAATTGGGGCAGTGCTGAGCTCGGTTCGTGTTAAAAAAATCAGACAGCTTTCGCTGTCTGATTTAACTCACTACCAGAGACCGCAGACGCTCAGCGACAACAAACGCTCGCGGCCAAACCTAGCGCTAGGCTCTTTCGAAAATAGCCGCAATACCTTGACCACCACCGATACACATGGTGACCAGTGCATAGCGCCCACCCGTGCGGTGCAGTTCATAAATCGCTTTGGTGGTAATGATGGCACCCGTCGCACCCACGGGGTGACCCAGTGAAATACCGCTGCCATTGGGATTCAGGCGAGCGGGATCAAGCTTGAGCTCTTGAGCCACGGCACATGCCTGCGCAGCAAAGGCCTCATTGGCTTCGATCACATCCATTTGATCAACCGTCAAACCGGCACGCTTCATGACCGCTTGGGTCGCGGGTACGGGGCCAATCCCCATGATTTTTGGATCAACGCCGGCATGGGCGTAGGCGACTAGGCGCGCTAGCGGTTTAGCACCGCTGGATTTCAGCGCTTCACCACTCATCATCATCACCGCAGCAGCCCCGTCATTAATACCAGAGGCGTTACCGGCAGTCACGGTACCGTTTTCTTTCACGAACACAGGACGTAACGCTGACAAACTTTCAAGCGAGACATCGCCACGAGGGTGCTCATCGACTTTGAATTCGACTTCGCCTTTGCGGGTTTTAATGACAACTGGCACGATCTGATCGTCAAAACGCCCTTCTTTTTGTGCGTGGATGGCACGACGATGCGACTCAGTTGCGCAGGCGTCTTGCGCAGCGCGTGAAATATTAAACTGGTTGGCAACGTTTTCAGCGGTGACACCCATATGCATGCGACCGAAAGGATCGCTTAGAGCGCCCGTCATCATGTCGAGCACAACCGAGTCGCCCATACGGGCACCAAAGCGTTGGGTTTGCGACAAATAGCCCGCCCGACTCATGGATTCAGCGCCGCCACCAATCGCCATCTCGGTGTCACCTAGCAAAATCGACTGGGCGCTAGAGACGATCGCCTGCAAACCTGAGCCACACAGGCGGTTGACGTTAAAAGCCGCTGAGCTTTGTGGCAGGCCGCCGTTGATGGCCACAACGCGCGACAAATACATATCGCGTGGCTCAGTGTGAATCACGTGACCAAAGGCCAGATGCCCGACTTGCGAGCCGTCAACCCCCGAGCGTTGCAACACCGCTTTGACCACCGTTGCACCCAAATCAATGGGGGCAACATCTTTCAGACCACCACCAAAATCACCAATTGCGGTACGGGCAGCCCCAGTTATCCAGACTTCACGCATGTTGCGCTCCTAATAGGTTTATGATTTGCTACGAATTTATACGTGCACGCTAAGTAGCCATAAGCATAACCCGCGCAAACAGCCAAGAGAAACTGATGAGCATCCCTTACTCGATTCTAGATCTTTCGCCAATTCCACAAGGTTTTACCGCCTCTGATGCCTTACATAACTCTCGTGACTTGGCTCAACACGCCGAGCGCTGGGGCTATACGCGCTATTGGTTGGCTGAACATCACAATATGATTGGTAACGCCAGCTCGGCGACTGCCGTGATTATCGGTTATGTCGCGGCGGGCACCAAAACCATTCGTGTCGGCTCGGGCGGGGTGATGCTACCTAACCATGCACCGCTGGTGATTGCCGAGCAGTTTGGCACGCTCGCGGCCCTCTTCCCAGACCGTATTGACCTAGGGCTTGGCCGTGCGCCTGGCACCGATCAATTAACGGCGCGTGCCTTGCGACGCGATCTGTTGGGCAACTCAGATCAGTTTCCGCAAGACGTACAAGAGCTCCAGCACTATTTCGATGATATCCAGCCGGGCCAAGCGGTAAAAGCCATCCCCGGGGCCGGTTTGCACGTGCCGATCTGGATTTTGGGTTCAAGCCTGTACGGCGCGCAACTTGCCGCGCACTTTGGCTTGCCTTACGCCTTTGCTTCGCACTTTGCCCC
>JBAWWV010000311.1:0-4667 GCA_037146575.1 Alcaligenaceae bacterium | reverse complement strand
GCCACGGATCATTAAAAAAGAATCGCTATGACTAAAAACTGAGGCGCCCTTTAAAAGAGTGAGGTGCGACTTGCCTGCGCCCACGACATCGTCGTCCTCTTGCCCGGGCTCGGGTGCGGGCCCAAGCCCGAGTAGGCCTTGCTCACTTTGTAACAACACCTCTCGCCCGGCAGGTATGTAATCCGCGATCATGGTCGGCAAACCAATGCCAAGGTTGACGCAGTAACCCTCAGGGATATCCTCCGCTGCGACACGTGCAATATCTTTTCTGTTTAAACCTTTCATTTTTTTCTGTATGCCCTCGTGGCGAGAAGGAAGAGATACTTCATTTTCGTTCTAGTGACATGATCGATGGATGCGTCTACCGTCGCGTTATCTCTATGACTCGATCAATGAATACGCCAGGCGTGACGATATGCTCAGGATCGAGGTCGCCTAATTCGACAAACTCGTTGACTTGCGCAATCACCAGCTTTGCTGCGCCAGCCATCGCAGGATTATTGACGCGTGCGCCACGGTGATACACCAGATTGCCCCAGCGGTCGCCTTTCTTTGCTTGAATCAGCGCAACGTCACCAACCAATGGTTTTTCAAAAACGTATTCTTGCCCATCGATGAGGCGTGTTTCTTTGCCTCGCGCCAAGTCAGTGCCTGCAGCAGTGCGTGTGAAGAATCCGCCGATCCCGGCCGCACCTGCGCGAATACGCTCAGCCAATGTGCCCTGCGGCACAAGCTCAAGCTCGATCTTGCCAGCACAATAAAGTTCATCAAAGATAGTCTTTCCGACTAAGGCGCGCGGAAACGAACAGACCATTTTCTTGACCCGATTGGCTCGCATCAGATCTGCGATAACATCGCTGCCAGTCGTCGTATTATTTGCTACTAAAGTCAGGTCTTTGACCCCTAATTCGAATACGCCGGCTAATAGTTCGGCGGGGCGGCCTGAGGTGCCGAAACCGCCGATCAGCAGTACATCGCCATCCTTGATGCCCTGTACGGCTTGCGCCATTGAGTCAACACGCTTGTTAATCATGACTAATCCAGATCGTTACCGCGCATATCTGCATTGCGTCGCGCACGACGTGCCAAATCCAACATGACGGTGCCGATGGCATTCGGGTTGTCGATCGGCTCAGCTTGGGGCCCTCGATGCCAGCCTTCCATCGCTGCTAGAAAACCACCACCCAATTCAAACACTCGCGCGGTGACTTCTGCGCTTTCGGCGCTGGCTAACCAGGTTGCGGCAGCGGCGATCCAGCGAGGATGCCGCTGTGCAATTTCTTCGGGCGTGCGTTCACGTAAACTTTCGGTCATGCGAGTTTGTGCATGCGGGCTAATGGCATTGACCGTGATCCCATAACGTTTTAATTCACGGGCGGTGATGATGGTAAACGCCGCGATCCCGGCTTTTGCAGCGCCATAATTACTTTGCCCAATGTTACCGAGCAAGCCCGAAAAGGACGTGGTGTTGATGAGCCGTGCGTTGACAGATTCGCCGGTGAGTTTTTGTTGGGCTCTCCAGTACACAGCGGCATGGTGGCAAGGTGCGAAGGTTCCTTTTAAATGAACCTTGATAACGGCATCCCACTCACTTTCTTCCATGTTGACCAACATGCGGTCACGAAGAATACCTGCGTTGTTAATCACGACGTCAAGCTTGCCAAAGTGCTCGACCGTGCTGTGGATCATATGCTCAGCCTCTTTCCACTCAGAGACATCGTCACAGTTTGCGATGGCCTCGCCACCGGCTGCTTTGATTTCGTCAACGACCTGTTGGGCGGCTGAGGTGTCTCGCCCCAGCCCTTCTCTTGAGACGCCAAGGTCATTGACAACGACTTTGGCGCCGCAGGCGGCTAATTGCAAGGCGTATTCGCGCCCGATTCCACGTGCAGCGCCGGTAACGATTGCGACGCGTCCTTCACATAAGCGGCTCATGATTGACTAGGTTCCTTGAGTTAGTGTTCAAATTTTGGTGGGCGTTTTTCAATAAATGCTTGCGCCGCCTCTTTGTGATCGGCGGTTAGCGTGGCGGTCACATGATTAAAGGCTTCTTGATTCAGCACTTGATCTAAGGTGTTATGCAAGGCCTGGTTTAAATTGTCTTTCATCAATGCAAGGGCTTGTCGCGGACCCTTAGCAAATTTTTGTGCAATTGCAGTGACCTCCGACTCAAGGCCGTCAATCGAACAAAGACCCGTTAGCATCCCCAAATCTTGCGCTTGCTGCGCATTTAGAGTGGGCGAAAGCAAATACAGTTCGCGCGCCTTGGCAAAGCCAACAATACGCGGTAAAAAATAATGCCCACCAAAATCACCGGGCAAGCCTACATTAATAAAAGCAGTTTTGAACTTTGCCGAGCTGTCCGCATAGCGAAAGTCGCAGGCCAATGCGAAAGACAGGCCGGCGCCCGCAGCGGGGCCACGAATCATCGCGATGGTTGGAATGGGTAAGGTGTGAAGCAATTCGGTTATTTGATTGCGCCGCCTTAAGCGCGCGACTTTTTGCTCGAAGGATAGAGTCTCCGTGGGTGAGTTGGCCATACGTGCCACATCGCCACCCGCACAAAAAGCATCGCCCGCGCCAGTCAGCACAATCGCACCGATCTGCCGATTGTCTTTGGCCTCAAGCAGCGCTTGCGCGAGCTGGTCATATAGTTCTGGGCTGAGCGCATTGCGACGCTCTGGGCGATTCATGACAAGCGTCATGACACCCTCGTGCACCGACCTAAGTAATGGTGATGACTGCTCTGGCATATTGTCTCCGGATGGTCTCTAAGTACCTTAACCAATAGCTTAGAGCAAAATATCGTTTTCGGTAAAAAAAGAAAAACCACTGCCTAAAGGCGTGTTTGAATGTTATAAAACTAGGACGAGGCGCACAGCCGACTAGTTCTAATATTTGGTTTAAACCAAAAGATTCATAGGGACAACACAATGAGTATCAAAGGCAAGGCCTACATCGCCGGGATATTCGAGCACCCGGCTCGCAAAATCACAAATATGTCGCTGGCACATTTGCACGCTGAATGTGCCAAGGGGGCACTTGAAGACGCCGGCCTGACCATTCACGACGTCGACGGCTACTACTGCTCAACCGATGCGCCTGGCAGCTTGGGCGGCATCAACATGATTGACTACATGGGGTTGACGGTTAAGCACTCCGATTCGACTAACACCGGCGGCTCGTCTTACATGTATTTAGTCGCGCATGCGGCTGAAGCGATTGCGGCGGGTAAGTGCAGTGTCGCCTTGATTACCTGTGCGGGGTTTGGTCGCCCAGGCACGATCGCGCGTGATTTGGACACCACCATCCCAGATACGCCGTTTGAAATGCCCTATGGGCCTGTCACGGTAAATTTATACGCACTTGCTGCGATGCGACATATGTATGAGTTTGGCACCACTAGCGAACAACTCGCTTGGGTCAAAGTTTCTGCATCGCACCATGCGCAACACAATCCTAACGCTTACTTAAAGAAAGTGGTCACGGTTGAAGACGTTGTGAATTCGCCTTTGATTGCCGACCCACTGCATCGCATGGATTGTTGTGTGGTGACTGATGGTGGTGGTGCGGTCATTGTGGTGAGCCCAGAAGTCGCCAAACGCCTGAAGCGTCCGTTAGTCAAGTTAATTGGCGCTGGCGAATCACCCAAGGGTCAGATGGGTGGCAAAATTGATATTACGTACACCGGCGCGGTACGTTCGGGCCCAATCGCGTTTGCCGAAGCAGGTGTTAAGCCTAGCGACATCAAGTACGCCTCAATTTACGATAGCTTCACAATCACCGTGGTCATGACGCTTGAGGATCTTGGCTTTTGTAAAAAGGGCGAAGGTGGCAAGTTTGTGATGGATGGCAACTTGATTTCGGGCGTGGGTAAACTGCCCTTTAACACGGACGGCGGTGGGATGTGTAACAACCATCCGGTTAACCGCGGCGGCATCACCAAGATCATTGAGGCCGTGCGCCAGTTGCGCGGCGAAGCCCATCCCCTAGTGCAAGTCAAAAACTGCGACATTGCTTTGGCGCACGGAACCGGCGGCTCGCTGAGTACTCGTCACGGTAGTGCCACTTTGATTATGGAAAGAGAGTAGAGCCATGACCACACCCTATCAAGACCGAAAAATCCCTGCCCCCAAGTTGAACTATGGCGATGAGCCTTATTTTGACGCAGCGACTCTGGGTAAATTGATGCTGAAGTATTGCAATGATTGCAAACAATATCATCACTACCCTCGCGCACTTTGCCCCTTTTGTTTCAGCGACAAGACCGAATTTAAGCAAGCGACAGGCACAGGCACGGTGTACAGCTATAGCGTGACGCGTACCTCGGGCCCAGTGCCTTACGCCATTGCCTATGTCACGCTTGATGAAGGCATTACGATGCTGACCAACATTGTCGATTGCGATCTGGATACGATTCGTTGTGGACAGAAAGTTGAGGTGACCTTCAAGCCTAGCGAAGAGGGCCACGCGATACCCATGTTTAAACCGGCTTGAGCCCAGAGGATAAAAAATGAGCGATGCGCTTTACACCTATTGGGTCGGCATGGATATCCCTGCCGACACAAGCGCTGCCGATGTTGCAGCGTTTAATGACTTTTACTCAAACGTGCACAAGCCTGAAGTGTTGGCTGGCAACCCAGGCTTTTTGCGTGGGCGGCGTTACG
>JBAWWV010000310.1:0-4695 GCA_037146575.1 Alcaligenaceae bacterium | reverse complement strand
GTGTAGCGGTTGCACCCTATGCACCAATCCGTTCGGCAGATGACTTGCGCGCGGCTGGTGAGCATTTGTTTCCGGGGATTTTGAAGGTTGCACGCTTAGGCTATGACGGTAAAGGTCAGGCGCGCGTGCGCACTTGCGCCGAGGCCTTGGCAGCCTTTGAAGAATTTGGCGCCGTGCCCTGTGTGCTTGAAGCGATGCTCGATCTACAAGAAGAACTATCGGTGGTGATGGCGCGTGGGCTCGACGGCCAGTGCAAAGTGTTTCCGGTTGCCTCAAACGTGCATGATCATGGCATTTTGGCGGTCTCGACAGTGGATAGTCAGCCAGCCGCCGCGGCACAACGTGCAACCGAGGCGGCACTTGCGATTGCCAATGGTTTGAAGTATCAGGGCGTGTTGTGCGTTGAGTTTTTTATCTTGCGCGACGGCCAACTGTTGGTCAATGAAATTGCGCCGCGCCCACACAACAGCGGCCACTACACCATGAACGCGTGCGTCACGAGTCAGTTTGAACAACAGGCGCGGGTGATGGCACGGCTACCGTTAGGTAGCACCCGGTTGTTAGCACCCGTAGTGATGCTCAATATTTTGGGCGACGTCTGGTATAGCGACGACACTGATACGCAAACCGAGCCCGATTGGTCGGGCGTGTTAGCGGTGCCGGGTGCGTCGCTGCATTTGTATGGCAAGCGCGAAGCTCGCAGAGGCCGCAAAATGGGCCACGTGAATTGCGTGGGCAATACTTTGGCCGAGGCGATTGCTGCGGCGAATCGGGTCGTCGACGTGTTGCGCTTGCCGGTCGCTGCCTGACGTGTCAGAGCGCGGTCAACCTGCTGTGTGTGCTCAGGTAAGTGCAAGCACAGACACAAATGCAAATGCAAGTGTGCGCACAGACACAAGCGCAAGTACACATGCAAGCATAGGCACAAGTGCAAGTGCAGCCGAGATTGCTCTCGCGATCGAAGTCTTGGCGCAGCAAGGTTTGGTCGCCTTTCCAACAGAAACTGTTTATGGTCTGGGTGCCGACGCTGAAAGTGCGTTAGCGGTTGCGCGTATTTACCAAGCTAAAGGCAGGCCCTCTAATCACCCCGTCATCGTGCACGTCACCCCCGAGGCTGATTTGTTGTACTGGGCGGCTAGCGTGCCGCCTGAGGCGCAGTTGTTAATTGATGCGTTTTGGCCCGGCCCACTCACACTGATTTTGAAGCGCGCTGCACACATCTCTTCAGTTGTCAGCGGCGGGCAAGATAGCATTGGCTTGCGCTGCCCATCGCACCCAGTCGCCCAGGCTTTGTTGCGTGGGTTTGCTGCGACGCGTGCGTCAGGTCAGGGTGGAGTCGCAGCGCCTTCAGCCAATAAGTTCGGTCAGGTGTCACCGACCACCGCAGCTCATGTTCGTAGCGAGTTTCCTGAACTCGTTGCCCAAGGCATGCCGGTGCTTGAAGGGGGTGCGAGCGATGTTGGCATCGAATCCACAATCGTTGACTTATCGCGCCTTGATCAAGGTGTGGGCCCGGTGCTGTTGCGCCCGGGGCATATTACAGCCGCCCAAGTTGCCGCAGTCTTAAACCAAGAGGTCGCAGCACCTGATGCGCAGGCGCCGCGTGTCTCGGGCGCCTTAAAGTCGCATTATGCTCCGCATACACCGTTGCGCTTGGTACAGGCGTCTGAGTTGCAGAGCGTGGTGGTTGCGCAAACGTCTAAGCTCGCACCAGGCGAGCGTGTGGCAGTCGTGGCGTATGTGTCTCAAGGCTTCACGCCCGAGTCGAACGAGCAGCTTGCTTGGATCACTCTTCCCAACAACCCCGCGGCCTATAGCCGCGTGCTTTACGCCACGCTGCGCGCGCTGGATCAGCAGGGTTATAGCCAATTGCTTTGGCAACAGCCACCGACAGGGCTTGAATGGGCTGGGGCGCAAGATCGGCTCAGTCGAGCTGCTGCGGGCTTTGCTTAGTCCCTGAGCGTTTCGCTAAATCGCTGTGGGTTCTAAGCGATCATACTGAGATCAAGAGGTCACCGTAGTTTGCAAGATCTCGAGTTGCCCCAACGAAGAACCCGGCCCAATTAAAAAAACAGCGTGCGCATTTAAAGGCGCAAGCTGTTTTTTCAATGACCAGTGAAACTGGTTTAGAAGAACGCTTGAATCCCCGTTTGCGCGCGACCCAAAATCAGGGCGTGCACGTCATGGGTACCTTCGTAGGTATTCACGACTTCAAGGTTGACCAAATGGCGGGCAACCCCAAACTCATCCGAGATACCGTTGCCACCTAACATGTCACGCGCCATGCGGGCGATGTCAAGCGACTTGCCGCATGAATTGCGTTTCATGATTGAGGTGATTTCAACGGCGGCGGTACCCTCGTCTTTCATGCGGCCTAAGCGCAGGCAGCCTTGCAAGGCGAGTGTGATCTCGGTTTGCATGTCGGCCAGTTTTTTCTGGATCAGTTGGTTAGCCGCCAAGGGGCGACCAAACTGCTTACGGTCAAGCGTGTATTGACGCGCCATGTGCCAGCAAAACTCTGCTGCACCGAGCGCACCCCAGGCAATCCCGAAGCGGGCTGAGTTCAAGCAGGTGAAGGGTCCCTTTAAGCCCGATACACCAGGCAACATTTGTTCGTCACCAATCTCGACGTTGTCCATGACGATTTCGCCTGTAATCGAGGCGCGCAAACCGACCTTGCCGTGGATGGCAGGTGCAGAGAGACCTTTCATGCCTTTCTCAAGGATGAAGCCACGAATGCGGCCGTCGTAGTCACCGCCCACGCACTTGCCCCACACTACAAACACATCCGCAATCGGTGAGTTTGAAATCCACATTTTGTTGCCGGTGACCGTATAGCCGTTGGCAGTTTTCACGGCACGCGTTTCCATACCTGCTGGGTCAGAACCATGGTTGGGTTCTGTCAGGCCAAAGCAACCAATCCACTCGCCACGGGCAAGCTTAGGCAAATACTTTTGTTTTTGCTCTTCGCTGCCAAATTCATTGATCGGCACCATCACAAGTGATGACTGCACAGACATCATCGAGCGGTAGCCTGAGTCAACACGCTCGACTTCGCGTGCAATCAACCCGTAGCTGACATAGTTCAGGCCAGAGCCGCCGTATTGAGTGGGGATCGTTGCGCCTAAGAGGCCAAGCTCACCCATCTCAGTAAAAATTTCGACGTCGGTTTTTTCGTTGCGAAAGGCATTGACTACGCGAGGTAACAGCTTGTCTTGACAGTATGAACGGGCGGCGTCGCGCACCATGCGCTCTTCATCGGTCAGTTGGCTATCCAGCAAGAGGGGATCTTCCCAGTTAAATGAGGCTTCAGCGGCCATGTCGTGCTCCTAAGGTAATAAATTGAACGATACCAAGGCTCGGTTGCTTCTGGGCGCAATACCCACACGCAGTGTGAGCTGTGCATTTGAGCAGTTCGAAGAGGTTCATCTGAGAAGTGCATCTGAGAGATGCCTCTGACATGTCGCTCTGCGCGATTTGCTTGCAGTGTCGTGACCGACCGAGTCCATGAAAAATCTAGGGATGCGCCCCAAGTTAACTAGGGCGCGTTGAAATTATTTTTTGAGTGCCGCCGCCCGTAGTTTTGCAATCGTAGTGGTGGGGGTAATCGTTTCGGGATCAATCAAGCAATGAATGATTGCCGGTTGCTTGCTTGCCAACGCGCGTTCGTAGGCGGGACCAAACTGATCGGTGGTTTCGACGCGTTCGCCATGGCCACCAAAGGCGCGGGCGTAGGCTGCGAAATCAGGATTTTGCAGTTTGGTCGCCGAGACGCGCCCAGGGTAGTTTTTTTCTTGATGCATACGGATGGTGCCATACATGCCGTTATCGATGATCAAGACAATAATTGGTAAGTTGTATTGCACGGCCGTGGCGAACTCTTGCCCGTGCATCATAAAACAGCCATCCCCTGCAAAGCAGACCACGGTTCTTTCAGGCCACAGGCGCTTGGCGCCGACGGCGGCGGGTAAGCCATAGCCCATCGAGCCCGAGGTCGGTGCGACTTGCGTTGCAAACTGGGTGAAGCGGTGAAAGCGATGAAGCCAGGTGGCAAAGTTGCCGGCGCCGTTTGCCATAATGGCATCGGCGGGCAAGTTGGCCTCAAGGTACTGCATGACGCCGCCCATCTGCAGGGTGCCTGGCGTTTGAATCGGGGCTGGGTCGCTCCAGGCCAGATAGCTTTGATGCATGGCGGGTGTATCTGCCGCCCAAGGCTGTGAGGCTGGGGTCGCAACTGAAGCTAACTCTGAGGCAAACGAAATCGGTGAGGCGTTAATTGCCAGCGCAGCCCGGTAGACGCGTCCGAGTTCGCCGCTATCTGGGTGAATGTGTACTAGCGTTTGTTTTGGCACTGGGATATCAAACAGTGTGTAGGCCTGGCTTGGCATCTCTGACATACGTCCGCCCACCAACAACACTAAGTCTGCCTCGGCGACACGTTTGAGCAAAGCTGGATTTAAACCAATGCCCACATCACCGATAAAACAGGGGTGGTTGGCAGGGAAAAGCATCTGTCGTCTGAAGGATACTGCGACTGGTAGCTTGCAGCGTTCAGCAAAGGCAACAAAGTCGTTAACGGCCTGTGTGTTCCAGCGGGTACCGCCCAAAATCGCAACAGGTGCTTTGGCCTTGGCGAGGCGCGCGGCCAGATCTGCCATTTGCCCTTTTGAAGGCGCCGAATCCACCGCCTCATAG
>JBAWWV010000309.1:0-4705 GCA_037146575.1 Alcaligenaceae bacterium | reverse complement strand
TAGTGAGCGTGTCGCGTACCGTGTCGGCCGTATCAAACAAGCCTTCTTTGTCTTCTTGATTGTCTTTGTTATAGGCCAAGGGCTGACCTTTCATCAGTGTCAGCAAGCCCACCAAGTTGCCATTGACGCGACCCGTTTTTCCCCGTGCGAGTTCGGGCACGTCGGGGTTCTTTTTTTGCGGCATGATCGAGCTGCCGGTACAAAAGCGATCAGGTAAATCGATGAAACCAACGCGTGGGCTCATCCAGATGATCAGTTCTTCAGAGAGCCTTGAAATATGCGTCATGATCAGTGCGCAGGCGCTGCAAAACTCAATCGCAAAGTCGCGGTCAGAGACGGCGTCAAGCGAGTTTTGACAAACGTCGTCAAACCCTAAAAGTTTCGCGACCATGGGGCGATCAATCGGAAAACTTGTCCCAGCTAAGGCTGCTGCGCCCAAGGGCAAAATATTGACCCGCTTGCGGCAGTCTTCAAGCCTGCCGGCATCGCGCCCAAACATTTCGGCGTAGGCCAACAAATGGTGGCCGAAAGTGACGGGTTGAGCCACCTGCATGTGGGTAAAACCGGGCAAAATCGTCTCGGCTTGCTGCAGCGCAACAGTAGCAAGCGCGCGACGTAGCGCGTTCAACAGGTCGCCGAGTTGATCGATTTCACCGCGTAGCCACAAACGGATATCGGTTGCGACCTGATCGTTGCGTGAGCGCCCAGTGTGCAGTCGTTTGCCCGCATCACCTACCAGTTCAACCAAACGCTTTTCAATATTGAGGTGAACGTCTTCAAGGTCAAGCAGCCAGGTGAAGGTGCCGGCCTGAATTTCGCTCAGGATCTGAGCCATGCCGCGCTCGATATCCGCTAAGTCTTGGGCCGTAATCACCTTGACGGCGGCCAACATGGTGGCGTGGGCTAGCGAGCCCTGAATATCGACCAGGGCTAAGCGTTTGTCAAAATCGACCGAGGCCGTATAGCGTTTGACTAGGTCAGAAACGGGTTCTGAGAAGCGGGCGGACCAGGCTTCAGATTTTTTATCAAACTGATTATGCGTAGGGTTTTGGGTGTTTTTCATGATGGATCGATTATAGAGTGCTGCGCTGACCTCGCAGGCGTGCGATAATTTTCGGACAATAACTCGTATCACCGGAATCTTCATGTCTGCCGTCAAGGTCAGCATTGCACAAATTAATGCTTTAGTGGGTGACTTATCAGGAAATGCACAACGTGTGCTTGAGGCTGCTCGTTTGGCTCACGCCGCTGGGGCTCAGGTGCTGTTAACGCCTGAACTTGTGCTCACTGGCTATCCACCCGAAGACCTGTTGCTCAGACCCTCCTTTATCGACCAGTGCGATCAGGTGCTAAAGGGCTTGTGTACCAGTTTGTCTACTTTGGTAGGGCTGCACGTTGTGGTGGGCCACGTCACTAGCCAAAATGGCTTGCTGCGCAACGCCGCTTCGGTATTGGTGGATGGCAAAGTCTTAGGCACGTATTGCAAACGCGAGCTTCCCAATTACGCGGTGTTTGACGAGCAACGCTACTTTGTAGCAGGCGAACACCCGTTTAGCTTCACCGTGGGCGGGGTCTGTTTCGGTGTCAATATTTGTGAAGACATCTGGTTTGACGCCGCGCCTGAGGCGGCCGCTCAGCAAGGCGCACATACCCTGTTGGTGCTCAATGCCTCGCCGTATAACCTTGGTAAATACGCCCAACGTCTTGAGATTGCACGCCGTTGTGTGAGCCGCACCGGTTGCTCGCTGGTGTATGCCAATTTGGTCGGCGGACAAGACGAACTGACCTTTGACGGAGCGTCGTTTGCCATGGATGCGAGCGGTACGCTAGTCAACAGACTGCCTGAATATACAAGCGCACTAAGCTTAATTGAGGTTTCGAGCGATAGCAGCATGGTCGCGTGCGTATCCGCCACCCCTGGCTTGGTCGGGCAATCCATGGCACCCGAGCTTGGCCTCGAGGCTCAAGTCTGGCAGGCGCTCACCACCTGTCTGGCCGACTATGTCAAAAAGAACGGGTTTCGTACGGTCATTCTTGGTTTATCAGGCGGGATCGATTCGGCCGTGGTGATGGCGATTGCTGTCGATGCCTTAGGGGCAGAAAACGTTCACGCCGTGATGATGCCCTCGCGGTACACCGCAGATATCTCACAGATCGATGCGCGTGACATGGTCAAGCGCCTAGGGGTTGGCTACGAAGAGATTGCCATCGCTGATCTGGCTGCGAGCTTTGATCAAGTCTTAAGCCCAATGTTCGCGGGTAAAGCTTTAGATGCCACCGAAGAAAACATTCAAGCGCGCCTGCGTGGGATGTTGTTGATGGCCTTATCCAATAAGTTTGGCCACTTAGTGCTGACCACCGGTAATAAGTCAGAGTTATCGACCGGCTATTGCACGCTTTATGGGGATATGGCGGGTGGTTTTGCCGTGCTCAAAGACGTGGCTAAGACCCTTGTCTATCGCTTGGCGCGTTGGCGCAACACCCAGTCTGAAGTGATCCCAGAGCGCATCATTACGCGCCCCCCCTCGGCCGAATTGCGTCCGGATCAAACCGATCAAGACAATTTGCCAGAATACGACGTGATTGACGGTATTATTGAACGCTATGTCGAGCAAAATCTGTCTGCGGCGCAGATTGTGGCAGCAGGCTTTGAGCGTGCCGCGGTTGAGCAAATCGTGCGCTTGATTCGTATCAATGAGTACAAACGCAAGCAAAGCCCGCCCGGCCCGCGCATCACCAGTCGCGCGTACGGGCGAGATTGGCGTTATCCTTTGTCTAACGGCTTTCGTGAAACTTTTTAATTCTTTCGCACAGGATCCATCTTGAAGCAAGTTACTGCAATCATTAAACCTTTTAAACTCGACGAAGTTCGTGAGGCGTTGGCCGAGGTCGGTGTCAATGGATTAACCGTGACGGAAGTGAAGGGTTTTGGCCGCCAAAAAGGTCACACAGAGCTGTATCGTGGCGCTGAATACGTGGTCGACTTTTTGCCCAAGATCCGCGTTGAAATGGTGATCCCGGATTCAATGGTTGACGATGTGATTGAGGCGATCGTCAAAGCGGCCCGTACCGGCAAAATTGGCGATGGCAAGATTTTTGTGATGCCGGTCGAGCAAGCGATTCGTATCCGCACCAGCGAGAGTGGCGACGCAGCGCTGTAAGCTGACCCGCATTGCAAGGCCACGGTTATTGCACAGTGACAGAGCCATGCATTCACTTTAACTCGTAAAAGCTTTGCTACCTGGGCGCCGCAACACATACTGTGTCGGCGCCTTTAATTTTTTACCTGAGCCCATTTTATGAAACAGTTTGATTGGTCAAATCCGTATCCCTCAATCCGCATCCCCGTGTTTGCCCGCAACGTGGTGTCCACTTCGCATCCGTTGGCTGCGCAGGCTGGTTTACGCATGCTGCTTAAAGGGGGCTCGGCGGTTGACGCTGCGATTGCCGCAGCCGCAACGATTGCCTTGGTTGAACCTGTTTCGTGTGGGTTGGGCGGCGACGCGTTCGCGATTGTGTGGGATGGCAAAACTTTACAGGGCCTGAACTCGTCGGGCTATGCCCCTCAGGCCTGGAATGTCGATTACTTTAAAAACAAATACGGCGTTAACGAAAAAGGCTGGGCCAACGCCCCAAAGCGTGGCGTTGATGCAATCACTATCCCAGGCGTGGTGGCTGGTTGGGCCGCCTTGCACGAACGCTACGGCAAACTGCCGTTTGCGGATTTGATGGAGCCCGCCATCGAGATCGCCGAACGCGGCTACGCCGTGCCGCCCGTGGTGGCGCAAAAGTGGGCAGCGGCTGTGCCTGAGCTTAAAGATCAACCAGGCTTTGCGCATACCTTTATGCCCAATGGTCGCGCACCACATGTGGGTGAGCGCTTTGTGTTTAAAGACGTTGCCAACACCTTGCGCCGTATCGGCGCGACCAAAGGCCGCGATCTCTACGAAGGCGAAACTGCTGAAAAAATCATCGCCTTTATTCAAGCCAATGGCGGTGTCCATACGCTCGATGATTTGCGTAGCTTTCAACCCGAATGGGTCACGCCGATTTCAAAAAACTATCGCGGCTATACGCTGCACGAAATCCCGCCAAACGGGCAGGGGATCGCGGCCTTGATGGCGCTTGGCATTCTTGAAAATTTTGATTTGACAAGTATGAAGGTCGACTCGGTTGAGTCGCAGCATCTTCAAATCGAAGCCATGAAACTTGCCATGGCCGATTTGTACCGCTACGTGTCTGACGGACGCACGATGGAAGTCACCCCAGCCCAGATGCTGGATGACGCCTATTTGGCCGAGCGCGCCAAACTGATTGACCCGAGCAAAGCCACGCACTTCGGCCCCGGTCAACCTGCGACGGGTGGCACCATTTACCTGACCGCCGCGGATGAAAGCGGCATGATGATTTCGTTTATTCAATCCAACTACATGGGGTTTGGTTCTGGCGTGGTGGTTCCTGGCACCGGCGTCAGTTTGCAAAACCGTGGCGTCGGGTTTTCGATGGATCCAAACTCACCGAACGTGGTGGCAGGGCGCAAGCGTCCGTTTCACACCATCATCCCGGGTTTCTTA
Organism: Alcaligenaceae bacterium; assembly: GCA_037146575.1. Lineage (GTDB taxonomy): Bacteria > Pseudomonadota > Gammaproteobacteria > Burkholderiales > Burkholderiaceae_B > Zwartia. Next base: position 131 of record JBAWWV010000309.1, on the reverse strand, counting down.
ACCCGCGGCGGCGTACCGGTGATGAGCTTTGGCGTGATGGGTGGCGATATTCAACCCCAGGCGCATGTACAAACGGTGGTGCGTATGCTGGATTACAACCAGCAGCCGCAGGCAGCGTGCTGCGCGCCACG
>JBAWWV010000308.1:0-4706 GCA_037146575.1 Alcaligenaceae bacterium | reverse complement strand
AATTAGACGGGTGATGCGGGAAGAAAGTTCCCGATAATTTTGCTGAGACTCTAAATTATTTAAACCCCCGGCAATTAAGGCTTCTTGCTCACTTTTTAAGCTCTCGACCTCAATTCGACGCAAAGCGTCTTCCCACTCACCTTGCGGATTGGGCAAAGGCTCTTGCGTCATCAAGTCTGCCGCAACCGACGCCATTAATATGCCTAGATCCGCCCCTGGGTCAGAGGCCTGGATCAGCGCCCCCACATGGCGGGCGCCACTAGCCTGCGCAAGCACAATCAACTCTCTGACCATTTCAAGATGGGGGCCACGCTCAAGAAGTTCAAGCTGCTGTTCACCCATCACGTCAACTAACTCAGGGTGTGTTAACAGCAACCTAAGCAAACGCTTGGCCATCGGGGCTACGGCCCGACGATCAACGCGCGTTGTCGGCTTGCGCCCCACAATGCGGCCAGCGCTGCGACCGAACTCAGCCCCACCACCCGAATCTTGATAGCCTTGAGAATCTGGATAATCGTTAGAAAACTCGTCATCCGTAAGCCTTGAAGACGATGGCGAAATCTCAACGCCAGGCGCACCTCGACTCTGCGCGCCACCTGACGCGGTACCCGCAGCCCGAGCTGTACCCGGTAGACCCAGTGCAGGCAAGCCCATTAATGCTGGGGTAACTTCTTTTTCGAGCAAAGTCGTTAACTCTTCGGGTGTTAACTGGGCCAAACGGGCAAACTCATTTTGCAGCTGCACTTTGAGAGTGATCTGCGGGATCAAAGCCAGCAAAGGTCGGGCCTCGTGCACCAAGGCCGAGCGCCCCTCTACTTCTTTTAAAGCATGACGCGAACCGAGCTCATTTAAGAAAAAAGTCGACAAAGCATCAGACTCGGCCAAGCTAGCTCGAAAAGCCTCTTCACCGAATTGCCGGATATAGCTATCTGGGTCATGTTCTGCTGGTAAAAATAAAAACCGGATGGAAATATCATCGCGCAACAAGGGTAGGCACGATTGCAAGGCACGCCAGGCGGCTCGACGCCCTGCGCCATCACCATCAAAGCTAAAAATTATTTTGTCACTTGAACGTAAGAGCTTTTGGATATGCACCGGAGTCGTTGCGGTACCAAGGGTGGCAACGGCATTGCGCACCCCTAGTTGCGCCAGACCAACCACATCCATATAACCTTCAACAACAATCACACAACCTTCAGAGCGAATTGCCGTACGCGCCTCAAACAAACCGTACAGCTCGTTGCCCTTTGAAAATACAGGGGTTTCTGGCGAATTCAGGTACTTGGGCTCGCCTTTGCCGATAATACGGCCACCAAAGCCAACGATCTCGCCTTTGACATTGCGAATCGGAAACATCACCCGTTCGCGAAAACGGTCGTAGCGTCGACCATCTTCAGCTTCGATCACCAGGCCAGACTCAACTAAAAGCGGATCATCGTAGCGGCCAAAAACCTTTGCCAGTGCCTGTCGATCAGTGCTTGCCCAACCAAGCCCAAATTCTTTGGCGATCTCACCCGTTAGCCCACGCTGCTTTAAGTACCGAATCGCGGCCGGGGTTTCACGCAACTGGGCTAAGTAGTGGATTTGAGCCGCCTCAAGCACCTTGGTGTGCTGCGACACCTCTTCGCGGCGACGAGCGGTGGCAGCCTTTTGCCCAGGCGAGCGATTTTCTTCGGGTACAGACATCCCAGCGGCAGAGGCAAGCGTGCGGACTGCCTCGGGAAAGCTAGCCCCAGTGTGCTCAATCAGAAAGGTAATTGCGCTGCCATGCGCGCCACAGCCAAAGCAGTGATAGAACTGTTTTGTGGGGCTGACAGTAAAGGAAGGAGATTTTTCGTTATGAAAGGGGCATAACCCAAGCAGGTTGATGCCGCCTTTCTTTAACTGTACGTAGCGCCCAACAACATCTGCCACGTCAACACGGGCAAGAAGATCCTGGATAAACGAATCTGGGATCAACGCTTAAGCCATACGCATGCAGCGCATCAGACGATGCGCCACAGATTAAAACATGCGCGGTGGCAACTGCTGACTACGGATGCGCTTGTAATGGCGCTTAACGGCAGCAGCTTGTTTACGCTTACGCTCAGCAGTGGGTTTTTCATAGAATTCGCGGGCGCGCAACTCGGTCAGAAGGCCGGTTTTTTCAATTGTGCGTTTGAAGCGACGCAATGCGGCTTCAAAGGGCTCGTTTTCTTTCAGACGAACGATAGGCATAGGGTGCGTGACGTAAAAAAGTGAGTTAAACAGCGAACGGTACTAGTTTGGTAAGCGTTGCGAAGGAGCGTTTTTAAATAGCTTTAAAACCATTTTTTAAACCGCTGTTAAGACTAGCGGCGAACAACGCTCTATTAGCACAGCCTTCGATAATAGCACAAATACGCTATTTGTTGGGTGTGGCAGACCACTTTTTGACCAGCCTAGACACAGTCATCGTGTCGTAGTGCTCGAAGGGTTGGTGGATCCAGGCATTCGTTTCAAGCACCGTGACAACATAATCGGGCTTGAACACCGAGACGGCCTTTTGCCAGAGTACCGCTGTTTTGATGGCTGTGATCAAAGGGAAGGTGTGTAATAAGTGGTCACAGACCGACGAAAAGGTCACACCCGAATCAACCAAATCATCAACGAGCAGGATGTTTCCAGAAAGCGGCCCCGAGGCAGAGGTGACCTGCTGGGCGATATTTAAAGCCCCCTGCTCCGTACCCTTGGCACCGCGATAGCTGCTAGTTGCCAAAATAGCCAAAGGCACGTTAAACACCCTTGACAGCACATCACCAATCCTCATGCCGCCGCGCGCCAGGCACAGAATCTGATCAAACTGAAAGCCCGACTGCTGGACCTGCACAGCCAATTGCTCGATCAAATCATCATATTGCGCCCACGTGACCCAAAGATCGCTTTCGTTAGCTTGGGACAAACGGTTAAGGCTTGAGTCGTGCAACAAGGGCATTAAGACTTGATCGCTTTCGTTAGTTTGGTCAGTCGGTTAGAGCTTGGGTGGTGCAACAAAGGGCGTTAAGACTTAAAAGGGTGTCGGATCAGAATGGTTTCGTTGCGATCGGGGCCCGTTGAGACCATATCAATGGGCACGCCGCAGACCTCAGCCATCCGGCTAAGGTAGCGTTGAGCATTAACCGGCAGCTTGGCAAAATCAGTGACGCCTACGGTACTTTCGGTCCAGCCTGGCATGTCTTCGAGAATGGGCTTAGCGCGCGCGACCGCGGCAGCGCCGTACGGCAGCACATCACAAAACTTACCGTCGATTTCATAGCCAACACCCATTTTAAGAGTTGGCAGGCCATCAAGGACATCAAGCTTAGTAATGCACAAACCTGAAATACCATTTAGACGTACCGAGCGCTTTAGTGCTGCGCCATCAAACCAACCGCAGCGGCGTGGCCGACCTGTGACTGAACCAAACTCTTTACCGACGCTGGCCAAGCGCGCACCAACTTCGTCAAGCAACTCTGTTGGAAACGGACCCGAGCCCACGCGAGTCGCATAGGCCTTGGTGATGCCCAAGACATAACTTAAGGTTTGCGGGCCCACGCCAGCGCCCGCCGCCGCCGCGCCAGCAATACAGTTGCTGCTGGTGACATAAGGATAGGTACCGTGATCAACGTCGAGTAAAGCGCCTTGTGCACCTTCAAACAGCAAATGTTTGCCTGCCTGCTGCGCAGCAAACAACTCGCTGCTGACATCGGCCACCATGGGAGCAATTGCAGGGGCAAGCGCCATCGCCTGATCAACAACCTCTTGCACAGAGACCGCTTGCGCACCTAAATATTGAGTCAACACAAAGTTGTGCAGGTCGAGCACTTCTTCGACTTTGCTGCGAAAACCGCTTGGATCGAATAGATCTTGCACGCGTAATGCACGACGCGCCACTTTGTCTTCGTAGGCTGGGCCGATGCCACGCCCAGTCGTACCAATTTTTGCATCGCCACGGCGCGCTTCACGCGCCTGATCCAACGCCACGTGGTATGGCAAAATCAAAGGGCAAGCTTCTGAAATCTTGAGCCGCGAGCGTACGTCAAGGCCAGCGGCCTCGAGTTCGACGATTTCTTTGAGCAAGGCCTCGGGGGACAACACCACGCCGTTGCCGATATAGCAAGTCACAGAGGGGTGCATGATGCCCGAGGGAATCAAACGCAAAATTGTCTTTTTGCCATTGACCCAAAGTGTGTGACCAGCATTGTGCCCACCTTGAAAACGCACGACTCCGTGCGCTGACTCGGCTAACCAGTCAACAATTTTGCCTTTTCCTTCGTCGCCCCATTGGGTGCCGATCACTACGATGTTCTTGCTCATGTCAGGTAAATAGACTAATTTAAAAATCAAACAGTAAACCTCTAGCGGGCTTTGGATCTTGAAACTGACCCAGCACGCAAGAGCCTAAACCACGCGCTGCATTTTCCAGTGACCGTTTTGACAAACAAGTTCACGATCAAAAACAAACTCGTCGTGCGTAGCAGTTTCACCTGGAAACACCTGCACCACGATATGGCCCTCTTGCCTAAGCGCCTGCATCGCAGTACGCAAGGCTTGGTCTTGCCCGGCAGGGGCACGCACTGCAGGGGTAGCCAAGGCAGGTAACAAACCCGCAGCAAGCTTACGCAAATCAAGGCTAAACCCAGTTGCGGGGCGCGCCCGACCAAAGGCTAAGCTCACGTTATCGTAACGCCCGCCTTGCACCAGTGCAT
>JBAWWV010000307.1:0-4729 GCA_037146575.1 Alcaligenaceae bacterium | reverse complement strand
TTACTAGATTTTCGGGATTCTCATGGCTCTGCAATGTGGCATCGTTGGTTTGCCCAACGTCGGCAAATCAACCCTTTTTAATGCCCTCACCAAGGCCGGCATCGCCGCCGAAAACTACCCTTTTTGCACGATCGAGCCCAACGTGGGCGTGGTCGAGGTGCCTGATTTTCGCTTAGGCAAACTGGCCGAAATCGTCAAACCTGAACGCATTTTGCACGCCACGGTTGAGTTTGTAGACATCGCAGGCTTAGTGGCTGGCGCCAGCCAAGGCGAAGGCCTGGGTAATCAGTTCTTGTCACACATCCGCGAAACCAACGCCATCATCAACGTGGTGCGCTGTTTTGAAGACGACAACGTCATCCACGTAGCGGGGCGTGTCGATCCGATCTCTGATATCCAAGTGATTGAAACCGAGCTTGCCTTGGCCGATATGCAAACCGCTGAAAAAGCTTTGCATCGCAATCAAAAAACCGCACGCTCGGGCGATAAAGACGCACAAAAAGTTGTCGCGATTCTTGAAGTTGTGATCAAACAACTGAACGACGCTCAGCCGATTCGTGCGCTCGGTTTGTCAGACGAAGACATGGCCTTGATTGCGCCTTTGTGCTTTATCACCGCCAAGCCCGCCATGTACGTCGGCAACGTGAGTGATCACGGCTTCAAAGACAACCCCATGCTCGATCGCCTGACCGAATACGCCACCGCGCGCAAAGCACCGGTTGTCGCGATTTGCGCCTCGATCGAATCCGAAATCGCAGAACTGCCAGACGAAGATAAGGCCGTGTTTCTTGAAGACATGGGCATGCAAGAGCCAGGCTTAAACCGTCTGATTCGCGGTGCGTTCACCTTGTTAGGCTTGCAAACCTATTTCACCGCAGGCGTGAAAGAAGTGCGCGCCTGGACTGTGCCCATCGGTGCCACCGGCCCACAAGCGGCCGGCGTGATTCATACCGACTTTGAACGCGGCTTTATTCGCGCGCAAACGATCGCCTATGAGGATTTCATTACCTTCAAAGGCGAGCAAGGCGCGAAAGAAGCCGGCAAGATGCGCGCTGAGGGTAAGGAGTACGTGGTGCAAGATGGTGACGTGATGAACTTTTTGTTTAACGTCTAAGTACTACACCACCCTGTTGGTTTCGACCGTCAGGTGCGGGGCCTCTTTGGAGGCCCCTGCTTTTTTCAGGGATGATTACCTAAGCAACCACCTCAAGCTTGCCTGTCTTCAAGTTGTAAAGCATGCCAATGACTTTGAGCTTACCTTGAGAGACTAAGCCGCGCAGGATTGGGGTAGCAGTCTGCAAACGATCGACGTTGAGCTTGATATTTGCTTTGGTTGTGTTTTCGAGCAAATCGCCTGGCATTTTGTCTGCCACATCAACGGCGTCGCCAAGGGCAGTCGTGATTACCTGGATATGTCCTGGAAACGCAGCATTTTCTTTTTTCGCTTTGATGGTGGCTTTCATTGCACCGCAATCTGTGTGCCCGAGCACAATGATCAAGGGCACGCCTAAAACGGCTGAGCCATATTCCAAGCTTGCGAGAATATCCACCGAGGCATAGTTGCCGGCGACACGGGTGACGAATACATCGCCACGGTCTTCGTCAAAAGTGCTTTCGGGACTGACACGCGAGTCGGCGCAAGACAATACCGAGACAAAAGGATTTTGTCCCTTGGCAAAATTTGCAGATGACGTTTGGAAATTTGTTGTTGTGGTTGTGCCGCTGACATAGCGCTGATTACCCGCGACGACGCGCTTCAAGGCTTCGTCGGGCGTCATCACATTACCTGGACTTGGCAAATCTTTGGCAACTTGAGCGCAGGCTGTTAAATTTAATCCCAATCCCCCCAATACGAATGGGGTCGCACCAAAGTACTTGAGAAAAGACCGACGCGTCGCGTTTGCTTCGCTGGTGGTTTCGTGAATTGCATTTTTGTCATCGCAAATAAAACACATGTTTTCGATCCTAGACTAGTTGTTAAACTTAAGTTAGCGTTGTCTCTAGTTCTATGTCAATCGTGACACGTTATCAACGCCACAAGTTGAATTATTGAAGCCCCGTATTAAAGGGTCTTTCAATCCATCTTGTAGGACATTAAATGACGTGCAAGGGGCTTACAAGGGAAGCGAGACGACTTTGCAATTAAAGACGGTACATTGCACGTTTAGATATGTTGTTGGTTTGCTGCCCATAACAAACCGGTTGTTTGACAAGATGTTGGGTAGCGTAACCAATAGCTTGCGTCCTCGCTTTGAGGCAAAGTTAATTTTTATTGGTACGGCTAATGAAACAAGATCCAAGTAAAGAGGCTGCGAGCAGATTGCAGGCCTTGGTCGTCCGAGAAACGGGTGTGTCTTTGCAAGACTCAGCGATGGCAGAGATGGAAGCTATTGTTCAGCAAGCCAGCGGTTTAGCGAAAGGCGACGGGGCAAGCACCGAGCACTCGTTTGCTGCCCGCGAGGTGACCATCATGTTTGCCGACCTCAGAGGCTTTACTGCGATTACCGCTGAACTGCCAGCGGGCACAGTCATTGCGATGCTCAACCGTTACTTGGTACGCATGAATCAAGTGGTCTCGCGCTATCACGGTGTGATTGATAAATTTATGGGCGACTCAATCTTGGTGCTTTTTGGGATTACGGGGAAAAAACCAGATGATGTGCAGCGCGCAGTGACCTGTGCCGCCGAGATGCAAATCGCGATGATCGAACTCAATGGTCAAGAGCGTCCGGAGTCAATCCCTGAGCTATTTATGGGCATCGGCATTAACACTGGCAGCGTGATGGCTGGTAAATTTGGCTCGGATTTTTACTCTGCAAATGCAGTCATTGGCGATGCCGTTAATCTTACGTCGCGTATCGAGGCGTTTAGTTTGCGTGGTCAGGTCTTGATTAGTGAAAATACCTATAAGCAATGCCAAGATTTCGTTCAGGTCAGTGAAGGGATTGAGGTTTTTGTAAAAGGCAAGTCTGAGCCAGCGAAACTGCGAGAGTTGTATGCGATTCCGTCGTTGAGCTTGAAGATTCCGCGTAAAGAAGTTCGGCGCAGCCATCGGGTAGAAGTCGGTTTGCCCTGCTCATTTAGTTTGATTCAAAACAAGTGCGTGCTCCCAGAGATCAATAAAGCGACGATCCGCGACATCAGTTACCACGGGTTGTTCGTCGAGTTTAATCAAGCTCTCGCACTGTTCGACGAGATCAAAATAGACTTTGATTTGCTACTCATTGATTATCAAGCAAAAGATATCTATGCAAAAGTTGTCAAAATCAAACAAGAAGGCACACGAACTTTTGTCGGGCTCGAATTTACATCGATCAGCCCACAAGCAAATATGAAAATACAATTATTTGTGCAACGGCTGGTGACCAAGGCTGCTTAGGGCAAATAACAGTTGTTGGTTTGCTTATTTTCGATCAGAAGGAAAACCTGTTCCCTTAGGGTGAGGTCAAGAGTGCGGGTGTCGCCAGGGCCTAGCTGGGCGCCTGAAACGTTTTCGTAGGTAAACTAGAGTGCAGCGAACCCTCAATCTGTTCGCACCTGTTAACCCAAAAAAGCGAAAATATCATGACAGAGTCTAAAGATTACGTACCCCCAAAAGTCTGGACTTGGGATCAGCCCAGTGGCGGCGCCTTTGCCAGTATCAATCGACCGGTCGCTGGCGCTACACACCAAAAAGAACTGCCGGTTGGCAAGCACCCCTTGCAACTCTATTCGTTGGGCACGCCTAACGGCGTCAAGGTCACGATCTTGCTTGAAGAGTTACTGGCGCTTGGGCACAAGGGCGCTGAATACGATGCGTGGCTGATCAACATCCGTGACGGCGATCAGTTTGGTTCGGATTTTGTTGATGTCAACCCCAACTCAAAAATCCCAGCGTTGTTTGACCGCAGTGGCGCACAGCCTGTGCGTGTTTTTGAATCTGGCGCGATCTTGCTTCACCTTGCTGAAAAATTTCAAGCTTTTCTGCCTAAAGAGGGTGCTGCCCGTACCGAGGCTTTGAACTGGCTGTTCTGGCAAATGGGCAGTGCGCCGTATTTGGGTGGCGGGTTTGGTCACTTTTACGCTTATGCGCCGGCCAAGTTTGAGTACGCCATTGATCGCTTCGCGATGGAAACCAAGCGCCAGCTTGACGTGCTTGAGCGCCGCTTGGCCGTCAGTGAGTACCTTGGCGGTGATCAATACACGATCGCTGACATTGCAGTGTTTCCGTGGTACGGCGGTTTGGTGAAGGGTTGGCTGTATGGCACAGCGGCCGAGTTTTTGAGCGTGCAAGACTACAAGCATGTTCAACGCTGGGCCGAGCTGATCTACAAACGACCTGCTGTGAAACGGGGACGTATGGTCAACCGCACGAGCGGCGAGTTGTCCGAACAGCTTCTGGAACGTCATGAAGCCAGTGATTTCGAGACTAAGACGCAGGATAAGATTAAGGGAGCCGGTTTGTCATAAGTTTCGGGCTGCGTGCTGCAATTTCAAAATTTCAACGTCATTGTTACGCACGCGGTAAATGGCGACGTAGCCAGTGATTTCCTCAACTGATCCTAGCGCTGTATTGGTCTACATTATTTATTGCACCATTTTTCGGAATTATCTCGATGGAAATTAAGGTCAACTTTCTCGATAAGCTACGTCTTGAAGCCAAGTTCGATGACTTCACGGTGATTGCCGACCAGTCAATCCGCTATAAAGGCGATGGCTCGGCGCCCGGCCCTTTCGATTACTTTCTGGC
>JBAWWV010000306.1:0-4766 GCA_037146575.1 Alcaligenaceae bacterium | reverse complement strand
AAAATCTGTACGCGTTTTAGCGAGTAATTTCTGATGGACTGCCGTGGCCTCTTGAACACCAGAAAACCCAACAAAAAGACAGGCTCCTGATCCTGTCATTTTGGCACTTAGGCCGGCTTGGGTAAGCCAATCGAGTGCCTGACGAACAACGGGATAGCGTTTTAAGACAACGGGCTGCAAATCATTGCGACCAAAATCTTGCAGAAAACTTGATTTTTGATCAGTTTCGCCGCAAAACTCAGCAAAGAGTTTGACCCCAGAAAAGTCCGTCATTTTGACCGGATCGGTGTCTCTTGTCAAATCAGAAGCCCCGAAAACCGCTGCAGTGGGCACGCTTTGGGCAGGCTGAACAACCACATACGACCGTTCGGGCAACGACACTGGGGTGAGTTGTTCGCCGATTCCTTGTGCGAAGGCGTTTTGTCCCGATATAAAGACTGGCACATCAGCCCCTAGACCAAGGCCAAGCGCCATCAGGGCTGCGCGGCTTAGCCTCGTATCCCAGAGCCGGTTCAGCGCCAGCAACACGGTCGCAGCGTCACTTGAACCCCCTCCCAACCCACCGCCGGCAGGAATATTTTTTTTGATCTTAATTTGGGCGCCAAGCTTGACACCCGTATGCGCCTGTAAAGCAAGCGCCGCGCGCACCACCAAGTCTTCGTCGTGGGGCACCCCCACCATGTCGGTTTCACGCACAATTTTGCCGTCACGACGCACGTCAATATCGATGCGATCGGCCAAACTGATCAGCCTGAAAACCGTCTGCAACAGATGATAGCCATCCTCACGTCGCCCAATGACGTGCAAAAACAAATTCAATTTTGCTGGCGCGGGGAGGTCGTACAGCACGGCTAGTCGATGACCAGTCGAACCGACATGTTGCGGCCCGTTTCGGTTCGGATCAAACTGACCAACCGCGGACCCAGTGCGTCGAAGTTAGAGAGCCGTGCACTCCAGCCATCTTGCTCAAAGGCTACGATCCGACCCTGAGAGTCTCGCTCTAGCACTCGCATGCCTGGCTGAGGCTTTTGCTGAACGCGCAACCACACACGCAAGCCTTTTACCGGTAGGCTTTGACCGAGCGCCTGATCAACCAGACCATCAGGCGTCGTGGTTTGTAGGATTTCGCCGTTTGCGCGCTCAAGCGTCGCACCGGCGCTGTTTACCGAAACACGCGCCAAAATACTACCGAAGGGATTGGTCAAATCTAGTGTCAGCTGCGCAACAGTGTCGCGCCAGACAAATCCGCCTTGAATTGCCTCGGGGGCTCGATCAGCCTGCTCAGTCTTGACCGCAAACCGCCCGATCCGCTGCAAAGACCCCTCGGGCATCGCTTCGCCGCTTGGGGCCTGTGTGGCGCAACCACTTAGCCCCAACAGGAGTGCCAAAAGAATCAAACCAACGGTCGAACGCGATCCAACAAAATATTTAAAAAAAATCAAAATCGCACCCCAAGACGTTTGATGGTCTCTAGTAGCGTTGTGTTATCAGCCTCTTTGGCCAAGCCTTTTTTCAAATACTCTTTGGCGGCTTCTTGTTGACCTGACATCCACAAGACTTCGCCCAAGTGTGCCGCAATGTCAGCTTCAGGCCGCACTCTGTAGGCTTTTTCGAGATATTGCACCGCAGCCGCATAGTCGCCCAGTCGAAATTTAATCCACCCCATACTATCCATAATGAAGGGGTCGTTCGGCGAAATTTCTAGCGCTCGTGTAATGAGCGCCAGGGCTTCGGGCAAACGCTGATTACGATCGGCCAACGAATAACCCAAGGCGTTATATGAATGGGCGTGCCCCGGATCTAGTGCGATGACTTCACGCAACAGCCGCTCAGTATCATTGAGTCGCTGATTGCGCTCGTAGAGCATCGCTAGTTCGTATTTAATTTCAACGGTGTCAGGCAGCTTTGCGTTGGCCGCCTCAAGGCGCTTGATCGCATCAGGCAAACGACTGGCTTCGCGCAAAATCTGGGCCCCAGCTGAGGCCGTTAGCACCTCTTCTTCAAGAGACTGAGGGTCGCTTGAATCAAGCAGCGCTAACGCATCATCGACACGACCTTGCTGAGCACGCACTGCGGCCTGGCGCACGCGTGCGTTGTGACGCGCAGCCGGATCTTGGATTTTGTCGAGCAAACTCACTGCGTCATCAAAAAAACCTTGCTCTTGCGCGATGCGAGAGAGCAATTGGTAGGCATCGACTAGCGCAGAACCCTCATCGGTCGCGCCGTCAGCCACACTCGCTTGACGCTGCGTTTGCAGGCTGACAAACTGCTCGAGCAGAGCGCGTGCCTCTGGCACACGTTTCGCCCGATAGGCAATCTGCCCCTGCATAAACACCAAATCGAAATCGTCAGGCGCGAGCTTGGCCATCGCGACGAGCTCGGCCATCGCCAAATCAAAGTTGCGCCGTTCTGCCCATTGGGCGACCAATAACAAACGCAAGCGTCGTGCTTGGGGGTGCGCTGCTGTAAACCCCTGTGCATCGCGAAAAGCCTGCTGCGCATCAACCGCTAAACCATATTCAAACACGCGCATGGCCGCATCCTCAGACCGAGGTGCTACGTTTAACGCCGCCTTGGCCGCACTCAATGCCCGCGGCGCATCGCCTGCTGCACGTGCCAAATCCGCGACGGCAATATGTGCAGGCAACGTATCACGCGCCTGGCTCTCTTGGAGTACGCTCATTAAAATCGCCAAGCCGGCTCGTTTGTCTGGAACACGCCCCAGCACCCCCATCGCCTGGCCGATTGCCGCGGTTTTATCGCTGGCTTCGTCAATTTTTTTACGCAGCGCAGTGGTCAAACCGCTGGTCTGCCCCGCCGCCGCCGCAAGCGTCATCTCGGTCGACAATGCCTCGGCATCATCAGGCTCAAACCTCAACCAAAGGCGTGAAGACTCGAGCGCCCCAGCCAAATTACCACCCGCCAGATAAAACTCAAGCGCGCGACGTGCCAAACGCACATCACCCACTTCTTTAGCAAGATCCAGCATGGTTTTACCCGCCGGAACGAACGCCGAACGCTGCGCTGAGATCTCAGCCGCCAGTATCCTGAAAACAATATTCGAGGTGAGCGTCACCTCAGGCACTTGCCCGGTCCTGAGCCGGATTTCTTCTGGCTCAGAGGGTAGTGGTTTGATTTCAAGAGGCGTCGACTGCACCACGCCTTTGGTCGGCCCGTTTTGTGAGAACCCCAAGGGAGCCCAAAGCCCCCCTAAGAGGCCTAATGCCAGGGCAACAATAACTTTCTGAAAAAAGCATTTAAACAACGACTTCACGCGACCCGCCTAGTTGGTGGCACAATCATCCGACTTCTTCTCTAGATGTTAGCACTCACCCATGCCAGAACTACCTGAAGTTGAAACAACTCGTCGCGGAATTGACGCCGTTGCAACAGGTCACCGGTTAAAACGACTGGTGGTCCACGAGACCCGTATGCGCTGGCCTATTCCAGCCGACTTGCCGCAACAGGTTCAGGGGCAGGTTGTGCGCGCCTGCCTGCGCCGCGGCAAGTACCTTTTGCTAGAGTTTGACCGAGGCACGCAACTGATTCACCTGGGCATGTCGGGATCGCTACGCAGCGTTATCAAAGGTGAATTATTGCGCAAGCACGACCATGTTGAATGGGAGTTTGACCACGCGACACTGCGCTTGCACGACCCGCGTCGGTTTGGCGCCGTCTTATGGCACCCTAAAACGGATGGCCCCGTTGAGCAGCACCCCTTGCTCAGCAAACTGGGGATTGAGCCCTTTGATCCCGCCTTTGATGCGGCCTACCTTAGGCGCGGCCTGGTGGGACGACAGATGTCGATCAAACAGGCCTTACTCGCGGGCGACGTGGTGGTTGGAGCGGGCAATATCTACGCATCCGAAAGCCTTTTTAGAGCGCGCATCCATCCCAAAACGCAAGCGACCCGCGTCTCACTTGCTCGCTGCGCCCGCTTAGTCGATGCGATTCGCGACACGCTAAACGATGCGCTCGACTCAGGGGGCAGCACCTTGCGCGACTACGTCAACGCGACCGGTGAAGCCGGGGCTTATTTCACCTTGCACGCAGCGGTGTACGAGCGCGCAGGCCAACCCTGTAGAGTCTGTGCCAGCGTGATCAAACGTATGATGCAAGGTCAACGCGCAACCTATTTCTGTCCAACCTGCCAAAAAATTTAAACAAAGAATATGACTCAGCTCAACGAAACACACGACCCCGCCCTCAGCAGCTGGCTCGCAAGCGCCAACGACGCGAATATAGGATTTCCAGTTCAGCACTTGCCGTTTGCCGTGTTTCGTCGCGCCGCGAGCCAAGAAAAGTTTAGACCCGGGGTCGCACTGGGCGATCAAATTATTGATTTAGCTCAGTTGGCATTGCGCCAACCATTTTCGGGCTTAGCCGCTGAAGCACTGAACACCTGTACAGGTCCTACGCTCAATGCGCTGATGGCGCTGGGTAACCGCCATTGGTCTGCGCTCAGGCTCGCGCTTTCGCAGGCGACGCGTGCCGGCAGCGTGCTGCAAGCCGTCATCGAACCTCTTTTGGTGCCACAGGCTCAGGCTGAATATAGTTTGCCAGCACAAATTCGTGATTACACCGATTTTTATATCTCGATTTACCACGCGACCGCGGGCGGAAAAATTTCGCGCCCTGATGCGCCCTTGTTACCCACCTTTAATGGCTGCCGATCGGCTATCACGGCCGCGCTTCAAGTGTCGTGATCTCGGGGCATGACGTGGTACGCCCCGTTGGACAAGCACGCCCGGCAAGTGCAGGGCAAC
>JBAWWV010000305.1:0-4800 GCA_037146575.1 Alcaligenaceae bacterium | reverse complement strand
TTGCTGCACCATCGTATATGCCCCCTGGGTGGTATGGGTTTTAGTCTTTGAGCAAAACGAATGGAGTTGGCCCATCGTAGGCTGTATCGTGCTTTCGGGGACGATTCATTTAGCCTACAGCCTAAGTTTGCAGCGCGGCTATCAATTGGCAGATTTGTCAGTGGTGTACCCCATCGCGCGTGGCACAGGCCCGATGCTTTCAACCGTTGGGGCTTTTTTGCTGCTAGACGAGCCCGCAACATTGCGCGGCATCAGCGGCATGTTGTGTGTGGTGGCAGGTGTATTACTGATTGCGACACAAGGCAAGCTTGGTCGTCTGATGCAACCGGCGGCCCTGGTGGGAGTGCGGTGGGGAGCGTTGGTGGGTGCGTTGATCGCTGCCTATACGTTGGTAGATGCCTACGGCGTCAAAACCCTTTTGATTGCCCCCGTTGTGTTTGACTGGGCGACCTGCGCCACCCGCACGATGCTGATGTTGCCGCACACTGCACGACAGCCCCGGCAGGCCTGGGCTGCGATGAAAGGATACTGGCCACTAGCTTGGGGAATCGGGGTGTTATCCCCGCTTGGATATATTTTGGTGCTGTACGCGTTACAAGGCGGCGCCCCGGTGAGCTTGGTAGCGCCCGCACGAGAAATGTCTATGCTCTTAGTCACGCTTGCGGGACTTTACCTACTACGTGAGCCTGTCGGCTGGGGGCGCTTGGTGGGCTGTTGCGGGATCGCTTTAGGGGTGGTGCTGCTGGCGGGCAGCTAGTGCGCAAGACGTAAGCTCATACGCCTTGCGTGGGAATCAATCACATTGTTGAGCGACGCGCCTTGCCCGAGCAAACGCTCTGCCGCTCTGCCGCGCCAGCCGCTCTAACGCCTTAATAGCCAGCTGCATTACCGACCAAGAGAACTGCAGGAACTACGGCAACCCAAAAGGACAGCACGAGGATGTCAGACAAAATGCCTTTTGCACTAGGTGAGCCCTGGCGTGAGGCTGAAGACGCGAACGCTGGTGCGAAAGGCGCGCGTGGGGCTTGCTGGGTAGTAGATTGACGCATGGTGGGGCTCCTATAAACTAACAATGCACTGCGTTTTTAAGTAACCACCCCCGGACGCCGTAGCGACCCAAGGTGGTTGCCGGGGACCTAGAACCGGCAAAACTGTTTGGTCAGTGACCATAAACAGTACTGTACACGCATACAGTACTGTTTGCAAACACAGTTATTTAAAATGAATGTTTTTTACAACAAAGCAATTCTTAGCCATTGCCAAAGGCAAGCCTTGACCCCCCGACAGCTAGCAGGCGGGTAGCCCGACGACTGAGGCACTGATTCTTAGCAATCAAGATACAAAACCGCCTTCTCACTCGCGTTCTGCGCGAACGATTAAATTTCAAGCAGGCATGCTCAGGTTGCATCTCAGGCGAGATGGGCCGCGCTGTGCTAATTTTCGATCTTCTCAAAAATTTTTTGCCTGACTCGCGCCATGACAAACTTCACCTCAAGCCACGCCCTGTTTAAAGTGTTCTCTGACTACGGCATGGACCGACTTTTTCTAGTCCCTGGCGAAAGCTACCTGGGCCTGCTCGATGCGCTCGTTGACTTTCCAGCAATCGATGTCGTGACCTGCCGCCACGAAGGCGGTGCAGGCTACATGGCTGTTGCAGACGGGCGCCTGACGCGTCGCCCGGGCTTAGCCTTAGTGAGCCGTGGCCCCGGTGCCTCGAACGCCGCGATTGCCGTACACACCGCGCAGCAAGACGCCGTACCAATGATATTGGTGATTGGTCAAATCGCTGCACGCGATCTGCGCCGTGAGGCCTTTCAAGAAATCGATTACCAAAAAATGTTTGGCTCGATCGCAAAATGGGTGTTCGAGTGCACGGGCCCTGAACAAATCGCTCAGGCTGCCTTCAAGGCGATTCGGATGGCGACCTCAGGTGTACCAGGACCTGTCGTGTTGGTGCTGCCTGAAGACATCCAGCAACAAACGGTGCCTGTGCCAAGCTTCAAACAACACCCGCACGTCTTCGGCTTACCCGCTGCCGATACACTGGCCGAAATCGTCCAGCAACTGAAGACGGCACAGCGCCCAGTCGTCATTGCCGGTGGCGTCTTCGATTGCCCAGGCGGTCGTGAAGCACTCGCCGCTTTCGTCCACCATTGGCAACTACCAACGATGGTGTCGTTCAGGCGTCACGACATTTTTGCAAACGATGACGCGCTATTTGTTGGCGACCTGGGATTATCAAACCCGGCCGCACAAATGGCAACGTTACAAACCAGTGATTTCATTCTTGCCTTAGGCACGCGCCTGGGCGACATCACGACACAAAACTATCAGTTTCCGGCTTACGGGCAAGCCGCTCAAACGCTGTTGCATTGCTACCCTGATTCGCGTGTGGTGAGCTGGGATACTGTGGCCGACTACCCCTTGGTATGCGACCCCGTTGGCTTGGTAAAAGCCTTGACGCACGGCACTGCACCGGCAGCGAACGCTGCAAGGGTGAACTGGCTCGCAACACTGAGAGAGCACTCACAATCATGGGCCGCCTGGCCGTCACGTCAAGCCAAGAAGGGTGTGAACTTTACCGAAGTCGTGCGCGCGCTGATGACCCACGCCTCGCTTGATACCACCATCTGCTTAGACGCTGGCACCTTTGCAGCCCCTGTCTATCGACACTTCACTTTCAAAACGGGTCAACGTCTGATGGCACCTTTAGCAGGTGCAATGGGCTATGGCACACCCGCAGCAGTGGCCTGCGCCTTGCGCGAGCCCACCCGCACCACCGTTTGTATCGTTGGAGATGGCGGCTTTTTAATGACCGGTAACGAAATGATTTTGGCCGTTGAACGCAAACTGCCGATTATCTTTATCGTTTCAAACAACGCCAGCTATGGTTCGATTCGTTTGCACCAAGAGCGCGGCTATCCAGGGCGCGTGAGCGGCACCTCGCTGTTTAATCCTGACTTCCATGATTTGGCGCGCAGTTTTGGCATGGCGTCTGCGCGCATCACCCACAAAGAAGAAATCGATGCCGTCATCGAGGCAGCCTTCAAGACGAAGGCGCCGATACTCAGCGAGGTCAATACGAGCCTAGATGCGATGCTGCCGTAGCAAAGACGCGCTAGCCCGCTCAGTGTCTAGCGCCTAAGATATCACTCTTGCCTGAGCAATCAGCATTGCCCGCGAAGGGGCGCAGCGCCTGACCAAGCCTCGCCCGTTGAGGCCTGGGTCAGCTAACACCCATTACACCGTCAGATCAGAACGCGCCAGCGCCTCGGTCATCACCGCACCTTGAGACAACGCCAGGTTCAGTGCCTGCACACGCGGCAAGATCGAGCCTGCATAAAACACCGCAGTTGCAAATTTATTTTGCGTAAAAGGTGTGGCCGTAGAGGCGCGTTGCGCTGCGCTGCAAACCAGTGCAGCGCGTGCAAGATGCCAACCACCCAACACATAGCCTGTCAGCATCAAATAGGGCACGCTACCTGCGTAGACCGCCCGAATGTCGGTTTTGGCATGATCAAGCACGTACTGCACAGCGCTTTGATAGCCCTGTACCGCCAACGTTAAATTGGCGTGGATCAAGTTCAAACCTGCCGCGCCCTGAGCTTGTGCCAAGGCACTTTCAGCTTGAAGTTCAAGCAAGGTTTGTTGCATGGCTTTCGCCAACCCCAACGCCGTAGCACCTGCATCACGCAAAGTTTTGCGCCCTACCAAATCATTGGCTTGAATCGCCGTGGTGCCCTCATAGATCGTCAAAATTCGAGCATCGCGATAAAACTGAGCGGCGCCTGTCTCTTCAATGAAGCCCATGCCACCGTGTACCTGGATACCAAGCGAAGTCACTTCAAGCGCGCATTCTGTCGAAAACCCTTTCACGATCGGCACTAAATAATCGTAGAGCGCTTGGTTGGTGCGACGCACTTCAGGATCAGCATGCTCAACGCTTAAATCATCGGTCGCTGCGGCCACGCAAGCAATCGAGCGTGCGGCTTCGGTCAAACCGCGCATCGTTGACAACATACGCTGTACATCTGGATGTTGCACGATGGCTACTGCAGCCGCAGAGCCCTCGATAGCGCGACTTTGTACACGATCGCGCGCATACGCACGCGCTTTTTGCGTTGCAGCCTCACTGACGCCAATCCCCTGAACGCCTACGCCAAAACGCGCAGCATTCATCATGATAAACATGTACTCAAGGCCGCGATTTTCTTGACCAACAAGCGTACCGATGGCACCGGCACCCACCTCGCCTTTCTCGTCGCCAAACAACAATACAGCGGTCGGGCTGCCGTGAATCCCTAGCTTGTGTTCGATTGATGCGCACCAGACGTCATTGCGCGCTCCCAACGAGCCATCGTCGTTGACCAGCACCTTTGGCACAACAAAGAGCGAAAGCCCCTTAACACCTGGCGGCGCATCGGCCAGCCGTGCAAGAACCAGATGCACGATATTTTCGGCTAGGTCATGCTCACCATACGTAATATAAATTTTTTGGCCAAACAGGCGGTACGTACCATCTGCTTGCGCAACCGCACGCGTGTTCACCAACGACAAATCAGAGCCAGCCTGTGGTTCTGTCAAATTCATCGTGCCAGTCCACTTACCCTGAACCAACGCTTCGATATAAAGTTGTTGTTGCTTAGCAGAACCCGATAACAACAACGCCTCAATCACGCCATCGGTCAACAAAGGGCATAACGAAAACGCCAGATTACCCGCGTTTAAATTTTCGGTTGCCGCACAGCCCAATAATTTGGGCAGGCCTTGGCCGCCCCATTGTTCTGGGTGACGCAAGCC
>JBAWWV010000304.1:0-4862 GCA_037146575.1 Alcaligenaceae bacterium | reverse complement strand
GGTTAACGTCAATCGGCGAAACTAAACCGCCTTGCAATTTTGCCTCGGCCACTTTGACCGATTCGGTACGCGTGCGCACAGAGTCTTTAAGCACTGCCATTTGCGCGTCAAGAGATCGCAAACGCAAAAACAGATTGGACACCAGTGCCGCAACAGTCAGGCTGACACTATCTTTTTCATATTGACTGGCAGTTGCCACGGCTGTCGCTGATTCGATATTACGACGGACCCGCCCCCAGACGTCTAACTCATAGGATGTCAGTAATCCGACCTGCGAGGTATTGGCCTGCACACCGACGCCCGTCACCGAAACCGATGGTCCCGACGTGGCACGCGTGCCACTGGCCGTCATATTCAGCGTAGGGTAAAGAGCAGCACCTGCTTGCACCGCCAGCGACTCAGCCATACGAATGCGGGCTAACGCGATCTGGATATCGGCGTTGTCGTGACTCGCTGTCTGCACAAGCTGATTAAGCGTGGCATCGCCAAAAAGCGTCCACCACTGCGCATTGAGAGGCGCTTGCGCAGCACCGCTTGGGGACGCGGATGCGGATGTGGATGCGGTGACAGATTTTGTCGCGTCCGACTCAGGCGCGTTGTACCGCGCAGGCAAAGCAAGGTCTGGACGTTGATAATCGGGGCCGAGCAAGCACCCTGATAGCGATAGCGAAACCACGGTCAACAACAGCGAACACCGGGCGACGCGCTGCCAAGACATCACGGTCAAGCGACCTGCAGAGAAATTATCTTTAGGCATTTCAGACGCTGCTGTCTTGCGCAATTGCAACATACGATTGGTCATCAAAACAGGCTTCAAGATTTTTCACCCGTACTTGAGGTAGAAACGTCAGCGCTCGCTTTCGCCGAGTCAGACTCAGACTCAGACGCCTGCTTAGCCTGTTTACGTGACATCCAGGTAAAAAACATCGGTACAAAAATTGTGGCGATAAAGGTTGACGCCAGCATGCCGCCAAAGACCCCAGTGCCCATCGAGCGGCGAGCCGCAGCGCCAGCACCCGATGAAATCACTAACGGAAACACGCCCAGAATAAACGCAAGCGAAGTCATGACAATCGGTCGAAATCTTTGACGCGCTGCAGTTAAAGCCGCATCAATATTGCTCATGCCCTGTTGCCGCTTTTGCGAGGCAAACTCAACAATCAAAATAGCATTTTTGGCAGATAACCCCACCAGCACGACCAACCCAATCTGAAAATAAATATCATTAGGCATGCCGCGTACCAACACCGCTAACAGGGCTCCAAAAAAAGCAAAGGGCACGGCCAACAGCACAGCAAGCGGCAATGACCAGCGCTCGTATTGCGCCGCCAAGATCAAAAACACCATCAAAATACCAAACACAAACGCCACCGCCGAGGTGGTACCCGTACGAATTTGCTGGTATGCCTGACCCGCCCACGCCAACTCGTAACCCGGTGGTAGCGACGCGTTCGCTACGTCTTGCACCACCTGAATTGCCTCACCCGAGCTCACGCCAGGTATGGCATTACCCAACACCTTCGCTGCCAAAAATCCGTTAAAGCGTTCAAGCTGCTCGGGCCCGACGATTTGCGTGACTTGAATCAACGCTGACACAGGCACCATGCTGCCGTTATCAGCCCGCACATAGATCTGCCCTAAATCGGTTGGTTGGGCGCGGTACTGAGCATCAGCCTGTAGCTGTACCCGATAGGTTCGACCGCTTAAATTGAAATCATTGACGTACAAAGTACCCATCGTTGCTTGAAGGCTGAGGTAAACGTCAGAAATCGGAATCCCTAGCGACAAGGCCTTGGTCTCATCAACCTCAACATACAACTGCGGCGCAGTTGGTCTGAAAAAAGTATTGATCCCCGTAAGCTTGGGTTGCTTTCTTAAGGCCTCGGTAAAGTTCGTAATCACTTCGGCCAGTTGTTGCGGCGAAGGCTGCACTTTAGACTGCACGTAAAACTCAAAACCACCTGCCGAACCCAAGCCTCGAATCGGCGGCGGATTAAAAACCAGCGCCATTCCATCAGGCATGCCCATGCCTAACCCAGTAAATTTTTTAGCGAGTTGCTCTGCGCTTTCTTTACGTTGATCCCAGTCTTTGAGTGGAATAAAAATGGTGCCGGCGTTTGTCTTTAAGCCGCCACCGATAATGTCATTACCCGCGATGACAAACACGCGAGCAACACCTGGGTCTTGCACAACTTTTTCTTGAAAGGACTCGCCCGCTTTTTGTGTACGTTGCAAGCTTGCGCCGTCGGGCAACACCAGCGCACTGACCAAATAGCCCTGATCTTCGGGCGGCACAAAGCCACCGGGCACCAACTTGAACAACACAACCGAGGCCACAATCACGCTCACAAACACCGATGCGCCCAAAATACGATGATGCAGGGTTTTATCCACTAACTTGCTGTAGCCGTCGGTCAACGAACCAAACGCCCGGTTAAACCACCTAAAGCCTTTGGGTTCAGTGTGAGTGGGTTTGAGCAACACACCGCACAAGGCCGGCGTAAGCGTTAGAGCAACCACACCTGACAACACCACCGACAGCGCCACCGTGACAGCAAACTGCTGGTACAACTTGCCCGCGATCCCGCCTAAAAACGCCACAGGGATAAACACCGCTGATAGCACCAGCACAATCGCCACAACGGCCCCAGACACCTCTCGCATCGCTTCTTCTGCCGCCTCTTTGGGGGCCATATGGCGCTCAGCCATCAAGCGTTCAACGTTTTCAAGGACCACAATGGCATCATCGACCACAATACCAATCGACAGCACCATTGCAAACAACGTCAAGGTATTGACCGAAAAACCAAAGACCCACAAGCCGGCAAAGGTGCCGATCAAAGACACTGGCACCGCAATCAACGGGATCACCGTTGCACGCCAGTTTTGTAAAAACACATACACCACCAGGGCAACTAATAACATCGCCTCGACCAGCGTGGTCACAACTTCTTTGATTGAAGCGTCTACAAATTTTGTTGTGTCAAACGGGATGACATAGTCGATTCCTGGAGGAAACTTCTTTTTAATGCCTTCCATCGTGGTGCGCACCCGCTCAGCAACACTTAAAGCATTGGCGCCCGATTGCAAGAAGATCGCCACAATGGCAGTGGGCTTACCTACCAAGGTCGTAAAGGCATCGTAGTTAGCGGCATCAAGTTCAATACGCGCGACATCTTTTAAGCGCAGTACCCCGCTTGGCCCACTTGACCGAATCACAATATCGCCAAATTGCTCGGGGGTCACCAAGCGACCTTTTGCCGTGACTGTGTACACCAATTGCTGTCCTTGTGGCGCAGGCTCTTGGCCAACCTTGCCGGCAACGTTTTGTTTGTTTTGCGAAGACACCGCGTTGGCAATATCGGTTGTCGTCACGCCGAGTTGTGCCATGCGATCTGGTTGCAACCAGATCCGCATTGAGTAGTCTTTGGCACCCAAAATCTGAGCATCACCTACACCTGGCAGCCGTTTGAGCTCATCAAGGACATTAATCAGCGCGTAGTTTGAGAGGTACAGCGACGAGAACTCGTTAGTGGGGGTCGTGAGCGCGGTGACCAATAAAATATCATTTGAACGTTTTTGCGCCGTCACACCATATTGACGCACAATGTCTGGTAAGCGTGGCTCGGCGATTTTGACGCGATTGTTGATATTGACAGTCGCAATATCAACGTTGGTACCCACTTCAAAGGTGGCTGTGATCGTCAGCGTGCCATTGGATTGCGCTGCCGAATTGAAATACAGCAAATTCTCAACACCCGAGAGCTGCTCTTCAATCGGCCCAGCTACCGTTCGCGTTAAGGTTTCAGTCGAAGCGCCAGGGTAGTTGGCGGTAATAATGACCGTAGGTGGAGCGATCTCGGGGTATTGCGCAATAGGTAAGCCACGCGCTGCCATCAAACCCGCGATCACAATGGTGATCGAAATCACCGACGAAAAAATCGGGCGACTGATAAAAAAACTGGATAAGCTCATTTGCCGTCTCTGGCATCGGCCGCCGTTGTTGTCGTGTCAAGCGGGATCACAGTGGGTGCGACCACGGCACCCGGCCGAATTTTGATGATCTGATTGACTACCACCTGGTCGCCCGGTTTTAAGCCAGATCGCACAATCCAATTTTTGCCCAGCCACGTCCCCATTTTTAAGGGTGTTGGTACAACCTTGTTGTCGGCGCCAACTGTCCAAACCATAAAACCACGTTCGTTTTGAATCACCGCAGCCTGCGGCACAAGGTAGACGTTTTCTTGTTTGCCTGTCGTCAAGCGTATCTTTAAAAACTGACCTGGCAAAATCTGATTTATGGGGTTTAAAAATTCAGCCCGCATTTGCTGCGTGCCTAACTTTGGGTCGATAAACATCGACAAGAAATTTAGTTTGCCCGGCTGCTCATAGACCTTACCATTCGGGAGAATTAGCTCGACCTCGGTCTTTTGTTCTGGATCAAGACGACTGCCCGGTAGTTGAGACGTGTCGCTTGCCGAAAGCCCAAAGCGCACCCAAATCGGATTGATTTGATAAATTGAAGTGAGCAAACTGCCATCAATTGCCGTGGTGATTAAATTTCCTTCAGAGCGTTGCGCACGACCCGAAATGCCCGACACGGGCGCGACCACTGTGGCCCAGGCTAAATTGAGCTGCGCGGTTTTTAAGTTGGCTTGAGCCACCTCGTTGGCTGAGGTGGCGTCGTCGAACTCTTTACGGCTAACAGCCTGTTGACTGAACAGACCTTTGAGCCGAGCCGCCTCGCGCGCAGTTTGCTTGGCGCGGGCCTGTGCCTCATCCAATACATTTTTGAAGGGCTCAGGGTCAATCTGAAACAAAGGCTGACCAGCGCTGACAGCACTGCCTTCTTCGTACAGACG
>JBAWWV010000303.1:0-4869 GCA_037146575.1 Alcaligenaceae bacterium | reverse complement strand
AGGCTACCTAGCAGAATGGTCCAGTTAGGTGTAACGAGTTCGATATGTGAGGTGAGGGCGGCTTGCGCTTGCTCTTTGGTGAAACCTTGCTGAACCAAGCGTCGTTTATCGCGAGTGTGTAGCCAAGCCGCTACTGCAACGCCCGCGACCGAGATGAGCGGGATTCCAAGTGCCAGGGTGTAAACCTGAGCATAGCGTGTGAGTTTTTCAGCTTCAGACAGGTGCTGTACGCCCGCAAAGGCGTATATGTTCAATAGCGCAACTAATACCGAGCCACCGATAATCGCTACGCGCCCTAATGTTTGCATGGTGGTGTGCATGAGCTTGAGACGTTCAGCTTCGATGGGCTGGCCGTGCTCGTCGACATGAGGCACGGCCTCAACAGTCATGGCGTCAGCGACGGCATCTTGCAGTACGTAACCGATGGGGGCGAGCAAGGCGCTTAATACATACCAAACTTCAACTGAGAATACGCCAGCCATCGCGTCGCGCTGAGATACCAAGCCCACCATGATGAGTAAGCTTGCCGCGATGAGGGAAGCACCTACAAAAAGTAACCCGCTTTTGAAGCGCCACAACAAATCGACAATATGCCCAAGCCCCATTTTGAGTGACCAAGGGATCACCACCCAAAAGCTTAAGGTCGCTAAAAAGGCTGCAGAAAGATTGAGATAGTCTTTAACAAAAAACGTGCCGACGATACCGGTGAGGCTTGAAACGCCCGCGGCGACGTACACCATTAAGGGGGGCAGGTAAGACAGCCGCATTTCGCGGCCAAGCTCAAGAATATTGCGATCGATCCAGCGCGTGAGACTCAAAAACATGGTTTAGGCCCGTGGTGACGTCGGGCCTAATTTTACCGGACTGCGCGCAAAGCCTCGCCCTTTAGGGCGGGGAGTTTGTCAAAGACCTTTCTTTTCGAACCAGCGAAAGAGTAGCAAGGTGATTGCAGTAAAGATGAGGGCAACAATCCAGTGATTGATGCCTAGTGCCCCAGGCAAACCGATCTTGCCAAAGTCACCCCATGACAGCACGGTAGTTTTAAAGGTGGGGTAAAGCTCGGCATAAATGCCAGCACCGACCACCATACCTACTACCCCAAACAGCGCGTGCCAACGCCCTTCGCCCACCGCACCCACTGAGGTGCCAGGGCAAAAGCCCATCACGGCCCAGCCGGCGCCAAATAAAGCACCGCCCACAAGAATGCCGCCCATGTTCATGGCCTTATGGCTGAGTTGAATCAGTTTTAAATCATTGAGCGCCAAAATGCCGAACATGCCGACGATGATGGCCGAAAGCATGAATTTAAAAATGGTCATGTCTTTGAACAACATGGCGTTGACCTGTTTGTCGTAACGTAAGACGCGACCTTTTTGTAAAAGAAAACCAAAGGCCAAACCCGTACACAATCCTAAAATTTGTTCGATTGACATAGTGTTCAAGCCCCTCTTGTATACATAAAGTGTGCAACCAGTGCCCCAAAGCCAAAGAACATAGCCATTGCGACAAATGAACTGACCGAGAGCTGCATCATGCCGCTCAGACCGTGTCCGCTTGGGCAGCCGTCGGCCAAGCGTGCGCCAATCATGGCGACGATGCCGCCTAAGAAGGCGAAGATCGCTCTTTTAATCACGGATGGGCCGAAGCGTTGTTGCCACACTGGCGGCACGCCCTCAAGCTTGAAGCTTTTATCCGTGACCGAAGAGAGGAGTGCGCCAAAAAAAATGCCGATAACCATTAAAAATTGCCAGTCAATTTTGACTTTCTCTTTTGCGTAATAGGCATTTTGAGCGACGTGTGCGGCGTCGAGGTTTTGAAACACTAAACCTGCGGCTCGTACAAACGTGGTTGAGGCGCCAAGATAATTGGATTTACCCATTAAGGTTGTGGTGAGGTAAACCGAGAGGATGGCCAGGAGGCCGACCAACGCCCCTGCTAGGTAGGGGCTCCAGCCGTCGCGTTGGGCTTTGTTAAGTTGAGCTGACATTGTTATTTGTGATCCCGTAAGTGTGTGCTCTGTTTTTTAAGAGCAAGGCGTGATTGAGCTTCATGCCTGAACATCTTCACGCGAACAGCAATATCACCACTTGATGTATGTCAAGTTGCAGGTAAATAAGGACAGTAGTTGTAGCTTTTTTAATTGGCGCACAGGTGTTCAAGTGTTTGAAGGACTTTGATTGCCATCGGTGAGGGCGTTCGATTGCGCAAACTGACAATGCCGATCTGTAAGTCGATAGTTGGTATTTCTTTGATGACGAGTTTTCGTAAAAATGCCTCATGGCCTTTTTTACGGACGGCGCTATCCGTGCTAATGATGACCGTATCACTTGTGAGCGCTAAGTGATGTAAGAGGTCAATGTCATCGCATTGCACAGCAAGTGTTAACTCAGAGTCTTGCTCAAGCCTTAATTGTTTCGCGAGTCGCTGGCGCAAGCTTGTGGTCAACTTCGTTGCGGCAACGCCGTAGTCCCACATCGCAACGAATGGCGTTTCGGTGTTTGCTAAAGGGTGATCAGCACGAACGTAAAAATCTACTTTCTGTCGAACGAGTGGTCTGATGTCTAGCGCCGCTGTGTTGCTGATATCAGCGATGGTCGCCACAAAAAATTCGATATCTTCTCGTAATAAATTTTCGTGTAATTGACGCCAATTATTGATTTCTGTGCGTATTGAAACGCGAGGGTGAAGCTTTCTGAGTTGGCTTAGGGCTTCGCGTAACAGCGTAGCGGCTGGAAAAGGCCCCATTCCGAAAGCGATGTCGCCTAAGTCGGCGGTTCGGTACAGGGCGATATCGCGCTCGAGGTTGCGTGCATCGAACAGCAGTTGTCGCGCTTTCTGAATAAAGAACTCGCCGGCCGAGGTGAGTCGTACCGAGCCCGGTTGCCTTTCAAACAGTCGCAAGTCGGATTTACGTTCAATCGCTTGAATGCTTCGGCTGAAGGCCGGTTGACTTAAGTGGACGCGAGATGCAGCCCTCGCAAAGTGGCACTCTTCGGCTAATGCAACGAGATGATTGATTTGAGTGAGGTTAAGCATCGTTCGAGCGCCTGGTCAGATGTGTATTGCCCGCCCTGAGTTTCGTAGCCTTGAGCAGATATTGAGCAATTGGTAATCGATTCAATGCATTTATCGCATCAAATTAATGCAAATAATGCAATTGATAAAGATAAAAGGCAAGTTTAGCCTTGAAGGTGTATTGATTTTCGTCAACTGGACCCGCTCTCATGGCTAACACCAAACCGCTTAAGCCCATCAACATTGCCAAGCGCTACAAACACATCAAACCAGTGCCGCGCATGCCAAATTTTGCAGCCTGGATCGAAGGCGTCGATCTGACCAAGCCGCTGAGCGAGCCGGTCAAGCAAGAGCTGCGTCAGGCGTTGTGGGATTTTGAGGTGATTTTTTTTAAACCTCAAATTTTGACACCAAAGCAACACGTTGCATTGGCTGGAGTATTTGGCCCAAGCTCTGATGGATCATATTTTGAGCGCAACGTGCACGCGCCCGAACTTGAAATGATTGTGTTTGACGAAAAGCGCCCGCCAACGATCGACAGTTGGCATACCGATATCAGCTGGAAAGAACAGCCGCCATTGGGGACTGCAATTCAAATTACAGTCACACCACCGGCTGGAGGTAACACCTGCTGGATCAGCACGACAAAGGCGTATGAATGGTTGTCACCTGCGATGCAAAAGTATTTAGAGACGTTAAGTGCTGTCCATACCTGGGAGATCGCCAGTTTTAGAGACTCGCTGGCGAAGAAGGGTGATGAAGCCTTATTTGCAGCTCTTAGAGAGTTCAAACCTGTCACCCACCCAGTCATTCGCAAGAATGCTGACTCGGGTCGAAAATATATTTATGTGAACTCTGGCTTTACTAAAAAAATTGTTGGTGTCGATCGCCACGAGGCCGACGGTATGTTGAGGTTCTTGTTTGATTGGTTTAAGCGCCCCGAGTTTATGGTGCATCACCAATGGGAAACCAACGGAATCGCGATTTGGGATAACCGCTCGACCCAGCATTACGCGCTAGCAGATTACTGGCCGCACTTGCGCGTCAATCAACGCGTGACCTTCGATGATCCGCGCAGCGTCGCACAAAAATCTAAAGGTGTTAAACAAGCATCGAAAGAAAAAGCGCGTACCAAAAAAATTCTGGCTGGAGTCTAAAAAATGGTCAGTAAAAGAGTATCCAAAGCATTGCAAGTGGCGCTGGTGATGTTGAGCAGTTTGCTTGCGCAGACAGTTTGCGCGCAAAGCAGCAGCGCCTATCCAGAGCGACCAGTACGTCTGTTAGTGGGGTTTCAAGCAGGGGCGGCGACGGATACCTTAGCTCGGATTCTTGGACAACACTTGAGCGAACGTTTAAAACAGACCTTTGTGATTGAAAATAAGCCAGGTGCTGCGACACGCATTGCCATGGAGACTTTGAGCAAGGCGAGCCCCGATGGTTATACGCTCGCCGTGGCGAACGCTGTAGCAACTGTGTTTCCGACGATGTTTGCCGGAATGTCATTTGAGCCCAATAAAGATTTCGTACCGATTACCTTGTTAGGTCGCTCACCGTCTTTTGTGGCGGTGAAAGCAAGTTTGCCGGTCACAACCTATCAAGAGTTTGTCGCCTTTGCCAAGGGTGCGAAGCTAGCCTTCGGCCACCCAGGAAATGGAACGAACCCGCACGTGGCGGGCGTAGCGCTTGGTAAAGCTCTTGGAATTGATTTGGTAGAAGTCCCCTTCAAAGGCAATCAACCCGTGGCGGCAGCAATGGCCGCAGGTGAGATTGACTACGCCATGCTTGAGTACGAGTCAGCACGTCCCTTGGTCGAGCGTGGTGCTATCAGGTTGTTGGCGGTGACTGAGCCTAAGC
>JBAWWV010000302.1:0-4905 GCA_037146575.1 Alcaligenaceae bacterium | reverse complement strand
CTTGAACATCAAGCCTTATCACTACTTGCGCCAAGCATTTTTGATTACGCTCTTAAATCCAAAAGCGATTGTTTTTTATATGGCTTTTTTTCCATTGTTCATTGATCCGGTCCGACAGCAAGGTTTACTAACATTTGGATTTTTGGCAATCACGATTGCCGCACTCGCGTTCGGTTACGGCTTGATCGCCACGCTCTTAACGCACTTTTTTGCCGAGCGCATGCGTCGCAATCCCACGGCGGGGTTTTTACTTGAAAAGCTGGCAGGCTTATGCCTGATTGGGTTTGGTGTGCGTTTAGTATTGACGCGTTAGTGCGCAGGCTCGACAGGCGCATTTGAAGCTCGTGCCGGGCGCAGCGAGCGTTGATATTTTCTCGGATGGCGGGATTGTCAGCCTCAGATCTTTTGGATTCACAGATCTTAGGGATTTAAGACGCCACAGGGGGCGGCACTTGTTCGGTGAACCAGCGCGCCAGTTGTTCGCCCTTAACAAAACATACCTCTGGCGTTGCCATCAGCAGATCGAGCATTTTCTCGAAGCTCTCAAAGCGGTGCGGCACACCAATTAAATGCGGATGTAATCCTAGCGATAGCACCCGTGGTTGAATAACGGATTCTCGTTTGAATAAACTCAGGGTGTTGGCCAGTCGTTGATACATTTCATTGGATTGATGTTTTTCAACCGCGTAAATGATTGAATCGTTGATCTCTAAGTTATAGGGTAGGGCGAGTAGTGGTCCCTCTTTGGTATGCATCCAATGCGGCACATCGTCAACAACCCAATCAAAGACGTAATCGATGCCTTGTTTCTTTAAGAACTCTGGGGTGTCGTAAGACTCGCGTAGGCCTGGGCTGAGCCAACCTTTGGGGCGCGCGCCAGTAAAGGCTTGGATCATGTCCAAACTTGCGGCGATCAAGGCTTCTTCACCTTCAGCGTGATTGAGTGCTTTTTGATGCACGCCATGACCAATGAACTCCCAGCCCGCCTCGTGCATTGCCTGGGCGGCGCGCGGGTATGCTTGAATCACACCTGCATTAAAACTGGTTGATGCGGTTAAGCCACGACTTTGAATCGCGTTGATCAGACGTGGTAAGCCTGCACGCATGCCGTAGTCAACCCAACCAAAGTTGGGTACGTCTGGCACTGTTTCTTTACCGTGTGGCGGAGTCAGGATGGTACGCGGCATGCCGGCATCAAACTGCCAGTGCTCAACGTTAACCACCAAGTGCACCATGATGGCACCTTCTGGATGTGCTGTCAGTTGCGGGCCTTCGTTAGAAAAGCGATATGGAATGCGCGGATTAGCCATGGTGATTTCGGATTAAGTTAAGGACTTCAAGTTTCATGTTTCTGAACGCCTCGCTGGCAGTGTCAGTGACGGTACGTGGTCGTGCGAGTGGTACGGTAAGAGTGGACTGAAGGCGTCCAGGGCGCGCCGACATAACATGAATGGTATTCGATAAAAAAATCGCCTCATCAATATCATGTGTGACGAAGAGTATGGTGGGTTTTAATTTTTGCCATACCGAAAGCAACAACTCTTGCATGGTGAGCCGCGTTTGCGCATCGAGTGCCCCAAAGGGTTCATCCATTAACAAAACACGAGAGCCCAAGGTGAGGATGCGCGCAATGCCCACGCGCTGGCGCATACCTCCCGACAATTGAATCGGTAAGTGCTGTTTAAAGTCGTGTAACCCAACGATGCTCAGCATCTCATGGGCGCGCTCTTCGTACTCTGCTCTGGGTAAGCCCTGCACCTTAGGCCCGAAAATGACGTTCTCCCAGACGGTCAGCCATGGAAACAACGCGGCCTCTTGAAACACCACGCCTCGGTCAGGGCCCGGGGCCACAACCGCGCGTTCGTTCACGCGTAAGGATCCAGAGGTCGGTAATTCAAAGCCAGCGATGAGATTGAGCAGAGTTGACTTGCCACAACCCGAGGGGCCAAGCAAGGCAACGAAGTCACCTTCGTTGACCTCAAGCGTAATGTTGTCTAACGCAATGACTGGCGGGGTGGTCGGATAAATCTTGGTGACAGCTTGAATAGAAATGTTTGACATAGTGGGGCTAATGACTTTGTAAAATACGCCAAACTAAGACCTTGCGCTCAATGAGCACAATCAGACGGTCACTGATAAATCCCATCGCGCCAATCGAGACCATGTCGGCCAGCACAATATCCATGCGACCCATGTAATAAGCATCCCATAAGACATAGCCCAGACCTGACTTGACCGCCACCATTTCAGATACGATCACTGCCGTCCAAGAGATCCCGAGCCCAATGCGTAAACCAGTAAAGATAGAGGGCATTGCAGCTGGCAATACAACGCGATAGAGCAGTTGGCTGCGGTTGACCCCCATCATGAGAGCGGCACGAACCAGATTACGGTCGACATCGCGCGCACCCTGAGTGGTGTTGACCACGATGGCATAGAAACCACCTAAAAAGATTAAAAAGATTGAGCCAATATCCCGAATGCCAAAGATCGCAATTGAAAACGGCAGCCAAGCGGTGATGGGAATGGGGCGCAAGCTTTGTATTAACGGATCGAGCATGTGCGCGATCAGTTTGCTCCAGCCGATTAGCAACCCAAGCGGGACACCGATCACAGCTGCTAACGCAAAGCCTTGCGCTACCCGCATCGAAGAGTATTCTACGTTTGAGACCCAGGTTCCCAAATAAGGATTTAGCCCTAAGCCTGGTGCGCCAAAAATCCAAGAATGCCAGCCATCTAACACTTTTAGCGGTGTGGGCATAATGCCCGCCATGCTAGTCAGGCTACCCGCCCACTGCCATAACAAAAGAACAATGGCAGGTACGAGTAAGCCTAGTACCAACCGCTTAAGATGCACAGCTTTGTTCATCAACAACATCCGGCACACCTATTTTTTGATCGCTTTGGCCAAGCTGTCATCGTAAAGGTCTGCGGCATCTTTGGTCACGTCTTTTTGCACAATCCCTTGTTTGAAGGCTGCCTCAGCCAAACGAGCGACTTGTTCTTTGTTTAATACGCCACCGAGTTTAATGATCTTGGTCGATTCTGTCGTGACACTTAACGGCAAGCCAGTGTATTTGGCGTAGGTCTCTGCAAACAGAACATCATTGCGGGCGAGTTGCTCTTCAATCTTGAAGTAAGCCCAGAGAAAACGCTCAACCAATTCTTTTTTAGTCTTCATGGCGTCGCCCGAGGCCGCCAACATTCCAAGCTCTGCACCGACCGCGCGCGATTGGCTGTACTCAAGGTTTTTGGCGAAATAGGCATCGCCTTCGGCAACCGCTTGTGATTCAAATGGCTCCCACAAGACCATGGCATCGATGTCGCCACGTTTCATGGCTTGGATAAAGGCGGTACCACCACCCTGGACGTTAACGGGCGAGAAGGTGGTGTACGGAATATTTTTTTCAATCAGCGTCATGGCCCACTGAAACCACACTGCAGAACCAGGCGCGATTGCAATTTTTTTTCCGGTGAGATCGCTCCAATTGTCTATTTTCACGCCCTTGCGAACGACTAGATATTTTGCAGAGCTTGCAACGCCAGAGAGTCCAATTAGATTTTTGCTACCTTGTGCGGCCACGATCGCCAAATCACCTGGGCCGACGGCAGAGACATCGACCGAGCCTGACAAAAGGGCAGTGCGGGCATCTGCGTAGCGAACAAACTCAGCGCGTTTGACTTCAATGTTGAATTGCTTGAGCTCTTCTTCAAGCATCAACATTGCTGAGAGGTGGCCGACCTTCACGTAACCAATCGTCAGAACCTCTTTTTGTTTTAAGGGGGCAGGCGCCGGTCCGACGGCGATGGCAGCGCTAGTCACGAGTGACAGCGCAAGCGACACCACAGATAGTAAATATTTCATTTTTTTGCTCCGGAGAAGGTCAACTCGTTGGTAAAAAAAGCTTAGTTAGACGTGTTGAAAGGACGTCCATTGGATTGCTGTCATGTCAACACACATGATCGTGCAAGGTGAAGTGCAGAGTCAATCACTGAATTGCTTAGTTTATTTGAGTGTGAGGAGTCTTTAGTGCGGGCGATCGATTGCTGGCAAGCCTCTCACAGCTCGGCGCTTCTATATTTCTTTTGGTAATATAGGATAGCGGATTTGATTGTTTGTGTTTTTCCAGTCACTGGCTATCATTCGGTGCGCAGGCAGTGTGCGGAGAGGTTGTACCGGTCGTTCTAATCGGTGCCTCGGTGCTTGAACTAACAGAAATGATCCATGGATACGAGAGACATACTACTTTGGTCGGGGCTGGTGATTGGCCTGTTATTTGGAATAAATGGTCAGTGGTCGGGCTTTTGCTTAAACCGTGCCCTGAAAGAGGGCTGGGACTCTGGCGCAAGACAAAAGGCACAATCATTTGCCCTGGCGCTGTTGGTGTCGATGCTGGGTGCCCAAACACTAGCTGCTTTTGAAATTGTCGATTTGAGTACCTCTATTTACCGAGGTAACGGTGCCTCGTGGTTGTTTGCCATCCTAGGCGGCTTGATGTTCGGCTACGGCATGATGCTTGCAAATGGCTGTGGCGCGCGTGCAGTCGTGTTGCTAGGCCAGGGAAATCTCAGATCGTTTGTCGTGCTTCTGTGTCTAGGGATTTCGGCGTATGTGACGCTGACAGGCTTGTTGGCACCTTTACGCTTGACCCTCGCGCAAGCGACGGCCTTGCCGGCCCATGGATTCTTTGAGTTTGAGACGCTCACGCGTTGGCTTGCGATCAGTTTGTTAGCGCTTGCGTTGCTCATATGTGTATTTTGGCGGGGCTCAATTTTTAATCACAAAAAAGATCTTGCGAGTGGCTTAGTCGTTGGCTTGCTGATTACAGCAGGTTGGTGGGTGACCGGTTGGTTGGGGCTTGATGAGTTTGAACCCGCGCCTAGTGCCTCGTTCACCTTTATCGC
>JBAWWV010000301.1:0-4936 GCA_037146575.1 Alcaligenaceae bacterium | reverse complement strand
TGCGATTGCTCGCATTGAAGCATTCGGTTCCATATCAAGTGCTGCGCTCAACGTTTGACAGGACTGGATGAAGGCCTGAGTTTGTCGAAAGCTAGCGTCACGAGGATAGGGTTGATCGACCTGTACTTCAGCGACAACCTTACCCGGACGCGCCCCCATCACGAGTACCCGTTGACTCAGAAAAACTGCTTCGGCCACGTTGTGCGTGACAAACATCGCCGCCATCGACCGGCCATGCCACCAGGTCAGCAAATCAACATTCAAGCGCTGACGAGTGATGTCGTCTAGTGCCGCAAAGGGCTCATCCATCAGCAAGACTTGGGGCTGCGACACTAACGCGCGCGCGATTGAGACCCGCATTTTCATCCCGCCCGATAATTGCCCGGGATAGCTTTGATGAAAATCACCGAGCCCGACCTGTTCAAGCACCTGAGTAATCACAGATTGCGCGCCCAGCCGCGAATGACCTTGCAAACGCAACGGTAGCCAGACATTCTCAAACACGGTCGCCCACGGAAGCAAGGTGGGCTCTTGAAACACATAGGCCGTCGATCTGCCAGTTTGGTCTTGTTGCGCCGGCGAAGCAACAGCACCCTCTGTCGCTGTTGCCAAGCCAGCAACCAACTTCAGCACGGTACTTTTCCCACAGCCCGAGGGGCCCAAAAGCGTAACGAACTCACCACGTGCGACGTGCATCGAGACACCACCCAAGGCAAGCAACCCTGAGTCAAAACGCTTCGTCACCTGATTGAGAGTGATCACTGAAGACCCTTCGCAACGTCACCGTGTTTGATCATTGCAAGACCCTTCGTAGCGTCACCGCGTTTGATCACTGCAAGACCCTTCGCAACGTCCCTGTGTTTGATCACTGCAAGGCGCTTTGCAACGTCCTTGCGTTTGCTCACTGAGGGCACGGCTGTCGCCATAAGGCTCGCTGGTGGTTTGGGAGGCGGTTGAATGATGCGGCAAGATTAGCACGGGTAAAGACGGCGTGGGCACGAGAGCCTAAGGTGCGGGCATGAGTGTCTGCGACGTGGCACACCTGTGTTTTTTAGGCATAATCAAGGCGTTGCACCAAACCATTCATAAACGTTGAACGCCTGAGCGTGCGCTTGGGTCGTCAGCAATAAAAGAGACAACCATCATGCGACATCTTTATCTTGCGTTGGCGTTCGTTTTTCTTAGTTGCAACACGCTTGGCTTGGCTTGTGCCCAAGACTACCCCAGCAGACCCTTACGGCTGATCGTGGGCTATCCACCTGGAGGTGCCGGGGACACCGTTGCGCGCTTTATTGCGTCTAAGTATTCTGAGCAGCTTGCGCAGCCGGTGGTGGTTGAAAATAAACCTGGCGGCACCGCCACCATCGCCGCAGCGATGGCGGCCAAGGCGACGCCTGATGGCTACACCTTGTATCAGGTGACCGGCACTGAGTTTACGATTGCCCCGACTATCATGGGAGACAAGCTGAGCTACGTGTGGCAACGCGATTTTCAGCCCATTGGCCTTCTTGTTTTGTCTCCTGGCATTTTTGTGGTGTCGAGCGCCTCTCCTTTTCAAACCATGCAAGAGTTGATTGCACACGCCAAGAGCAAGCCAAACACACTGAATTTTGCAAATTTTGGCGGCACCTCAACCTCGTTTATGGCCAACGAAGCCTTAAGAAACGCTGCCAACCTGTCGATCAGTCACGTGCCCTTTAAGGGCAGTGGCCCGGCGTTGATCGAGTTATACGCAGGCAGAGTCGACCTCTTTGTGGACACGGTGGCAAACGCCACCCCACTCATTCAGGCTGGACGGCTACGCGCCTTGGCTGTGACGACACCGCAACGCTCACCACTCTTGCCAAAGGTTCCCTCGATGGAAGAGCTTGGTTTTAAAGATTTCTCTTACGGCGGCTCAATCGGCATTGCCGTGCCAATCAGCACGCCTGAACCCATTGGGAATAAATTGCGTGCCGTTACACAAACAATCATGAAATTGCCCGAAGTGCAAAAGCGCTTTAGCGAACTAGGATTTATTCCGATGCAAGAAGAAGGGGCGGCCTACTTCGCCCGACTTAGTGCCGAGTCTGAACGTCTTGCAAAAATCATCCGCGCAAGCAATATGACAATGGAGTGACAAAACGCCTCAAATAACGCATCAATTTGGTGCGCTTGCACTGATATACAGCATGAATAATGGCGAGCATAGGGTTTTTACCGATTAATTTATTGAATATCCACTGGCATGAATCTTGCTTCTCTATGAACACAAGTCACTTAATTCATAGGGAGTCCGAGATGTCTATCAGCCGTAAAGCAGTCGCCTCTTCACTAGCCGCAGGGCTTCTCTCTTGCCTCGGCCTCAGCAGCCTCGCAGTCGCGCAAACCACAACACCTGCCGCGCCAGCAGCCGCGCCCGCACCTGCAGATCCAGGCCCATTGACCGCAAACGTTTCACTCACCAGTGATTATCGCTATCGCGGCATTTCTCAATCAAACCTGCAACCGGCCATTCAAGGTGGATTTGATTACGCCCATCCAAGCGGTTTTTATATCGGCAACTGGAACTCATCCATTAGCTGGATTTCGGACTCAGCCTCCGCTTCTGGCAAGAGCGCTTCAGCTCCAGTCGAGATGGATTTTTATGCTGGCTACAAGTACGAATGGTCTAAGGGCTTTACTGCAGATGTGGGTGTACTGCAATACTACTTTCCAACCTCTGGCGCGACCGGTTTTACGACTAATCCTAATTCCACCGAACTGTATGCCGCTCAAAACTTTACCTTTGACGCAGTCACCGGCTACCTGAAGTTTTCTTACGCCGTCACCACGCTCTTTGGTTTTTCAAACAGCGCTGGATCGAACTACACCGACTTGACAGCTAACTACGACACCGGCGTTTGGGGCTTGTCTTTGAATGCGCATGCTGGGTACCAATACATCGCCGGAACCGCTGGCGGCTCTAGCGTCTCAAACGACCGTCTCTACTCTTACACCGACTGGAAACTAGGCGTCACCAAAGACTTTGGCAGCGGCTTGACTCTAGCGATCGCTTACATCGGTACGAATGCAAAAACTGGCGCCTACATCAACTCTCAAGGTAAAGCCTTGGGCGGAGATACGGTGTTAGCCACATTAACTAAAACCTTTTAATCGTTAAGGGGACTGCCGTGAAATTGATCACAGCCATCATCAAACACTTCAAGCTTGACGAGGTGCGCACTGCCCTCACTGCCATCGGCATCTCAGGCGTCACAGTGACCGAAGTTAAAGGCTTCGGTCGTCAAAAAGGCCACACTGAGCTGTATCGCGGTGCAGAGTACGTCGTTGACTTTCTGCCCAAGATCAAACTCGAAGCTGCCGTGTCTGATGAGCTTTTGGATCAGGCCTTGGAAGCCATCGAGAAAGCCGCCCGTACGGGAAAGATTGGTGACGGAAAAATATTCGTCACCCCTATCGATCATGTCATTCGCATTCGCACCGGTGAAACCGGCGCGTCGGCACTTTAAAGACGAGGTGTATTGTGTCAAATTGGTTAAATAAACTTTTAGCAACAGGCCTTTTGGCTGCTGTCATGGGCGTTGCAGGGCTCGCCTCAACCAGCCCCGCTTATGCCCAAGACGCTAAGCCCGCCGCAACCGCAGCCACCCCCGCGGCAACTGCTTCAGCACCCGCCGCCGCACCCGCCGCGATCGTTCCAAACAAAGGCGATACCGCCTGGATGTTGGTCTGTACCGCACTTGTGCTGTTAATGACCTTACCCGGCTTAGCGCTTTTTTACGGTGGCTTGACCCGCAGTAAAAACGTCTTGTCGATCTTGATGCAGTGCCTAGTCGTGTTCTCTCTGATCATCGTACTGTGGGCGATTTATGGATACAGTCTGGCCTTTACCGAAGGCAACGCTTTTATCGGAAAATTCGATCGACTGTTTTTGGCAGGGCTTAATCCTGAAGTGGTCGCAGCTACCTTCAGCAAGGGCGTTGCAATCCCTGAGTATGTGTTCATGGTGTTTCAAGGGGTATTCGCCACCATCACCTGCTGCCTGATCATCGGTGCCTTCGCAGAGCGCGCAAAGTTCTCGGCCATCCTGTTGTTTATGGTGTTGTGGTTCACCTTTGCCTATTTGCCGATCGCCCATATGGTTTGGTTCTGGCCCGGCCCAGACGACGTCAAAGATGCCGCCTCACTTGAAGCCATGACCGCTAAAGCTGGCTGGTTATTTCAAAAGGGTGTACTCGACTTCGCGGGCGGCACCGTAGTGCATATCAACGCTGCGATCGCTGGTTTAGTTGGCTCGTTTGTGATTGGTAAGCGTTTGGGCTTCGGTAAAGAGTCAATGAAGCCGCACAACATGGTTCACGTCATGATTGGTGCTGCACTGCTGTGGTTTGGCTGGTTTGGCTTTAACGCAGGTTCTGCGCTTGAGGCAAACGGCACAGCTGCGTTAGCCTTTGCCAATACCTTGCTTGCGACCGCGGCTGCCGTGTTGGCCTGGACGTTTGCAGAGTGGCTCTTGCGTGGCAAACCTTCACTGCTAGGTGCTGCCTCTGGCTGCGTTGCTGGTTTGGTTGCCGTTACACCTGCAGCTGGTTTTGTGGGCCCAATGGGCGCTCTGGCGATCGGTGCTGCGGGTGGATTCATCTGTATCTGGGGCGTCAGTGGCTTAAAGAAACTCTTGGGCTCAGACGACAGCTTAGATGTGTTTGGGATTCACGGCGTTGCAGGGATTTTAGGTGCCTTGCTAACAGCTGTGTTTGCCGCACCTAAGCTGGGTGGGACTGGGATTTACGACTACGTCACCAACGCTGCCAGCGCTGACTACTCAATCTTGGATCAATTCTTAATCCAAGGCCAAAGCGTTTTAGTCACGCTAGTTTGGTCGGGCGTAGTGTCTTACATTGCCTTCAAGATTGCAGACCTAGTATTCGGTTTACGTGTGCCTGAAGATCAAGAG
>JBAWWV010000300.1:0-4941 GCA_037146575.1 Alcaligenaceae bacterium | reverse complement strand
AATCGAATTAGTGGATATCGAGCGTTGTCACCTCGTACTGACAACCGGCGGCACAGGCCCAGCCCGCCGCGATGTGACGCCCGAAGCCACGCAAGCCGTGGCGACTCGTGAAATGCCTGGATTTGGTGAACAAATGCGGCAAATCAGCTTGCAATTTGTGCCCACCGCGATCTTGTCGCGTCAGGTGGCGGTGTTGCGTGAGATCGAAGGTCACGCTGCTCTTATTATCAACTTGCCTGGGCAACCTAAGGCTATCAGCGAAACCCTTGAAGGCCTTAAACGTGAAGACGGCAGCGTGGTGGTGTCAGGCATTTTTGCAGCAGTTCCTTACTGCATCGACCTGATCGGTGGGCCGTACATCGAGACTCACGACGCAGTCGTGAAGGGGTTTCGCCCGAAATCGGCCCGGCGGCCACCCGTTGCTTAGCCGGCAGCCAGCCTCCAAAGTGAAGTGACCTCGGCCCGCCGCGCATCGGCCAGCGGGTCAGCCTCTTCTTTAGCTTTGGGGTGTATCGGCCGCGTATCAAGTCGCTCAAGTACAACCAAACCTGCGCGCTCAATCGCAGCAAGCAATGCGGCGCGGCTACGTAAACCCAGGTGTTCGGCTAAATCCGACAAAATCAGCCAGCCTTGACCTTTTGGCGCAAGATGCTTGCTAAGCCCCGACAAAAAGCCCAACAGCATATGCTGATCTTGATCGTAAACAGCCTGCTCAAGCGTTGAGGCAGGCCGCCCTGGTAGCCATGGTGGATTACACACAATCAAGTCAGCTTGTCCCTCAGGAAACAAATCGCTTTTTTGCAGCGTGACGTGCTTAGCGATGTTCAAGCGATTGATGTTGTCTTGTGCACATAACAAGGCGCGTGCGCTGGTGTCGGTACCCACCACATGCTTGACGCCTTGCTTGACCAACAGGGCCGCAAGCACGCCCGTGCCAGTGCCAATATCAAACGCTGTGACGATCGAAAGAGGGCTAGCCCGAAATGCCTGACTGACTAAATCCAAATACTCTGAGCGGATTGGCGCAAACACCCCATAGTGGGGATGAATGCGATCTTCCAAGGCTGGTACCTCGACCCCTTTTTTGCGCCACTCATAGGCACTGATCACGCCCAACAGCTCGGTCATGGGCATGACATAGGGCTCGGCGTTGTCACCATACGCGGCCAGGCAGGCTGTCGCCACTTCAGGCGCGCGGCGCAGGGCCAGGGTGTGGTGGGGCTCAAAACTCAGTAGCAACATCCCTAGCGTGCGCGCCCGTTGCGCGCGCGCCAGGCGCACCTGATGAAAGCGTTCGGGGTAGGGCTGTTCGGCATATTTGACTCTGCGTTTTGCAGTGCGGCGACCCAGCGCTTGCAGTAATTGGCGGGCATTTTGAAAGTCACCGGTCCAGATGAGGCCGACGCCTTCGCTTGCCAGTCGATAGGCAATGTCGGCTGTCATCGTATCATCGGCTAAAACCGTACGTTTAGGGGGCGTCCAGTTGTTTTCAGAGCGCCATGGCAGTGACTGAATCTCACCATCTTTTTCCCAAGAAATAACTGAGGATATTGCAGAATTTGGGTGGTTAGCGGGCATCAGAGCATCTCGATATTTTGTCTGGATAGGGCGAAACCCGAATTTGGGGTGTTTTCAGGGCAAATACTGTCATGCTGCCGTAAAATAACGGATTAATTCATCCTCCATCCCGTCATTTTGCTCTAAAAAAGGATTTCTCATGGCACTCGTCTCTATGCGCCAGCTTTTGGATCATGCCGCTGAGCATGGTTATGGCATCCCCGCCTTTAACGTGAACAACCTCGAACAGGTTCAAGCCATCATGGAGGCAGCCGCTCAAACCGACAGCCCAGTGATCATGCAGGCCTCTGCAGGTGCGCGCAAATATGCGGGCGAGGGCTTTCTTAAATATTTGATTCAGGCGGCCGTTGAGTCCTATCCACATATCCCTGTCGTGATGCATCAAGATCACGGTCAGTCGCCCAAGATTTGCCAGGGCGCAATCGATCTCGGTTTTTCTAGCGTGATGATGGACGGCTCGTTAAAAGAAGACGGCAAGTCGATTGCCGATTACGACTACAACGTTGCTGTCACTAAGCAAGTGGTCGAGATGGCGCACAAGTTGGGTGTGACGGTTGAGGGCGAACTTGGCTGTCTCGGTTCACTCGAAACTATGGAAGGCGATAAAGAAGACGGCCACGGTGCTGATGGCAAACTGACGATGGATCAGTTGTTAACCGATCCCGAGCAAGCGGCTGACTTCGTGCGCAAAACACAGTTGGATGCCTTGGCGATCGCGATTGGCACAAGCCATGGCGCATACAAATTTACGCGCAAGCCTACCGGCGATATCTTGTCGATTTCGCGCATCAAAGAAATCAACAAACGTTTACCTAATACGCACCTCGTGATGCACGGCAGTTCAAGTGTGCCTCAGGATTTGTTGGCTGAAATCCGTCAGTTTGGCGGCGACATGAAAGAAACTTACGGCGTGCCTGTCGAAGAGATCCAAACAGCCATTAAGTTTGGTGTGCGCAAGATCAACATCGACACCGATATTCGCTTAGCGATGACGGGCGCGATTCGCCGCTTCTTTGCCGAAAACCCCGGCAAGTTTGACCCACGCGAATACCTCAAGCCCGCTCGTGAAGCGGCTAAGGCGATATGCATTCAGCGTTACCAGCAGTTTGGTACTGCAGGCAACGCCAGCAAAATCAAAGTGATTGCCTTGAAAGACATCGCAGGCCAGTACTCGGCAGGCAAGTTGTCGCAGGTAGTTCAGTAAAACTGTTGCAGGTTATGCAGTAAAGCTTTTCGCAGGTCGCTCGGTAAGCCTATCGCCGTCAGAGGCTTCGCTGTGCAAGACAAAAAGCCCCACTAACCAACTCGGTTAGAGGGGCTTTTTGCGACTTAACGCTCTCCTCGTCCGCCAAGACGATTGCTGGGCAACCCGCCTCTGGCGGATGCAGTTGGGCTCTAGCCCACCACCCTGCTGCTTGGTGCGGGTAATAATCTCGTACTTCTTGTTAAAATTGCTCTATCTTCAAGATTTAAGCGGGCGCAAGGCTCGCTTTCACTTTTTATAGGCTTCGCTGTGGCCCTCACTATCCTTCAGTCTTCGATTCAGTCTTTGCCATTATTGGCGCGGGGTAAAGTGCGCGATATGTATGCGGTGGGCGACGATAAGTTGCTTATTGTGGCAACGGATCGTATCTCAGCGTTTGACGTCATTCTTGATGATCCAATTCCTGGTAAGGGTCAGGTGCTCAAAGAGCTCACTGACTTTTGGCTGACCAAGCTCGCGCATGTGTTGCCCAATCATTCAACAGGCATTCATCCTGAAGATGTCGTGACCGCTGCCGAGCGCGAACAGGTGGTCGGCCGCGCTGTTGTGGTTAAACGTTTAAAGCCGATTTTGGTTGAGGCCGTGGCGCGTGGTTATTTGATTGGTTCAGGCTGGAAAGACTACCAGGCCAGCGGCTCAGTCTGTGGCATCGCGTTGCCCGCCGGGCTCAAGCAGGCCGGTAAGTTGCCCACGCCGATTTTCACACCCGCGGCCAAAGCAGAGTTTGGCTTGCATGATGAAAACGTTGACTTTGCTTACGTAATTAAAGAAATCGGTCTTGAAATGGCTGAACGTATCCGCGAGGTCACCTTGCGTTTGTATTCTGAGGCTGCAACGTTTGCTGCCACCAAAGGCATCATGATTGCTGATACCAAGTTTGAGTTTGGGCTTGATGCAAACGGTACCTTGCACTTGATGGACGAGGTGCTAACGCCTGATTCTTCACGGTTTTGGCCTGCGGATGGTTATCGCGAAGGCATCAGCCCACCGTCGTTTGATAAGCAGTTTGTGCGTGACTATCTTGAAACGCAGTCTTGGGGCAAGACCCCGCCTGCACCTAGATTGCCCGCCGAAGTGATCGCTAAAACTGCCGCTAAGTACCGTGAGGCGCTTGATCGTTTGGTGGCGTAGTCATTGAATGCATGCCAGTCGATAACAAGTCGTGCA
This sequence comes from Alcaligenaceae bacterium, assembly GCA_037146575.1. Taxonomy (GTDB): domain Bacteria; phylum Pseudomonadota; class Gammaproteobacteria; order Burkholderiales; family Burkholderiaceae_B; genus Zwartia. Next base: position 932 of record JBAWWV010000300.1, on the reverse strand, counting down.
AGTATGGGCCGGCAACAACATTTTTTATCGCAGTTTTAACCTTTTCGAGGGTTGCAAATGACCTCTTCTACGAATACCCCAAACAAAGCTGAAGCTTCGCCGATTGTTGGTGTGGTGATGGGCTCTTCGAGCGATTGGGAGGTCATGCAACACGCGGTCAACATGCTTAAGGATTTTGGCATCGCTTGCGAAGCACGGGTGGTGTCGGCGCATCGTATGCCGCAGGATATGGCTGACTATGGCGCTGCTGCGGTTGGCCGTGGCTTACGGGCCATTATTGCGGGCGCGGGTGGTGCGGCGCATTTACCTGGAATGATGGCGGCGCTGACTGAGATCCCTGTCTTTGGCGTGCCAGTGCCTTCAAAATATTTGCGTGGCGAAGACTCGTTGCTTTCTATTGTGCAAATGCCCAAGGGCGTTCCTGTCGCAACCTTTGCAATTGGCGAGGCCGGTGCGGCAAACGCGGCGTTGCACGTGATTGCAAATTTAGCCACAACCGATAGCGCGTTGCGCGAGAAATTACGTGCGTTTCGTACACGTCAAACCGAAGCGGCGCGCGCCATGAAGGTGCCTCTGTGATCGTACCGGGTGAATGGTTGGGGTTGATGGGTGGTGGCCAGCTGGGTCGCATGTTTTGTCAGGCCGCGCAGTCCTTGGGGTATCGCGTGGCAGTGCTTGATCCTGCACCCGAAGGCCCCGCAGCCTCCGTTGCCGATATGCATATTCAGGCTGAATATGATGATGAAGAGGGCTTGCTACGCTTAACTCGCCAATGTCGGGCGGTGACCACTGAGTTTGAAAACGTTCCGGCCACCAGTTTAAAAATATTGGCCAAACATTGTCGCGTCACTCCTAGTGCCCAGGCCGTTGAAATCGTGCAAGACCGTATCACCGAAAAAGCCTACATTGCGAGCCAAGGTGTGGCGGTCGCA
>JBAWWV010000299.1:0-4943 GCA_037146575.1 Alcaligenaceae bacterium | reverse complement strand
GCACTGCACGACCAAGAGTTTGAAATCGCCCTTGAAACCAATGGCACCTTGCCCACACCTGCCGGTATTGACTGGATCTGCGTTAGTCCCAAGGCAGGTGCGGACTGGGTTCAAAAAACGGGTAATGAACTCAAGTTGGTGTATCCGCAGCCTCTGCTGATGCCAGGCACGTTAGACACCACTGGCTTTGAGCACTACCTGCTTCAACCAATGGACGGCTTATTTCAAAAGAAAAACACTCTCAACGCAATTGAATACTGCCAGCAACATCCAGAATGGCGGCTCTCAGTGCAAACACACAAATTTCTGGACATCCGTTGAACACGCAGCACACCACGCACCAGTTTGAGCTTTCACAACGTTTTTATTTTGAAGCCGCACATACCCTAAGTCGAAATATTGACGCCGAGGGCAGCCGTCAAATACACGGCCATACCTACGAGGCTGAAATCACCTTGACAGGCCAGACTGAGCCCGTTTCGGGCATGGTGCTGGACTTGGCCTATCTTCGTCAAGAGATCGAACGCGTTCGCGCGTTGCTAGACCATCGGTTTTTAGATGACATTAGAGACTTGGGCCCCGCCACGCTTGAGAACCTATGCCTGTTCATCAAAGGCCAACTCATCGATGCGGTACCACAACTGAGCACCGTCACCGTTGCACGGCACGCAAGCGGCGACAGGTGCACACTGCGACTCATTACTTCTCTGCCACACCGAACTCTTTGTTATGCTGCCCAAGCCTAGGGGCAACAGAGCGGAGTTTTGGCCGCTCTCCATCAAAAGAAATCGGTAACGCAGTCAACACAAAATCCTCACCAGGCACAAGGCTTTGCATCTTCAATGCCAGCACCTGTGGGTCTTCGAGAGCTTCGGGCACTGTGTTGACTGGTGCACACGGAACCCCTGCCGCATTGAAACGCACGAGCCAGACCGCACGCGGATGTTCATGCATTAAGGGGATCAATCGTTCTAACAAAACTATTTTATTCGCCAGGCGATTTCGGTTGCTAGAAAAGCGCGGATCCTTCAACCACTCTGGATGCCCCAACTCTTGCGCAAACTTCGCAAACAAGCGATCGTTGCCACAACAAATCAAAATCGGTGCATCTTTAGTCTCAAACGATTCGTAGGGTACAAAACCTGGATGCCCCGAGCGGTGTCGCTCTGGCAAACGCTGAAGATTGGCATAGGCATCGGCCTTTTGTCCGACCCAACCTAACGCCGTCTCAAGCAATGACGTGCTCACGACCCCACCCCGACCGGTATGCCCCCGTCTTTGCAGCATCGCCAAGGCGCCGATCACGGCCCACATTCCTGTGCCTTGGTCACACACAGAAGCACCCGAACGCATCGGCGGATCTTCTGGACCACCATTGATACTCGATAATCCACTGAAGGCTTGGATCAGTGGTTCGTACCCCGGTTGCATGTGCATAGGCCCCGCGTGCCCAAAGGCCGAGATCTCGCAATAAATCAGCTGCGGGTGACGTTCACACAAGGCCTCGCCATGAATCCCCAAAGCCTTTGTCACTCCAGGACGCATATTATGAATAAAAATATCAGCCCTGGCCGTCAAGCGTTCAAACGCAGCCAAACCTTCAGCAGTTTTTAAATCAATTGCCACTGATTTTTTTCCACGATTAAACACGTGAAAATTCAGCGCATCGCCATAGCGAAAGGCCGCACCCATATTACGTGCGTCATCCCCTCCCTCAACTCGTTCAAGCTTGATGACCTCTGCACCCAGATCGGCAAAAATTGCACCCGCAAAGGGCCCCGCTAGCACTTGACCAAGCTCTAACACCGTCACGCCCTGAAGAATATTTTGCATGTTTGAACAAGAGTTGAAAGGTGAATAATGTGCGCAAGACCTACTCGGGCTTAATGCCAGCCGCGCGAATAATGCGACCCCAGGTGCGCACCTCGCTTGCCTGATATTCGGCGAGTTCGCTTGGCGTGCTGGTGACGGCCTCACTACCTAAAGATTCTTGGCGCGACACCATACGCTTTGACAAGGCGGCACCCGCAATAAGCTTCGCTAACTTATCCACAACATCTGGTGCCACCCCAGTCGGCGCGTAAACCGCATTCCAGTACGTCACCTCAAACCCTGATAGCCCCGCTTCGGCCACCGTCGGAACCTTCGGTGCAGCGTTAGAGCGGGTCGCTGAACTGACGGCAACGGGATGCAAGCGGTCTGCGCGAATCAACGGCAACGCAGTCGAACTATCTAAAAACATGTAATCGATTTGGCCACCCAGCAAATCATTGACGGCTTGAGGGTTACTTTTATAGGGCACCGAAGTGACGTGGATGTTTGCCATCTGCTTAAGTAGCTCTGAGCCAACAAGACTGGACGAGCTACCGCTGCCAAAATTCAAGGTACCTGGCTTAGCTTGAGCGCTCTTGATCAAGTCATCGACCGTTTTTATATGTGAAGATGCCTGCACCACTAAAAACATATTGCCACGGCCAATCAACCCTATCGGTTGAAAATCTTTCACCGGGTCGTAAGGCAGCTTTTTGTAAAGATACTGGTTTGCGACCTGCGTCGTATTCGTCGTTAATAAAAGCGTGTAGCCATTGGGCTTGGCCTGCGCCACGTACTGAGCGGCCAACATCCCATTTGCACCGCCACGGTTGTCGATCACCACGGTCGCATTAAACTCTTCTGCCATCGTCTGAGCCATCGCACGAGCCGTTTGGTCGGTTCCGCTTCCTGCGGCAAACGGCACAACAATGATAATCGGCGCCGCCGGAAACTCAGCCGCCAACGCGCACACAAGCCCTGCACTTAACAGCCAAAGGCATACACCCAGACAGGCACTTCGGTGACGAACATTCAAGATACTGCCCCCAAGTGCTGATGATTATTTTTTACCAATTTAAACAAGGCATTGCACGAATCCTATATTAGCGGAAGCGTTGGCCACTCGTTAACCTGTGCAGTGCAGCATGAACCACTTTTATGTCGAGTGCACATGTGTTAAACAGTTATGTGCATCAAGCGATGCCATCTATACAATTAGCGCCCTACCACGGCCGCAGGAGACAACATGCAAAGTGCCACCACGTTTAACCGTTCAGAGGGCGACCTCGGCAACATTGTTGCGTTAGAGCATGTGAATCTAGAGATTCCAGATCAATCACTTGCCACCATTTTTTATGTGATGGGGATGGGCTTTACCCGCGATCCTTATTTGATGACTGGTGTCACAAATATGTGGATCAATTTAGGCCGCAATCAGTTTCATCTGCCTACCGGCAAGCCAATGGTGCTGCGTGGCAATATTATGATTGTGACGCCAAGTCGGGCAGCGCTGCTCGCGAATCTTGCCTCAGTGCAAGAATTACTAAAAGGGACCGAGTTCAACTTTAGCGAACACACTGACCATGTCTTGGTCACTTGCCCCTGGGGGAATCGCCTCAAGTGCTACGAACCTGCGCCTGAGTTTGGCCCAATCAGCCTGGGCATGCCTAGTATTGAAATGCTTGTCGATCATGGCAGTGCCGAACCGATTGCACACTTTTATCGAGAGATCATGCACGCCAAAGCCATCACTGGCAAAGATCACGCCGGCGTCTTCGCTCGAGTTTCAGTCGGGCCAAGCCAGGCCTTGATTTACCGCGAAGCTGACAGCACCGACAAGCGTCCCTACGACAATCACCATCTGCAGATTTACATTGCGGATTTTTCTGGGCCTTATAACCGTCTAAAGGCTCGAAATTTAATCTCACGCGAAGATAGCGTGCATCAATATCGCTTCACAGACGTGATAGACCTTGGCAGTGGCAAAGTCTTGCATCACATCGAACATGAAATTCGCAGCCTAATGCATCCTTTATATGCACGTCCCCTGATCAATCGAAATGCAGCACAAAATATTAGAAATTTTATCCCCGGGCAAGAGGCCTATGTTTGGACCTTGCCTTAGGCTGATGTGCAGTAAAAAAACAACAAGATCAAAACCATAGTCATCAGTGAGAGACAATGTTGAAAAAGATATCAATCGTGCGGCATCGGATTAAGGCAAGGTTGATATGCCTGTTTGCGACGCTATGTCTGAGCGCCACCGTCACTACAGGTTTTGCGGCAGAGTGGCCCGAACGCCCTGTGCGAATCATCAGCCCTTACCTTGCGGGTGGTGGGCTTGATATCTGGGTCAGACCGATCGCAAACTTGCTCACGCAGCAGCTAGGTCAAAGCTTTGTGGTTGAAAACAAGGCTGGCGCCAATGGTGCTATCGGCACAACTTTCGGTGCGCGATCGATTCCCGACGGCTACACCATCATGGCGGGCACAACAGGTTCGCTAGCGATGAACGCGGCGCTAAAAACCAACCTGCCCTACGATCCCATTAAAGACTTTGCGCCAGTCACCATCGTTGCTGAAGCTGCTTTTTTAATGACGGCCGCCCCCAACTCGAACATCAAGAGCTTGAAAGACGTCATTGAGCGTTCAAAAAAAGACCCCGGTAGTGTGACCTATGCTTCCTTTGGCATTGGCAGCTCTGCCCATCTCGCCGCCGAGCTCTTTAGCTCTGAGGCTGGTATCAAAATGACTCACGTCCCGTACCAAGGCAGCGCACAAGCGATTCAAGATGTGATGGCTGGAAACGTCATGGTCTTGTTCGATTCACTGTCTTTAGATCTGCCTCATATCCGGGCCGGTCGCCTGATTCCCATCGCACTTGCAGACGCCAAGCGTTCAGAGGCTGCACCGGATGTACCGACTTTTGCCGAACTCGGCTTGCCCAAAGTTTTAGCAGGGTCTTGGTACGCCTTGCTAGCACCCGCTGGTACACCGCCAGCGATTGTTCAAAAACTGCGCGATGAAGTCGTCAAAGCCCTGGCTTCAAAAACCTTGCAAGATCAAGCAAACTCGACCGGAACGCGAACAGTGGGCAATACGCCCCAAGAGTTCGCCGCCCTGCTCAAAGA
>JBAWWV010000298.1:0-4984 GCA_037146575.1 Alcaligenaceae bacterium | reverse complement strand
GATTGGCGCAACCCATCAGCGCATCGTCAAGCTCCGCCCAGTTGAGGTTGGTATTGCGCTCGGCCAACGCGCGGATTGGCACCGCAAGCAAGTCATCAGGACGCACTGGCGAAAGCGAGCCGGCATAGCGACCAAAAGGAGTGCGTAACGCGTCACAAATAAAAGCCTGATTAGCCATGGCAAAAATCCTTGTATTAATTTGTTAGGGTTATTGTTGTTACCGCTACTTTAGCCCAAAAAAAAACCGACCCGCAGGTCGGTCTTTCTAAGGCTGAACCAGCTTAGCCCAAGTTTTTAGCAGCAAAGGCCCAGTTGGCCAAGGTCCAAAAACTTTCGAGATACTTGGGGCGCGCATTGCGGTAGTCGATGTAGTAGGCGTGCTCCCAAACATCACAGGTCAGCAAAGGCACGTCAGTCGTGGTGAGCGGTGTGGCGGCATTGCTGGTGTTTACGATGTCGAGTGAACCGTCAGGCTTTTTCACCAGCCAAGTCCAGCCCGAACCAAAGTTGCCAGCAGCTGACTTGTTGAAGGCCTCTTTGAAAGCTGCAACACTGCCCCACTTTGCGTTGATCGCGGCAGCGAGTTTGCCGGTTGGCTCAGCACCTGCAGCAGGAGCCAGTGAGTTCCAGTAGAAGGTGTGGTTCCAGATTTGGGCAGCGTTATTAAACACACCACCTGAAGATTTTTTCACAATCTCTTCAAGAGACGCTTTTTCAAACTCTGTACCTGGGATCAGATTGTTGAGGTTAGTCACATAGGTTTGATGATGCTTACCATAGTGAAACTCAAGCGTTTCTTTTGAAATGGTGGGTGCCAAAGCGTCTAGGGCATAGGGCAAAGCTGGGAGCGTATGGGCCATTGCTGCAAAATCCTTTTGTATGTGGGTCAGACAAGTAACAACCGTTATTGTATCGAACGCTCAGCGCACGGCAAGCCAAGCCTTGCAGCGAGCAGGGTTAAAGACGATTTTGAGTCACCGTTGCGTTCAGAACGCCCTCGGCTAAAGTTACCTCAAGTGTTTGACCCACGTGCACCTCTACAGACTTTCTCAGGATTGTTTTATCCTCAGTGCGCACAATGGCATAGCCTCGTGCAAGCGTATGCTCGGGGCTTAGGGCCCTTAATTGAGCAGCAACACTCTCAAGCCTCGTTTGCTGGCGAACTAACGAACGCCTTTGACCAGCAACAAGCTCTGTCTCTGCGTGCCTCAGACGTACACGCAAATCGCTTAACTCTGGCATCAGGCCTTCAAAGCGCACATGCAGATGGGAGTGCCTGGTACGAATGCGTTGAAATTGTTTATCAAAAGCCGAGGTCACACGACGCCCGAAACCAGCGACCTTTTCAAGCTGGTGCGCCAGGCGCTCGCTTGGCGGCACCAAGCCTAGGGTCGCGCGATCAACCCGCTGCGCCAGGCGCTCTAGCTGGCGCTCAAGCAACTGCTGCGCCTGCTGCGCCGCCCCTAACACGCGCTCGAGTTGCGACTGCCGCGTCCCGCAAACGAGCTCAGCAGCGGCGGTTGGCGTGGGCGCACGCACGTCCGCAACAAAGTCAGCGATTGTGAAGTCGGTCTCATGCCCCACGCCCGACACCACCGGGATCACACTCGCCGCAATATCGCGCGCCAACGCTTCGTCATTAAAACTAAACAGATCCTCAAGACTGCCGCCACCTCGAACCAGCAAGAGCGTGTCGACCTCTTGGCGCTCGTTGGCAAGCGCCAGAGCCTGGCGCAACTGCAGCGCCGCCCCCGCACCCTGCACGAGCGAAGGATAGATGATCACCGGCACGTGCGGCGCGCGACGCGCGAGGGCGGTCACTACATCGTGCAAAGCCGCTGCACCCAATGAGGTAATCACACCGATCGCCTTCGGATACTGCGCGAGTGCGCGCTTATTTTCAACGTCAAACAAGCCCTCAGCGGACAGTTTGTTTTTTAAGGCAACAAACGCCTCAAACAGCGTACCCAGCCCAGCCCGGCGCAGTTGCTCGACCTGGAGCTGATACTCACCCCGTGCCTCGTAAAGCGTCACACGCGCCTTGAGTTCAACTGAGTCACCCGCTTTGGGGGTAAACCCGGTCGTGGCAGCTCGACTACGAAACATGACAGCCTTCACTGATGCTGCGTCATCCTTCAGTGTGAAATACCAATGTCCAGATGAGGCGTTGGTGAAATTAGAAATTTCGCCTCGAACCCAGCAGGCGTCAAAGCTGTCTTCCAGCAAATGGCTTACCGCTTGGTTTAACTGCGCTACTGTCAGGATATCGCGCGTTATTGCAGCATTTGTGTCTTGACTTCTAATTGTCATAAGGCTTCCGGCTTGGTTTCTATCCACAGCGCAAGTAAATTCGATTTAACTCTTTGTGAAATAACAAATTATTTGAATATGTGCAGTTTTAAGTCAACGAGTCTTTTCAACCCTATGTTTTTAAAGCATATTTAAAAATATGACAAATTGATGATCGTTTTTTGAGCAAACGGCTTAACGCTAGTATTTTCCGCGCTCTCCGAAGATGCACACAGAATTATCCACAACTCCTGTGGATAGTTTTATCCGCCTGAAATCGACTTGCCAAGCGCAGCGAATGGCTCGTACGATGATACCCCGTGCAACGACAATGACCGCTCAGTCATCGTGTATTCTGCGCCCTCCACACGCGAGGTTTGTTTTGTTATCAATCGTTTCTCAGGCTGGTTGGCCAATTTGGCCCCTTTTAGCTCTTTCTGTGGCTGCGCTTGCCATCATCATCGAACGCCTCCTCAGCCTGCAAACGCGCAGAATCGTCCCGCCCGAGCTCGCCACACAAGTGCTGCAAATGGTTCGGGCCCAGGCTGATGACCCTCAGGCAATTACCAAACTCAAAACCTCGTCTCCCTTGGGGCGGATCCTGGCGCAGCTGCTGGTGCACCGAGATCTTCCAGATGCCGAACTCAGGCGCAGCGTCGAAGACGTCGCCCAAGATGTTGCTTACTCCTTGAATCGCTACCTCCCCGGCTTAGCCCTGATTGCCACAGTCGCACCGCTGATGGGGCTGTTTGGTACGGTCATCGGCATGATAGAAATTTTTGCAGCCTATCGCCCAGATGGCTCTGACCCCACCGAACTCGCGCGGGGCATCTCGATTGCGCTCTACAACACTGGCCTAGGGATTTTAATTGCGGTACCTTGCCTGATTGCCCACCGCTATTTCAAATCGCACGTCGAGGGCTTATTGCTGCGCCTTGAGCAGTCGGCCCGACGTTTGCGTGATGGCCTCAGAGACTGACAGGCTGACACCCATGCGCTTCCGCACCCCCGATCACGAGCCTCTTGAGATCAACCTGATTCCGTTGATTGATGTGTTACTCGTCATGCTGATCTTTTTGGCCGCCACAACCACCTTTATGCGTCAGCAAGCCCTGACCATCACACTCCCTCAGGCGAGCGCTCAGGCGCAGTCGCTGCAAGCGATCGAACTCAGCATCCACGAGTCGGGGCGCTTCGCTGTTAACGCAGTGTTAATCAACAACCCAGATCTCGCCTCGCTCACAGCAGCGTTGCAACAAGCGAGCGAGGGGCAAAAAGAGCCCACGGTCTTGATCCGTGCCGCCGCAAATGCAGCACATCAATTAGTCATCACCGGCATGCAAGCAGCCCGTCAGGCGGGAATCGCCCGCGTTCATTTCGCCACGCAGGCGAACGATTGAAAACGGTACGCCTGCAGGCCGCAGCGGCCTTTTGGCTGCACCAACAATGGCAAACGCGCGGGTTGTGGGCATGTTTGCTGTGGCCCTTTTCATGCTTGGCTCTCTTCTACGTTTTGGCTAAACGCCGTTGGTATCAACGGGACGCGAGGCGGATGTATCGTGCGCCAGTGCCAGTTGTCATTGTGGGTAACCTGTATGTCGGCGGGGTCGGTAAAACACCGGTCGTCATCGCCTTGGTGCAACAACTCTTGGCCTTGGGCTGGAATCCCGGCGTCATCAGTCGAGGCTATGGCGTAAAAATAGGCGCTGCCGCCCGTGTCGGCCAAGGCCACCTTGATGCCCTAGCGATGGGGGACGAACCAACCTTGATCAGTGCACTGACTCACGTGCCAGTTGGCGTACATCCAAGCCGCCGCCTAGCGTGTCAGGCCTTGTTAAACACCTATCCTGAAATCGATATCATCGTGTCGGATGATGGCTTGCAGCACCTCGCCCTCGCGCGCGACCTTGAAATCATCGTGCAAGACACGCGTCGAACTGGCAACGGCTGGTTGCTGCCTGCAGGGCCCTTGCGCGAGCCGGCTAGCCGCTTGAACACCGTTGACCTGGTGATCACACGCCTAGCGCTGCCACCACAGCGCGGCGTGCAGCTTGTACAAACAGACACGCCCGAGTCGACTGAACTCTCAATGTGGCTTCAGATCACAAAGATACATTCATTAGATAATAAAATAAATCTATCCGTTAACGAATTTATTAAACTACAAGAAAATAAGACATCTATTGCAATTGCAGCAATAAGCCAACCGGATAGATTTTTTAATTCTCTGAGTGCGGTAGGGATTATGTACCGAAACAGCACCGGACTGCCTGACCACCATCCTCTTGATGCCGATTTTTTTAAGACCCAACGAGCCGACCTGCTTCTCATCACAGCTAAAGATGCGGTGAAATGCCGAGCGGTACAAGATTCACGGATCTGGGTCGTCGCCACCGAAGCCGTATTTTCTGATCCGCGTTGGGCCACAACGCTCTCAAAACAACTGACGCGTTTCGCAAAGTCGTAAGCCGAGTGATTACAATACATGCATGGAAACACGTTTACTCGACTTGCTGGTATGCCCCCTTTGCAAAGGCCGCCTCTACCCTAACTCTTCTCATACAGAATTAATCTGTAGGGGTGACCGTTTGGCCTTCCCAGTGCGCGACGGGGTGCCTGTCATGCTCGAAGGTCAGGCACGTAGCCTCGGGGCAGACGACGATGCAGGCTTGCCTGCCCACGGCCAGTCAGAGAG
>JBAWWV010000297.1:0-4999 GCA_037146575.1 Alcaligenaceae bacterium | reverse complement strand
TCTTGTTTGCGTAAGCGACTAGCGTTTTCGATTTCGAGGCCTGCGGCCATTTCGAGCAGCTGCGAAACGTGCTGCGCCTTCAGTTCGTTCAGGTGCATTGATGTCAGTGTAAAAAATTACTTCAAAATAGAAGAGGAGGGGGGAAAGAACAGGTTTGGTAAACGAACAGCCCGCCTTAAGCGAAGCCAGTGGCGAGCCACGAAGGGGCTCGCGCGTGACGGCATCTTAGATCGCGCTGTCTAACCATGCGGTTAGTTGTGCTTTTGACAGAGCGCCGACTTTGGTGTCAGCGACTTTGCCATCTTTAAATAACATTAAGGTTGGAATACCGCGAATGCCAAAGTTACCGGCAGTCGCCTGATTTTCGTCAACATTGAGTTTGGCCACGGTCATTTTGCCGGCGTATTGCGTCGCAACTTCTTCAAGCATTGGGGCGATTTGCTTGCAAGGGCCGCACCAGGCTGCCCAGTAATCAACCAATACGGGTTGTGAAGATTTGATGACGTCCGCGTCAAAGCTGGCGTCGCTCACGTTTTTGATGTGTTCGCTCATGGTTTTTCTCTGAGAGTGATCGGTCTGGCAAATTTGGGATATTTTTTGCTTTTACATTCGGCAATGCCGTTCGGCAAACTTGGCCGAAACTGCAAGGGATCAACTTTTTGGATCCTTGGTGGCTTGCGTCGCCATCTGTCTTAACTGCATTAAAGCATAACATCCCCCGATTTTGCTAACTTTGCGGTGTTTGGCGCTCAAACGACCGTGCAGAATAACAACTCGAGGCCAAAGCAGAGCTCGCCGACTAGGCCCACCATGCAGTGCACGAGCACAGTTTAGGCCCCGTTTTACCTTTGAAACTGCCTGCTTCTGCATTTTCCGTAAAATGGCGCATCTTTTATTGCATTTGGGGATCTCTTGAGTACTAAGTCTTACAACGAGTCATCGATTCGGGTGCTGAAAGGCCTTGAACCCGTGCGCCAGCGGCCTGGCATGTACACCCGCACCGAGCACCCGCTTCATATTATTCAAGAGGTTCTCGATAATGCGGCCGATGAGGCCTTGGCCGGTTTTGGTAAGCATATTCAAGTCACCTTACACACTGACGGTAGCGTGACTGTTGAAGACGATGGGCGAGGAATCCCAGTGGGCTTGCACCCTGAAGAAAAAGCCCCCGTGGTCGAACTTGTGTTTACGCGACTGCACGCTGGCGGAAAATTCGACAAAAAAGGGGGGGGCGCCTACGCCTTCTCGGGCGGTTTGCACGGGGTCGGTGTTTCGGTCACCAACGCGCTGTCAAAGCGGCTTGAGCTAGTGGTGTGGCGCGAGGCGGCTGCACACCGTATGGTATTTGCCAACGGCGATGTTCTCGAGCCGCTTGCCGTGGTCCCCGAACTCAATCGCAAAAAGTCTGGCACGCGGGTACGCGTGTGGCCAGACAACAGTTTCTTTGACTCTGGGGTCATCCCTCTTAATGAGCTGATGCACTTGCTGCGCAGCAAAGCCGTGTTGATGGCGGGGGTCAAAGTCACCCTCGTCAACGAAAAAATCGGCGATACACGCAACTGGCAATATGAGGATGGCTTGGCAGGCTACTTGTCTGAGGCTCTTGATGGTCATGAATTGCGCGTGCCGATGTTTCAAGGCGAGCAGTTTGCGCTGGCCGATCACGAAAGCTTTGCACAAGGTGAGGGGGCTCAGTGGGTGGTTGTTTGGGCCGATGAGGGTAACGTGGTGCGTGAGTCCTATGTGAACCTGATCCCTACTCCCGCAGGGGGCACCCATGAAGCCGGCCTGCGCGAAGGTTTATTCAGCGCCGTCAAAGGCTTTGCCGAATTGCATAGCCTGCTGCCCAAAGGCGTCAAACTTTTGCCTGAAGATGTTTTTGCCCGTGCAAGCTTTGTGTTGTCTGCCAAAGTGCTCGACCCGCAGTTTCAAGGGCAGATCAAAGAGCGGCTCAATAGTCGTGACGCCGTGCGTCTGGTGGGTGGTTTTGTTCGCACCTCACTCGATCTTTGGTTAAACAGCAACGTCGAGTACGGTAAAAAACTAGCTGAACTCGCCATCCGACAAGCGCAGGCGCGGGCCAAGTCTGCGCAAAAAGTTGAAAAGCGTAAAAGTTCGGGTGTGGCCGTGTTGCCCGGTAAGCTCACTGATTGTGAATCGTCTGATTCCTCGCGCACTGAAGTCTTTTTGGTTGAGGGTGATTCGGCAGGTGGCTCAGCCAAAATGGGTCGCGATAAAGAATTTCAGGCAGTCTTGCCCTTGCGCGGTAAGGTCTTGAACTCTTGGGAGGTCGATCGTGATCGTCTGTTTGCCAATAACGAAATTCACGATATTGCGGTGGCAATTGGCGTTGATCCGCATGGCCCCAAAGACACGCCTGATCTGTCGGGGCTGCGCTACGGTCGTATCTGCATTCTGTCAGATGCTGACGTTGACGGCTCGCACATTCAAGTTTTGTTGCTCACTCTGTTTTACAAGCATTTTCCGCGACTCGTTGAATTAGGTCATGTGTATGTGGCGCGTCCCCCCCTGTTTCGCGTTGACGTCCCCGCTCTAGGCAAACGCCCAGCCCGAAAAATTTATTGCCTAGACGCCGGCGAGCTTGAGGTGGTCCAAGACAAGCTGCGCAAAGAGGGTGTGCGAGAGGGCTCTTGGGATATCAGTCGCTTTAAAGGGCTGGGTGAAATGAGTCCGGTACAACTCTGGGAAACCACCATGAATCCAGACACCCGTCGGATGTTGCCGGTTGGCTACGGGGCGCTCGCGCCCGCAGACACCACTGCGATGTTTGACATGCTGATGGGTAAAGGCGAATCGGGTGCGCGTCGTACTTGGCTCGAAGATAAAGGTAATCTTGCAGAGGTTGATATTTAAATGACTGACGGTACTCAACCTGGTTTGTTTGATCAAAAAGATGATAGTGAATCCTTAACGCTTGGTCTGTATGCCGAGCAGGCGTATCTTGACTATGCGGTTTCAGTGGTGCGTGGGCGTGCCTTGCCGGATGTCGGTGACGGACAAAAACCCGTGCAACGTCGTATTTTGTACGCGATGCAGGCGATGGGTCTGCAATCGGGTGCCAAGCCAGTCAAGTCTGCGCGTGTGGTCGGTGATGTGCTGGGTAAATATCACCCGCACGGGGATCAGGCCGCGTACGACGCCTTGGTGCGGATGGCGCAACAGTTCACCTTGCGTTACCCCCTGATCGATGGCCAGGGTAATTTTGGTTCGCGCGATGGCGATAATGCCGCGGCGATGCGCTACACCGAGGCCCGACTGACGCCTTTTGCTCGCCTGCTGCTCGACGAGCTCGACGAGGGCACGGTTGATTTCGTGCCGAATTACGACGGTAGCCATCAAGAGCCTGACATGTTGCCCGCACGCCTGCCCGTGATGTTGCTCAACGGTGCCTCCGGGATTGCAGTGGGTATGGCCACAGAAATCCCTTCGCATAACCTGCGCGAGATCGGGCAGGCCTGTGTTGCGCTCATTAAGCAACCCAACTTAGCGGATGCAGCTCTATTTGAAATGGTGCCAGGCCCTGACTTTGCAGGCGGCGGACAAATCATTACTGCCGCGGCAGACATTGCCCAAATTTATCAAACAGGTCGCGGTTCAATCAAGGCGCGCGCGCGATGGCAGTTTGAAGAGATGGCGCGAGGCCAGTGGCAACTGGTTGTCCACGAGCTCCCTCCGGGCGCCTCTTGTCAAAAGGTACTCGAAGAGATCGAAGACCTCACCAATCCAAAGGTGAAGACGGGTAAAAAAGCGCTTACGCCCGAGCAGCAGCAAACCAAAGCTCAGATGCTGGGCCTGCTCGATGCGGTGCGCGATGAATCGGGCAAAGACGCCGCGGTGCGTTTGGTGTTCGAGCCCAAGACGTCACGCATTGATCGCGACGAATTGGTCAATACTTTGCTGGCTCAAACCAGTATGGAAACCAGTGTCTCGATGAACCTGGTTTGTATTGGTACCGATAAGCGTCCGCGCCAGAAGGGCTTACGTCAGGCGTTGCTCGAGTGGATTGATTTTCGCACCAGCACTGTCTTGCGTCGCACCCAGTACCGCTATGACAAAGTGACGGATCGCATCCATGTGCTCGAAGGCCGCATGCTGGTGTATCTTAATGTCGATGAGGTGATTAAGACAATTCGAGAGTCCGACGAGCCACGTCCTGCGCTGATGCAACGCTTCTCTTTGACCGAGCGCCAGGCCGATGACATTCTGGATATGCGTTTGCGTCAGTTGGCGCGTCTTGAGGGTTTTAAAATTGAGCAAGAGCTCGCCGATAAACGCACTGAACAAGACAAACTCAAAGAGCTAATCGATCAGCCCACGGCACTTAAGCGTACGGTCGTGCGCGAAATCGAAGCCGATATCAAGACGTATGGCGATGAGCGTCGCACGTTGATCAAGACAGCAGAGCGTGCAGTGCTTGAAATCAAAATCGTTGACGAGCCCGTGACAGTCATCGTGTCGCAAAAGGGTTGGCTGCGTGCGCGGCAGGGCCATGGGCACGAGTTAGCTCAATTTACGTTTAAAGCCGGTGATGATTGTTACGGTATCTTTGAGTGCCGTAGTACTGACACCTTGATTGCTTTAGGTGACAACGGGCGAGTGTATTCGGTGCTGGTCTCGGCGTTACCCTCGGCGCGCGGTGATGGCGCGCCCGTGACGTCAATGATTGATCTTGAGGCAGGCTCGCGTATCGAGCACATGGTTGCTGCACAAGCGGATTCAGCGTGGTTGCTCACCACACAGCAGGGTTTTGGTTTTGTCGCCAAAATTTCTGACATGACCAGCCGACAACGCGCGGGTAAACAATTCGTAACGCTTGAACCCAAAGATGGCTTGCTGCGCCCAGTGCCAATGTTTGCACAGGCCGTGCAGGTTGCCTTTTTGTCGACCCGCGGACGCTTGCTGCTGATCGATGCGTCCGAGATCAAGGCGCTGGCCTCAGGTGGGAGAGGTACGATTTTGATGGGGATCGATGCGCCCG
>JBAWWV010000296.1:0-5001 GCA_037146575.1 Alcaligenaceae bacterium | reverse complement strand
GTTTAAAACGAAGGCGGCCATCAACCTGACCCATGTCCCTTACAAAGCAAGCCCCGAAGCTTTGCAATCAGTCATGGCAGGAGAAACTCAAATTATGTTTGTGAATGTGCAAGCGTCTGCCTCACTGCTTAAGGCCGGAAAATTACGTGCGCTTGCGATCGTCGACGCTGCACGCTCAGCAAGTTTTCCAGAACTCAAAACGATGGCAGAAGCTGGCGTATCGGACTATGCCTTCAAAGCCTGGTTTGGTATTGTTGCCCCAGCTAAGGTACCACTGCCAATTATTCAAACACTGAATCAAGAGTTCAATCGCCTCTTACAGTTGGCCGCAGTACAAGAACGTTTCAAAACCATGGGCGGAATTCAAGTCCTGTCGGGTTCGCCGCAAGAATTTTCTGACCTGATTAAGGCGGACACTGAGTCTTGGGGAAACTTGGTTCGGCAAACTGGCGCGACCGTCGAGTAGTTTCATGATAAATCTACCAATCACCATTTTCGGCTCTGGCGCAATCGGTGGCACGATTGGTGCCCATATGCGTCGGGCGGGCCACGACGTACAGTTTGTCGATCAGGTACTCGATCATGTTCAAGCGATTCACCAACACGGCTTAAAGATTAGCGGGTTTGAGAACTTTACCGTCGCGGCTCAAGCGCTCACACCCGACAAGCTACTTGGTCCACTTGGCCTTGTTTTTCTTGCGGTGAAATCGCAGGACACCGAATCGGCACTGACTGTCATCGAGCCCCTCTGCGGACCAGATACCGTCATAGTCTCATTACAAAACGGCATGAACCCGCCACGCATCGCGCAGCGGTTAGGCCCACAACATGTCGTTGCAGGCTTTGTTAGTTTTCCTGCCGACTGGCAGGCGCCCGGCCACATCGAGCAAGGAGGAGTCGGAAATATTTGGATTGGTGAACTGGATGGCCGCATCACTGAGCGCCTGACTCACATCAAGTCGCTGCTTGATCATGCCGTCACCGGACACATCACGGATAATATTTTTGGCTACCTGTGGTCAAAGCAAATTGATTGTTCGCTCTTGTTTGCACAAGCCGTGACCAACGGTACGTTCGCTGAAATCTTCGCGCATCCCGATTACCAACGCTTGCTGATTGCCTTGCTAGGTGAAGGGGTGGGCATAGCCCAGGCGGCGGGCATTGACTTGCGTCAGTTTGGCGAATTTAATCCTAACAAAATGCGCCCGACTAACCCGCAAGAAGAGCTAGAGGCGCGCGAGGTGCTCAATCGTTTTGCAGCGGTCTGTGCCAAACAAATAAAAGTACGCTCAGGACAATGGCGTGATCTTGCTGTGCAAAAAAGACCGACTGAGGTCGATCACATGCTTGGCTGGTTAATTGAGCAGGGACAAAAATTTAACTTACCCGTCACACTCAATCAACACCTTGCTGCTCAAGTCAAAGACATCGAACAAGGGACTCGCGCGCACAGTCTAAAAAATCTTGACGAGCTTGAACAACTTCGCCAACAGTTGTATGGGCCAGGTATCGGCCCCGTATGAGTTACGTCGGGTCGATTCCGGCAGCTTTAACAAGCGTACCGTAGCGGATCAGTTCAGATTTAATCATGGCTGCAAATTCACTAGGCGTGTTGCTCATTGCCTGAATGCCACCTGCCAAAAAGCGATCGCGAACTGCAGGCAAATTGACCGCACGCTGCATGGCGGCTGATAAACGTTCAACAATTGGTTGAGGCGTTTTAGCTGGGGCCAACAAACCCCACCAGGTCCCAACGTCGTAGCCTGCTAATCCAGCTTCAGAAAGAGTCATGACGTCGGGCGCAACCTCTGAGCGCTTACCGCTTGTGATGGCAAGCGCACGTAAAGCACCAGACTTCACTTGAGGCAAGAGCGGTGCAATTGACATAAAAGACAATTGCACATGACCTGCAACCACATCAGCAATCGCAGGAGTATCCCCTCGGTAAGGGACATGATTCAGGGACGTACCAGTCATTTTTTCGAATAAGACCGCCGCAAGGTGCGGTGGCGCACCGGCGCCCGATGACGCATAACTCAACACGCCGGGTTTGGACTTTGCAAATTCAATCAACTCTTTCACTGACGTGACTGGCAATGAGGGATGCACCACCAACAAATACGTTCCGATTGCCGCCAAACTAATTGGCTCAAAATCCTTCACCAAGTCATAGCCCACGCTTTTATTCAAACTCGGAGCCAGCGCGTGCGCACCACCAGCCATGAAGAGCGTATACCCATCGGGTGCTGCGCGAGCGGCTGTTTCAGCGCCAACCACCCCACCTGCACCACTTTTGTTCTCAATCACAAAGCGCTGCCCAAGCTCTTTACCCATCTCTTCACCAAGCAGACGCGCCACTAAATCGTTCGACCCACCTGCGGGATACGACACGATGACTTTGATTGGCTGAGCTGGATATACCCCTTGCGCCAACGCAGAGGTGAACCAACCAGCAGAAAGAAGCAATAGCGCCGAAGTGAACCAGCGACTTTTTTTGATAGACATGATGTGAGAACCTCAAAACTAGAAAACGAGTGCACCTTGGGTGTGCTTGTACCGATAGGAGCTTGTATCAATAGGATTAGCTTATCTCTATCGCAAAGAGAGTCTGCTACAAATTAAATTGCGACTCGCTTCGCTGCACGCTTAGCGGGGGGATTTTTAACCGTTGCTAGATTCTTTTTTGCAAGTGCTTTTTTGACTATCGCGACCTTTTCTTTTTCTTTTTTTGCCAGCTCTTTTTTTGCGAAGGCTTTTTTAGCGGTGGCTTCTTTTTTTGCCATAGCGCCCTCTTCTTCGAGCTCTTTCAGACAGTCTATCAGCGCAATCATTCCTTGCACTAACGTCAACGCCCCGGTATGAAAGTAAGCGCTTTGAAAGACCTCAATCAGCTCTTGTTTAGTCGCGCCTAATTGCAGTGCACGGTGCACATGTTGCTTTAAACCAGACTGGTATCCCCCAATCGCGACAGCCGCCACCACGATCATCTCGCGAAACTTCGCAGGGAGCACGCTCTTACGAACCGCAGTCAATTCGTAAATTCTTTCGTAGGCCTCAAGAAACTCAATGTCATTTTCGGCCATAAACTCAAGCCAATACGGAGTAAAGCCACGACGACGCAAGCCCGTTGCCACCACAGCCTGGCGACGACTCGCAACCGTTTTTTTCGCAACGCCGGTAGTTTTCAGAGCGGCATTTTTAATAGGCTTAACTGGCATGATCGAGTTTCCGTTGAGAGTAAGTGACAGTGAGCTCTGTACGAGCCTAGTAAACACGGTAAAGAGCCAAGCACGTTATCGGCGATTGCAACCTTGGGGATTGATCCTATACTGTCTGATGATACTATTTTTTTTATACGCCAAAAAATAATCGATTTCACGGCAGATATAAGATTCGATCGCATATAACAATAGACTAAAGGTCACACATGTTTAACACTAGCGTTGCTTGGACTGCACACAAACTTAGCTGTGCCACTGTGCTGAGTATCGTGCTGTTATTTGCCTCAGGCGCCTATGCAGCACCTAATTCCTCTAAGCCTCTTGAGCCCTACCCAACTAAAACAATCCGCATCATCGTCGCCGCAGGACCTGGCGGCGGCATGGATATCCTCGCACGACTTCTTGCTCCAAAACTCAGTCTGAGTCTAGGTCAGACAGTCATCGTCGAAAATCGTCCAGGCGCTGGCGGCAACATCGGTATTGATTTGGTTGCAAAATCTACACCAGATGGTCACACGCTCGCACTTGCGTATATGAGCTTACTGGTTGTCAATCCGTCGTTGTATCCAAAAATGCCGTTTGATGTTGTTAAAGACTTGGCACCAGTTGCCTTCGTTGCGTCAATTTCTACCGTATTAGTGATTCACCCTTCTGTTCCTGCCCAGTCGGTACAAGAACTCATTGCGCTCTATAAATCTAAACCGGGTGAGTACAACTATTCGTCTGCTGGCGATGGTACCGGCCCCCATTTGGCAGCTGAGTTACTCAAGACCTTGGCCGGCATCGACTTAGTGAATATTTCATATAACGGTTCAGGGCCAGCGCTGCTTGGCGTGCTTAGCGGGCAAACCTCGCTAATGTTCAACACCATGGTTCAAAGTCGGCCCTTGGTTGAGGCCGGTAAATTACGGGCGCTGGCAGTCACAAGCGGCAAACGCTCAAGCGCCATGCCCGAACTGCCTACGCTGAGCGAAGCTGGGGTGACTGGCTTTGAAATGGATGGTTGGTTTGGTCTGGTGGCGCCTGCGGCGACGCCCAAAGCAATTGTTGATCAACTTAATCTCGAAGTGCGCCGCGCACTCGAAATCCCCGAAATCGCAGAACGCTTGATAAAGCTTGGCTCAGAGCCCAGTGCAATCGTTACCCCAGAACAATTTGGCAACTATATTCAAGTCGAACTCACCAAGTGGGCTAAGGTTGTCAAAGCTGCCGGTATGCGACTTCCAGAATAGATCGAGTCAGCGTGACCCGTAGAATGATTTCGCAAAATAAAATGTAAACCGCAATCTGTTAACCCTTTTTCATGCTTTTGGATCCTCGTAAGGAAGCGGGCACGGCAAGCTCACCGATCACACCCACATCACGAAGCGCCTCGATAGCTTTCTCAGCTAGATGAAGTCGCTCACGCAACACATTTTGATTATCGACTCCTAGCGTTGGGGCAGGTGTACGCACTAGGTAGGCTGAGCCAGACTGTCGAAACGGCAATGACGGTTGCGGTTGCTCTGAGCCTGCGATTTCTCTTGAAACGGTTTGCCAAAAGCCACGCTGCAGAAGATGCTCATCATTGGGTAGATCGAACGGCGACACAACCGTGGCGGCACAAATTCCGCGAGTCTGTAATAACTTAACAATATCATTAGCGCTAAGGACTTGCGTCCAAACACCAAGCGCCGCCTCAATCTCATCTTCATGCTGTTTGCGCCCCTCCAAAGTCACAAGACCACGATCAGATGCCAGGACTGTTAGCTGTGTAACCGCGCACAAATCGGCCCACTGC
>JBAWWV010000295.1:0-5001 GCA_037146575.1 Alcaligenaceae bacterium | reverse complement strand
GCGTATTGAAGGCGGTTGCCTCGCCCGCGTTGCAACGTGTGTTATTCGTATCGTCAACCGCGGTGTACGGCGATCATGGCGCGCAATGGATTGATGAAGACACGCCCACAGCGCCTAAAAGTTTCAACGGCCGAGTCTTGCTTGAAACAGAACAATGGCTGCAAAGTCAAAACGCTCAGTTTGAAACCATAAACTTGCGACTGTCTGGCATCTATGGGCCCGGTCGCAGTTATTTGCTCGATCGCCTGCGCGCAGGTCTAGCGACTGCGCCGGCTGCTGAATCGCACTGGGTTAATCGGATTCACATTGAAGATGCGGCGGCGGCCGTCTTGCATTTGATGAACTTTCTCAAGCCGCAACCGATTTATTTGGTGACTGACAGTACGCCGTTGCCGATGCGGGTGTTGTACGACGCACTGGCAAAACTTGTGGGCGGGCCCATACCACTCGAAGGGGCCGCACCGGTTTCAGTCGGTAGCAAACGCTTGAGTAATGCGCGACTGCGCGACAGTGGTTTTAACTTTAAATGGCCGGATAGCAGAGCTGGGCACGCGGCGCTGATCCGTGAGTGAGTCATAAGCCTACAGAACATCGAGATATTAGTGATATATTAAAAAGAAATCGTTTTAGCGCTTTGATCTCGCTAGATGTTGTAGAACAAGAAAAAAATAATCTCGCCAAATCGTTCCACCCTTCATTTCAGCATGGCATGCAAAGTCAGCAAAAAGGCTGCGCGGTCTTTAAACTGAACGGATGGCGCGCTACGGTATTCTCACATTTAACACCTTCAAGCTAATGTGCTTTTAAAATGGAAAAAGCAGAATGCATCATCGATACCGACAGTTATTGGTTTTAACTTTTCTTTTTTCTGCTGCCCCAATCGCTGTTGCGCAGCAGGCGGTGATTCCTTCGCTGATCCGGATCGTCGTACCATTTTCGCCAGGGGCAAGTACCGATATCATTGCGAGAGCAATCGCACCCCAATTAGGGACACGACTTGGCACCTCGGTGATCGTTGAGAATAGACCTGGTGGATCGACGTTCATCGGAGCCGCGGCTGTTGCCAAAGCGCCGCAAGATGGGTCTTGGCTTTTATTCTCGTCGACCAGCACCTTATCGGCTGCTGCGACCGCAAAGTCTGTACCGCTCGATGTGGTCAAAGACTTAACTGCAATCTCGATTATTGGCGAAGGCCCTCTTGTGCTTGCTGTCACCGCCAAAAGTGAAATCAAGACGATCGCTGATTTTATTGCGGCTGCGAGAGCTAAGCCAAATCAACTGACAAACGGTTCTGGTGGGGTCGGTACCAGTCAGCATCTTGCCGCAGAGTTGTTGAACGATAGTGCAAAGGTTCAGTTGAATCACATCCCTTATAAAGGATCAGCCCCTGGTGTGATCGATTTAGCGAGCGGCACGATTGAAACGATGTTTGCAACCAGTTCCACGGTTGCGCCGCAGGTGAAAGCTGGGCGGGTACGCCTGATTGCCGTCACGTCTCTGAAGTCTAATCCAGTATTCCCAGAACTACCCACCGTGTCGTCTGTCGTGCCCGGATTTGAGTTATCGCTTTATACGATCATGTTTGCGCCCGCAGGGATCCCAAGTGCCTTGTTAACGCGGCTAAACGGCGAGATGAATGAAATTGGAAAAACCAAGGAACTACTTGAGTTAATGGTGGCAGACGGAGCTGTATCCGTTTCTTTGACTGCAGAAGAGGCAATGGCACAAGTGCGAGCGAGCTTTGTGACTTACAAAAAATTAGCCGTGGATAAAAACATAGTATGGGAGTAAATTAAGCTAAATTCATAAAGGAAAAATAATGAATCAAGTTCTTGAGACAAGCCAAACTATTGCCGATAACGTCAAATTCAGTCTGCGTAACTTGCCTTTGCTAGAAAGTGGCGCAACCATGGCAAGCCTTGGCAGTGCGCCAGCATTGTGGGCCCATTCGAAGGTGTATTCGACAGGGGGTGAAAACGCCTTACATAGCCATGATATTGAGGATCATTGTTTCTTGATCTTACAAGGTGAAGCAACCTTCAACTTTGGCGATGGCAGCTCAATCGTTGCGCATCCATTCGAAGGCGTACTCTTGCCCCGAGGCACGCAGTATCGGTTTTCGGCGAACCCAGTGGGTAACCTGGTCATGTTTAGAGTGGGTGGCGCCAGCGTGACCAACCACAAGGATATTGACTCGTATGCTCTGCCCAAAGAAGCGGCAAAAAGCAGAAAGTTTTCAGATGGTACGCAAGGAGACTCTTCCAAGGGGGGCGCGCACGCGAATCCTACTGTCTTTAAGATGGGGGCATTTTTTGCCCCCGACTGAAAGTCAGGCTGGTGTCACGCTTAGTTTGCGATATCACTGAGCAACGCTGGTGCAAAGCAACAGAGGCCGGCTAACCAGTTGTGCTTGAGGTGCCTGTTGATGGCTTAGCGGCGCTCAAGCATCAGCGTAGCTGACCTCTAAAATATCTAGCTCGTCAACGCCACCTGGTGTGCGCAATGTGATTGTGTCGCCCACACGCGCTTTATTCAATGCGCGCGCAACCGGCGAAATCCAGCTGATCTTGCCGTTTAACGGTTCGGCCTCATCAACGCCAACGATCGTCACACGGCGCTCTAAGCCAGTTTGATCCGCATACAACACGGTCGCACCAAAAAATACTTGATCGCGATTTTGTTGCTCGGCTGGGTCAACAATCTCGGCCAATTCGAGCCGCTTCGTTAAGAAACGCATACGACGATCGATCTCGCGCAATCGTTTTTTTCCGTATAAATAGTCACCATTTTCAGAGCGGTCACCATTTGAAGCCGCCCACGAAACGATCTGCACCATCGCGGGGCGCTCTTCATTCATCAGCTTGATCAACTCATTGCGCAGCGCCGCATAGCCGCCAGGTGTCAGATAGTTACGCGTGCCTTTAGGCAGCGCTGCCGCCTCGGGCAGTTCATCGTCATCATCGTTGTCTTGTTCTTTTACAAAGGCTTTGTTCATAACTCTAAGTATATATTTAGCCATTCTGAAATCATTTACAGCATGTCTTTGGGCAACCTGTTGTGCCGTTTTAAACACAAGACAGAAAATTTTTCACTCATCTATTTTGCAATGTTCAAACGCATCACAGTCAACTTTCCTAAACAAACTTCAGACAAGGTCTTTCCAAACAGGTTTCAAATCAGCAGGCAATGGCGGTAGGCTACCAAATTCAATTTTGCTTTCTTTTGAACTATGAAAATCTGAACCACACGAGGCCAGAAAATCATAGTGACGTGCGACCTGCGCGTACTCGTGATATTGCGGAACAGTATGGCTACCTGTGATGACTTCAATCGCTTGGCCACCGACGTCTTTAAAGGTGTCAAACAAAGCACCAAACTGGGTGGGGGTGTAATGATAGCGACCAGGATGCGCGATGACAGCGGCGCCACCTGCGCCACGGATCCAGCTCACCGCGTCTTCAAGCTTGGCCCATTGCATCGGTTCGTGCGCGGGGCCATCGTCGCTTAGGTAATGGTCAAACACGCTTTGTACCGTTTTGCAATGACCAGCCTCTACTAAATAGCGCGCAAAGTGTGTGCGACTAATTAATTCGGGGTTACCCGCAAAAGTGAGCGCGCCTTCGAAGGCGCCAGGCATACCAAGCTTGGCTAAGCGCTCGCCAATACGACGCGCGCGCCCGGCTCTGCCTGCACGCGTCTCACGCAGGCCCTGTACCAAGGTGGCGTGTTCAGGATCGATGCCTAGCCCAACAATGTGCACAGTTTGTTTGGCCCAGGTGACTGAAATCTCGACTCCTGACAAATACTTCATACCAAGCGCCTCGGCTCGAGCGCGAGCCCTTTGCTGACCAGATACCTCATCATGATCCGTCAGTGCCCATAACGTCACGCCATAGGAATGCGCACGTTCGGCAACCACTTCTGGGTGATAGACACCGTCAGAGATGGTCGAGTGACAATGCAGATCAGCGCAAAAAGCTGGAGTTCGATTAGGCATATAAAAAATCCGTTACGACCTTGACTTGATCGTCAGTCATCAGGGTGGGTGCATGGCCTACGCCGCTAAACTCGTGCGACTTAGCCTGCGGATTACGCTCAAGCATTTGCTGCAAGGTATGTCTAGACAATAAATCAGACTGCGCACCACGCAAAATCATAATCGGCGTTTGAACCGAGGCGTAGGCCGACCACAAGTATTGTTCTCCTTGGGCCGCGACTTCAGGGGTCATACTTTTAAACGGCACAGCCAGCCCCAAATCGTAGTGCTTAATCCAGACGCCGTTTTGCTCAATATAGGTGTAGCGCGTCAGTTCTTCCCACTGCGCCTTGGTGTGCGGGCCAAAGGAGGCTGTAGTTTTTTTGACATACTGGACTGCGTCCTGAAAGCTCGCAAACTCAATCGCTTCGCCGACATATTGTCCGATACGTTCAAGTGACACCGGTTCAAGGTGTGGCCCCACGTCATTTAGCACAAGGCGATCCAGGCGAACCCCCGTTGAGGGCAAGCTCGAGTAATGCTGGGCGGGTGTCAGCGTTTGTTGTTGCACACGCGCCAAGGCCAAGGCACCGGCATACGCCAAGCCGATCAAGCCACCCATCGAGGTGCCCACCCAATGCAATACAGAGGGTTGCAGACGGTCAACCAAATTCACCATGTCAGCAGCGTACTGGGGCACTGCATAGAAAGCTGGGTTTGCCAGTCGATCGGACATCCCACGCCCAACCACATCGGGGCACACGACCCGATAATCTTGCGCCAACCGCTTGGCCAAAACGTCAAAATCGCGACCCGTGCGCGTCAAACCATGCACGCACAACACAAGCTTTTTATTAGAGGGATCGCCCCATTCTGTATAAGCCATGCGGTGCAACCCAGCCGGACTGCTGCACATGACTGCTTTAAGGCGAGGGGTGGCCATGAAGGGGCTCCTGAAAAACCAAGTCCTATTGTAGTGGTTCTAGCGTAGCCTTTGATGCCAGTAGCGTTGGCGCAGTTGACTG
>JBAWWV010000294.1:0-5030 GCA_037146575.1 Alcaligenaceae bacterium | reverse complement strand
GGCGTTTCGTGATGCGCACGAAGCCGTTGCGCATGCCGTGCGCGAGTGCGAGAAAAAGAATTGTGATCTGGCTGATTTAAGTGTGGCCGAATTACGCGCATTTCATGCGTCGGTTGGCGATGATGTGCACCAAGTGCTTACACTCGAGGGCTCGGTCGCTGCACGTGACCATATCGGTGGGACAGCGCCGGTGCGCGTGCGCCAAGCTGCTGAAAAAATCTTGGCGCAAACAAAATAACAGACTCACATCAACCATTCGCTCTGATTCAGCAAGTTCAGACAAATGAATTGAACGATTTTGCTTTAAGACACATAGACGAACGAATTGAACGGTCTTGCTTCAAGACACCCAAGCCGAAGATTGGCTTGGGTCGTCGCAACACATTAGCCCTAGAACGTTCGCTTCAGTCTTTGCGCTCAAAGACCGCAATCGATTCAATGTGACTCGTATGCGGAAACATATTAATGGCCCCCGCACTGCGCAAGTGATAGCCAGCTTGGTTGACCAGCACGTCAGCATCGCGTGCCAAGGTGGCCGGATTGCACGACACATACACAATGCGTACAGGGCGCTCTTGCTGCGCAACCGCAGCAAGAGCCTGCACCAAGGCATACGCACCTTCACGCGGTGGATCAATCAGCATGCGGTCAATATGACCCAAGCTTTGCAACCAAGTCTGATCCACTTCAAATAAATTCAGCGTCTGAAATGTTGCGTTCAAGATCCCCGCTTGAACCGCAGCCTGCTCGGCACGTTCTGTTAGTGGTGCACTGCCCTCTACACCCACCACTTCTCGACATCGTGTGGCCAATGGCAGCGTGAAATTACCTAAGCCACAAAACATGTCTGCAACACGATCCGTGCGCTGCACATTGAGCAGGCTTAAGGCGCGCGACACTAGCACGCGATTGATCTGATGATTGACCTGAGTGAAATCAGTGGGCCGATAGGGCATGCGAAGCCCAAACTCGGGCAAACTATAACCAAGCTTGTTTTCGTCTTCGGGTTCAAGAGCATGAACAGTATCTGGGCCCTTTGACTGTAACCACCACTGAATATTATGCAGGGTAGCAAAGGCTCGCAGTGTAATGATTTCGTCAGCGCTTAAAGGATCGAGGTGACGCAACACAAGCGCAGTCGCCACATCGCCCACACAGACTTCGATTTGAGCAAAGCGATCGGGTGCTGAGAGCGCCATGATCAGGCCCCGTAACGGCACCAGTAAAGCGGCCACATGAGGGGGCAAAACATGACAGGTTTTGATATCGGCCACAAAGCTACTTTTACGCTCGTGAAAACCAACTAGTACAGTCCCTTTCTTGGCCACCCAACGCACCGAGAGCCTGGCGCGATAACGATAGCCCCAACTAGGGCCGTGTAACGGTGGCAGCATTTGTTCGGGCCGAACGTTGCCGATATGCGCGAGATTATCTTCAAGAACGCGTTGCTTGCTCGCGACCTGGGCTGCAGGGTCAAGATGCTGCATCACGCAACCACCACAGACCCCAAAGTGTTCGCATCTGGGCTTTACGCGCTGTGATGATTCACGAACAATGACTTGAACCCGACCGATCTCAAAGGACGGCTTGCGCCGAAAAATATTAGCGGTGACGCGTTCGGAGGACAAGGCACCCTCGATAAAGACCACCTTGCCGTCGCCGTCGTGACGCGCGACACCACGCGCCTCTAGATCGAGGGACTCAACTTGCAGAACTTCTTGAGACATAGAGATGACTTTAAGTAAAAAAGACTAAATACCTCTCGAGTACATGAGAGGAGATTTGGCTTTAAAAAATGATGTTGGCGCAGTCACGGCACCTGTTAGTGTTGTGACTGCAGACGAAACGGATCAGTCTTGGGCCGCAGCGCGTGCTTGGGCACGATCCAGCGCGGCTTGCTGTTTAGCACGCTCAGCTGACCGTTCGGCCGAGGCCGCTGCCGAGGCTTTGCCTTGCAACACATGTTGGTTACGCATGTAGTCAATCAACAGCTTGCGTTGCGCAGGATTTAACACATCCCAAAACGCAAGCCAGCTAGCCTGCACGTCATCAAAGCCCGCATCAATTTTGGCGCGCGTTTTTTTGCGTAACGCAATGACATCGCGTGGATCAAATTTATCGGTTGAGAGCTCTTTGGTTAACGCTGCATACTCAGCCTGCCGAGCCACGCGATTGGTGTTCCACATTTTGCGACGCGCGTCGTGCGCGGCATCGAGTTTGGCACGTTGCGCCGCATCGAGCACCAAACCTTCAACCAGGGCGTCAGGCAAACGCCCCATGCTTTCAACCACCAGAGGCGACCCGCTCGGTGCTGCTGCCGGCGCCACCGAGCCGCCAGAGTGCTGGCTGCTTTGATTCAGTTGATTGGATGAACGCAACATCAACGCACCATTTTGCGCAGACGCGCAAAAGCTAACCAGCAGCAGACTAAACAGGGTCGACAGAGATCGCAAATCAAAGCAACGCATAAGAGGGCTCCGTGAGGCGGTTGGTATCCGCATAAAATTGTTTGTCATGTCCAAGCGGCCAAATACTCTGCCCAATGGGGCTCGGCACTTGCTTGCAAGGTACTGCGCACTAGATCGATCTCATCCTGGTACGCGGTTTGGTCAAGTTCACCGCGAATTAAACGAAAACGGCAGTACACCAGCCAAGTATTGACCACATCGGTTTCACAATACGCGCGCACCTCATTGGCTCGTCCGTTTGACCAGGCATCCCAAACATGGCTGCCGTCCATTCCTAATTTTCCTGGAAAGCCACAAAGTTTGGCAAGATCATCGAGCGGCGCATTGCCTCGACCGTTGTACTTAGCCAAGACATCCATTAAATCAAGATGACGGGTGTGGTAGCGACTCAGATAGTTGTTATAACGAAAATCTTTATCGTCTTCGCCCATATCCCAATAGCGCGGTGCTGCAATTCCGTGAATCAAGGTTCGGTAGTGCAACACAGGCAAATCAAAACCAGAACCGTTCCAGCTAATCAGCTTTGGGGTGTAACGCTCAATAGTCTTAAAAAAACTGGTTAACAGCACGGGCTCGGTATCGTCAGCTTGTCCCAGGCAGCGGACTCTGAACCCTTTGTCATCGCGAAACACGCACCCTACCACCGCCACACGTTGCAAATGATGCGGCAAAAAAGTCGTGCCAGTAAGTTCTTTACGCGCAGCAAACGCCCGCTCTGCTACCTCGGCATCTGAGACCTCGGCACCCCATTTATGCAAGCGCCTAAGCCCCTCGATATCGGGGATGGTTTCAAGATCAAACACGAGTGTTGGAGTCATGCGCTTGGCTCTTAGCGGCTAGGCAGGTATTGCAAAGGATCAACTGGCGTGCCTTGGCGACGCACCTCAAAGTGCAAGCGCACAGAGGCCGCGTCGGTTTGACCCATCTCAGCGATCTTGGCGCCCTTTTTAACGTCTTGCCCCGCCTTGACCAACAAGGTTCGGTTATGTGCGTACGCCGTGATAAACCCATTGTCGTGGTTGAGGATAATCAGATTACCTAAGCCACGAACCCCATTACCTGAATACATCACCTTGCCGTTTGCAGCAGCTTCGATTGCATCGCCCGCATTACCCGTGATGTCGATCCCTTTGGTGGTTTGGGTAAAGCCCTGAATCACTTTGCCGCTCGCTGGCCAACCCCAACTAATCAACCCCGCGTCAGAGGCCGGTGTAGGGGTTTCATTTGCCTGCGAAGCGCTACTTGCGGCATCGAGAGGACGTGTCTCGGGCTTGCTTGTTCCGGCAGGTCGCGTTGTGGCAGCCGCGGGCTCTGAACCATCAGAGAGCTTCAGCGTTTGGCCAATCACCAAGCGATTGGGATTAACGAGCTTGTTTAGCCGCATAAGCGTCGCCTCATCCACTCCATTTTCTCGCGCAATCTTGTTCATGGTGTCGCCGGGCTTGATGACATAAGTGCGAGCTGCGCCTGCGCTAGCGTTATTCAGGTCAGTAACAGGCGCACGATTGCCCGATTGATTGGTGCAGCCGCCTAACAGCGCGAGCGCACACAGCACCAGCACTCCCGAGTGCCTACGCACCACAGGACGAACATTTTGAATCGCACTGCGCAGAAAATTAGCTTGTATCACGTGCTCAGTGAGCATACGTTTCTCCTGTTTGCTCATATTTGTAATCCAGACTTTAAGGGCACAAACCTCACCTCTTCGAGTTCTTGTCTATCCCAACTCGAAACACCTGTTCTTGTGACTCGAACCAAGCGCTGTGCGCCTGACCCTTCGGGGGCGATCAACACCCCGCCAATACTCAACTGCATCA
Source organism: Alcaligenaceae bacterium (assembly GCA_037146575.1). Taxonomy (GTDB): domain Bacteria; phylum Pseudomonadota; class Gammaproteobacteria; order Burkholderiales; family Burkholderiaceae_B; genus Zwartia. The sequence continues at coordinate 745 of JBAWWV010000294.1, read as the reverse complement.
ACAACGCCTGCGGAATACGAATTCCAGCCGCTGCAACGACGATAGCGTCAAACGGTGCAACAGACGGTAAGCCAAGCATGCCATCGCCATGCACCAGACGCACCTTTGTCAGTCGCAGTAAGCGCAAGCGCTCTTTGGCCATATCGTACAACGCTCGAATGCGCTCAATCGAATGCACCTGCTGAAAGACTTGCGACATCACGGCAGCCTGGTAACCGCAGCCGGTGCCCACTTCAAGTACCCGAATGGGCATGGTCGCGCCGCACACTGACGCAATCATACGTGCGACTACCCAAGGCTGCGAAATTGTTTGCCCATGACCAATCGGCAGTGAGGCGTCATCGTAGGCGCGACTGGCCAATGCCTCATCCACGAAGGCATGACGCGGAATCGCTTGCATGGCAGTCAAGACCACATCGCTGTTGATCCCTTGGGCCTGCAGGCGTTGCACCATCGCGGCGCGCGGGCGCTCAGAGTTTAGCCCGACATTGTCATTGACCAACGGCGCCGTTGTTGGGCTGTTTGCCGAGCGATTGGGGATGCGAGTGGCGGAAATGCGGGTATTGCTGTTTGACGCGGTAATACCTTGCAAGCCTCGCCCCACCCCAGCGCGGGTGTCTTTGACGGCCATCCGCAAAGACGACAAGGGCGTTAATCGCATAACGGACGAACCCACTCAGTCATCTGCCCGAGTTGCGCATGTTGCGTCAGATCAAGTCGCAAAGGCGTCACTGAGGCATAACCC
>JBAWWV010000293.1:0-5045 GCA_037146575.1 Alcaligenaceae bacterium | reverse complement strand
AGTACCGGTCGCCTCTTCGCCCTCGCCGCCCTCCAATCAACCCAACCCACGGGCTCTTGTCCGCGGTAACAGCAAAGGAAGACAAATCACGCTGCAACGTAAACTTTAGCGCCTGCGAAAACAGGGTCCATTCTTGCGAGTAGCTTGAGCCAACCAGCACGACCTCTGGCACTGCCGTGTCGTCCAGCAAGCCCGTGGCGGCCTTCTTTGACTGCTTGATGTCAAACAACAGGGTCTTCTCTCGTGGATAGTTGGTCTGATCCGCGGGAAGTCCATTTCGCAGATCGCCTCCTTTCAAGGTGTACAGCTTTTTACGAAACTCCATCGAGTACTTTTCTTCAGGCGTAGCATCGTAAGCCTTTTTCGCTACGGGATTTTTGAGGATTTCATCTTTGATTGACTCGGCTACAACCATCGCCCCCAATTGCGACCAATGCGTATCGCCCTTTAAAAAAATCGGTGAGATGCTAGTGCGAATTGGGCTCTTCATCATCGTCGTGTTCACATCGGCAGCATTGACGCCCTTGGCCCTCAACATCTTCAGTGCGCGTTCATAATTTGCAGCCATATAGGGCGTTAGTTTTGCGTCTTCAGGCAAAAACTCAGCATAAATCCTCATCTTGATTGGAACAACTGCATACACCAGCGTGGTGCCATTGGCGGACAAGACTTTGTTAAAACGCTGCACCAGATCAAGCGAGGTGTTGATCGCGGGTTCGTCTACGGGTTTAATGATTTCTGGCCGATAAAACAGCCACTGGTCTTTTCCGGTGATAACGGGCGACTGAGCCATCGCGGGGCGCAGTACGCCAAGCAGCAGCCCAAGGCAGAGTAAAAATATGTTTATCGCAATGACCCGCGCGCGCATGAAGTGACCTTTGACTAGTTAAGCAGCGCCACTCGCGGCCTAACAATCATTCTCATCCGCCGCGAGAGGCCCTATGACCATAGACGATGCCATGGAGTCAAAGCAAACTATTTGTCGCGTACTGGACAGAGTTTGCGTATTTAGAATGCGCTTTGCGGTTTTTTCTTGAACGCGCGCCGGAAGTTATTCAACCGTCACGCTCTTGGCCAAATTACGTGGCTTATCGACATCGGTGCCGCGTGAACATGCCGTGTGATAGGCCAATAACTGCAAAGGCACCGTGTGCAAAATCGGGGACAACAAACCATAGTGCTCGGGCATCCGAATCACATGCACGCCCTCGGCGCTCACAATACGCGTATCCATGTCAGCGAACACATACAATTCTCCGCCACGCGCGCGCACCTCTTGGATATTTGATTTGAGTTTTTCTAAGAGCGCATCATTGGGCGCAATCGTGACCACAGGCATTTGCTCGGTGACCAGTGCTAAGGGGCCGTGCTTGAGCTCGCCCGCTGGGTAGGCCTCGGCATGGATATAGCTGATCTCTTTGAGCTTAAGTGCGCCTTCGAGCGCGATGGGGTAATGCATCCCGCGGCCTAAAAACAGCGCGTTTTCTTTTGTCGCAAAGCGATCGGCCCATGCCATGATTTGTGGCTCAAGTGCGAGCACGGCGCTGATGGCAGCAGGCAAATGGCGCAACGCTTTGACGTGATCAGCCTCTTGTTGCTCGGTTAACTGGTCGCGTACTTGAGCCAACGCCAGCGTCAGCATAAAGAGCGCCGTGAGTTGGGTGGTAAACGCTTTGGTTGACGCCACTCCGATTTCAACCCCAGCGCGCGTGATGTACGCAAGCTCGCACTCGCGCACCATCGCGCTCGTTGACACGTTGCAAATCGTGAGCGTATGTTGCATACCAAGCGAACGGGCGTGTTTTAACGCGGCAAGCGTATCGGCCGTTTCACCCGACTGCGAGATCGTCACCACCAACGTGTTGGCGTTTGGCACACTATCGCGGTAGCGATACTCACTCGCAATTTCAACCGAGACCGGGATCCTTGCGACCGACTCGATCCAGTATTGCGCTGTGAGCCCCGCGTAATAGCTCGTGCCGCACGCCAAAATTAATACCCGATCAATTTGTTTAAAGATCTTGTACGCTTTATCACCAAACAGCTCGGGCGTGATCGACTCGACATCCTCAAGCGTGTCGGCAACAGCACGCGGTTGCTCAAAAATTTCTTTTTGCATGTAATGGCGATACGGACCAAGTTCTGCCGCACCAGTATGGACGTGTACCGTATTGATTTTGCGACTGATCTGCTTCCCCGTTGCATCCATGATCCAAACATTGCCAAGCTGCAAATCGGCAACATCGCCATCTTCAAGATACACAATTTGATCGGTGGTGCCTGCTAACGCCAAGGCGTCAGACGCTAAGAAATTTTCATTTTTGCCACGACCAATCACAAGTGGCGACCCATAGCGTGCCGCCACAATACGGTGTGGCTCATCACGACAAAACACAGCGATCGCATAGGCACCTTTTAAACGCTTGACTGTCTGCTGAACAGCCTCGAGCAGGTCGCCGTGATACAGGTGATGCACCAGATGCACAATCACTTCGGTGTCGGTTTGGCTTTCAAACAGGTAGCCCGCCGCTTGCAACTCAAGGCGTAATTCTTCGTGATTTTCAATGATGCCGTTATGCACCAGAGCAATGCTGGGTGCCTCTTGGGCCAGAGCAGAAAAATGTGGGTGCGCATTGCGTGTTACCGGAGCGCCGTGCGTGGCCCAACGCGTGTGCGCGATGCCGGTAAACCCAGTGACGCGCTCGCGTGCAATCGTCTCTGAAAGTTCAGCGACACGTTCTGTGCTGCGCGCGCGGCGCAACACGCCATTGTCAAACACCGCGACACCACAGGAGTCATAGCCGCGATACTCAAGGCGGCTCAAACCTTCGAGCAAAATCGGCGTAATGTCTCTTGACGCAACTGCACCCACAATGCCGCACATAAATATCCCCTTATCGTGCTGGCATTTTGCCAAACTTCTTGTGAAATTTTATGTCTATTTAGTCATTATATTGAAATTAATAGTGAATAATCATATTTAGTGAAATATAATTTCACATATTTAATTTTTTTATCTTCTTTAATTCTTATCCTATGACTACGGACGATCTCGATGAGCTTGACCTACGCATCCTTGAGCAGCTACAGAAAGATGCGAGCGTCACCAATCAACAGCTCGCTGAGCGGGTACATGCCTCGCCACCCACCTGCCTGCGCCGCGTACGCCGCCTCTCTGAGTCGCGCATCATTCAAAAACAAGTGGCAATCGTTGATCCGGCCAAAGTCGGCAACACTCTCACTGCGATTCTCGAAGTGACCTTAGACGTGCAATCAGCCGAGAGCCTTGAACAGTTTGAGCGCACAGTCGCACACGAAACCGCGGTGCTGCAATGCTACCGAGTCTCTGCCGGGCCGGATTTTGTTTTAATTACACAGGTGGCCGATATGCCGGCCTATCACGCACTGGTCCATCGCGCACTGACGGCGCAAGCCAATGTGCGTAACGTACGAACCTTTTTTTCAATCCACCGAAGTAAATTCGATACCGGCATCGCGCTCGCGTGATAAGCGCGCCCCTAACGGGCAAGTACCGCTCGGTACACATCAAGATACCGCTCAACCATGCTATCCACAGCGTACTCGGTACGTACCGCGGCGTAGGCAAGGTCAGCCATTGCTTGCGCCTGCTCTGGTTGCGCCAACATCAACGCGATATGCGCAGCCATCGTGGCAGAGTCACCCGGCGTGCACACCAGCCCCCGCCCTTCGCACACCGTTTCTTTTAAGCCGCCAGCATCGGTGGACACGACCGGTACGTTTTGCAACATGGCATCAAGCACGCTACTGCCCAGGGCCTCATAACGCGAGGCCATGACAAAGACCGAAAGTGTTGCAAAGAGGGACTCGACCTCGGGTTCAAATCCCAATAACAAATAGCGGTCTTGCAAGCCAAGCTCTTCGATCGCCTGCTGCGCCGCGTGCGACGCCGAGCCCGCGGCACCCCAATGCACAAACACCACATCTTCAAATTGCGCACACACCTTTGCAGCAGCGTGAATTAACGTCACTGGGTCCTTCTCAACAGATAACGCCGCGGCAGTCCCCACTAGGCGCCGCCCCTCAAGCGCTCTGTCTGTTAGCAAACGTTGAATGCGCGACGGATCGGCAGTGCTGGGTAAGACCGCGCTTGGGATCACTTTCGTTGAAACACCAAACGAGCGCGGCGCTTGAGCCGCCGCTTCGCTGATGGCCACCAACTGAGCAACTCTGGACCACTTTAAACGCGTCAGCCAACCACCCGCCCGAATCGGAAAATTTGTACGGCGCGAAAACACAACTGGACGGCCATGCAAGGCGGCAGTTGCCACAGCCCAGGTCACCACTTTAGCGGTTTGCGCATGCAATACGTCGTAACGCTTGCCCCGTAGGGCCAGCCAGCACCCGAAGGCAAAGCCTCCATCTGCGGTGTGCACCACCAAGCCCAGCGCTCGAGCGCGTTCGACGAGTGCACTGCCTTGACGCAATAACAATTCAACGTCATGGCCGCGCTCGCGCAGGCCAAGCGCAGTCAATAAGGTTTGTCTTTCACCGCCGCGCCAGCCGCGCTCGGTGTTGATCTGCAAAATGCGCAGAGCAGCCTCAGCCATTCTGACCCGAGTGCGGTGCTTGCCGATAACGGATCACATTCACACTAACAGCGACCAACGCAAAACCAATTGCGACCCACAAGCCAAGCAGAGGCCCCATCGAAAAGCCCATACTAAACACCATCGCCACGACCGCACCACCAAAAGTTTGACTGAACACGCGCGTGGTGGCCTGCAAACCGCCCAAGGCGCCAGCGCGGTTGCGTGGGGCAGCACTGATCAATACGCGATTATTCGGTGTTTGAAAGAAACCAAAACCCACCCCCGCCAACATCATGGCCATAAATAACCAACTGTTATCTACAGATGCCGGCATCAGTGCAATCAGGGTTAAACCCAGAGCCATCGCCGCCGCGCCGATTCCACTGAGGATTGCAACCGGAAACCGGTCAGACAAGGGGCCCGAGATTGCTGCGATCATCGCAGCGCCGACGGGCCAACCCGCTAGCAATACCC
>JBAWWV010000292.1:0-5075 GCA_037146575.1 Alcaligenaceae bacterium | reverse complement strand
TATGTACCCAAAACTGTCGCTTTATATCAACGGTCAGTTCGTCTCAGAAGACGGTCGCACCATGCAAGATGTGATTAACCCAGCCACCCAAGAGGTGCTCGGTAAGCTGCCGCACGCTTCGCAGGCTGATCTGGACGCGGCCTTGCAGGCGGCCGAAAAGGCGTTTGCTACCTGGAAAAAGTCGTCGCCGATGGACCGCTCTGCCATTTTGCGAAAAGTCGGGCAACTCACGCGCGACCGCGCGAAGGATATCGCACGCAATATGACGCTGGATCAGGGCAAGCCCTTGGCAGAAGCTCTTGGCGAGGTCGTTGGATGCGCCGATCATTGTGACTGGCACGCCGAAGAGTGTCGCCGTATTTATGGCCGGGTGATCCTTCCCCGTAGCCCTGAAGTTCGCCAGTTCGCCCTGAAAGAGCCAATTGGTGTATGTGTAGCGTTTACGCCCTGGAATTTTCCTTATAACCAGGCCATTCGCAAGATCTGCGCGGCGATCGGCGCTGGTTGCACCATTATTCTGAAGGGACCAGAAGACTCTCCGAGTGCGGTCATGGCGATTGCACAGATGTTTCAAGACGCCGGCCTGCCTCCAGGTGTGCTCAATCTGGTGTGGGGTGAGCCCGCCAAGGTGTCTGATTATCTGATTCGGTCACCTATTTCACGCAAGGTGTCGTTTACTGGTTCGGTTCCGGTGGGCAAGATGTTGGCAGCCTTGGCCGGCGCGCACATGAAACGCGCAACAATGGAACTCGGTGGGCATTCGCCGGTGTTAGTGTTTGAAGACGCTGACGTTGATCGGGCTGCAACCATGTTGGCCAAGTTCAAAATCCGTAATGCGGGCCAAGTGTGTGTCTCGCCAACACGGTTTTATGTTCACAAAAAGGTTTACGACAATTTCCTGGCAAAATTCACCGACGTATTGAAATCGATCAAAGTCGGCAACGGCCTAGACGATGGTGTTGAAATGGGCCCACTCGCTCACGAGCGTCGCGTACCTGCCATCGCTCGCTTCGTCGAAGATGCACGCAAGCGTGGCGCACAGATTGTGATGGGCGGCGACGCCGTTGCCGGAAAAGGGTTTTTCTTTCCACCGACAGTAATCACGGGGCTTAAGGATGATTCGCTACTCATGACCGAAGAGCCCTTCGGACCAATCGCACCTGTTGTGCCGTTTAGTGACACCGATGAAGTCATCAGACGCGCAAACAGTCTGCCCTTTGGTCTGTCGTCTTACGTGTTCACCAACTCGCTGCAAACCGCAACCAAGGTATCGAACGCGATTGAAGCGGGGATGGTTAACATCAATCACTTCGGCAGTGCTTTACCAGAGACTCCGTTTGGCGGAATCAAGGATAGCGGCATCGGCAGTGAAGGCGGCACCGAAACTTTTGACGGCTACTTGGTCACTAAATTTGTGACTCAGATTTAAGCGCGAATTTCGTCGTCTGGTGACAGCAGACGACTTACGATAGGTAGCCGTAAAATAAACGCGCCAAGATTTGCCAGAATAAAAAAGCGACGCTATTAGGCGCCGCTTTTTTATTTCCTAGCTAACCGCGCAATCAAATTAGATTACGCGGGCCGCTTCGATCAACTTCGTCGCAGTCCAAGACTTTGAACGCGAGATTGGGCGGCCTTCAGCGATTTCAACTGTATCGCCTTCGTTGTACTGATTGGTTTCGTCATGCGCCTTGTACTTGGCAGAACGCATAATGATCTTGCCAAGCACTGGGTGCTTAACACGACGCTCAACCATTACGACGATGGTTTTATCCATCTTGTTGCTAACGACTTTACCAACGAGCGTACGCTGACGCTTTGGCTTAGCTGCTTGAGTGGTGGTCATATTAGTTTCCGCCCTTCTCAGACAACAACGTATGAACACGCGCGATATCGCGGCGAACCTTACGGAATTGGCTGTGGTTGGTGAGCTGCTGAGTTGCCCGCTGCATACGCAGTCCGAACTGAGCCTTCAACAGGCTCTCGAGTTCTTGACCGAGTTCGGCAGCAGATTTAGCACGAAGTTCGCTTGCTTTCATATCGATTCCTTTTGACCCTTAGGCACCAATGTGCCGCGAGACGAAGGTGGTTGCGATAGGAAGTTTGGCGGCGGCAAGACGAAACGCCTCACGTGCCAACTCTTCACTAACGCCTTCCATTTCGTACAGCACTTTGCCGGGCTGAATTTCAGCAACCCAATACTCTGGATTACCTTTACCATTACCCATCCGCACTTCTGCCGGCTTTTGTGAAATCGGCTTATCGGGGAAGATGCGAATCCAGATACGACCGCCACGCTTAATGTGACGGTTAATGGCTCGACGGGCTGATTCAATTTGACGAGCAGTCAAGCGACCGCGACCGGTTGCTTTAAGACCAAACTCACCAAATGAAACCTGAGCACCGCGCGTAGCCAGGCCGGTATTACGGCCTTTCTGCTCTTTGCGATATTTCCTGCGCGCTGGTTGCAGCATGCTTATTCTCCTTCTGGCGCTGGCGCGGCGTCAGCCTTGCGAGGCGCACGACCACGACCTGCGGGACGAGCTGCGCCTGCCGGACGTGCACCTTCGGGCTTGTCAGCACGTGGTGCGCGACGCGGGCGACGCTCTTCTTCGCGGGGCGCTGCGGTTTCAACGGCAGTTTCACCGTTGGCCAACATATCGCCTTTGTAAACCCAAACCTTAATGCCGATTACGCCATAGGTGGTGTGGGCTTCAGAGGTGCCATAATCAATGTTCGCACGCAAAGTGTGAAGCGGCACGCGACCTTCGCGATACCATTCCGTACGGGCGATTTCGATACCATTTAAGCGACCAGCACTCATGATCTTGATGCCTTGGGCACCCAGACGCATGGCGTTTTGCATGGCGCGCTTCATGGCACGACGAAACATGATCCGCTTTTCAAGCTGTTGCGAGATCGAGTCTGCAATCAGTTGAGCATCGGTCTCTGGCTTGCGAATTTCTTCGATGTTTACGTGAACAGGCACGCCCATCAAACGCTGCAAATCAGACTTTAGACCTTCGATGTCCTCGCCACGTTTGCCGATCACAACACCCGGACGTGCCGAGTAAATTGTGATGCGCGCATTTTTGGCAGGGCGCTCAATCACAACACGTCCAACTGAAGCAAGCTTCAGTTTCTTTTTCAGGTATTCGCGAACGCGAATATCTGAAAGCAACATGCTGCCGAAATCTTTACCGTCTGCGTACCACTTCGAGCCCCAATTACGTGTAACCGCAAGGCGGAACCCAATCGGGTGAATTTTCTGACCCATCGTGACTCCTTAAGCTCCGACCTTCACAGTGATGTGACAAGTCTGCTTTTCAATCTGGTTACCGCGCCCTTTGGCTCGTGCGGAAAAGCGCTTCATCGACTCGGCCTTGTCCACAAAAATCGTGGTGACCTTAAGTTCGTCGATATCTGCACCGTCGTTATGTTCGGCATTCGCGATAGCCGATTCAACGGCCTTCTTGAGGATGCCTGCGGCCTTCTTGTTAGTGAAGGTCAGGATGTTTAATGCCTGAGCAACAGATTTGCCACGGATCAGATCCGCAACCAATCTTGTCTTTTGCGCAGAGATATGCACCCCACGGATAATGGCTGAAGTTTCCATTTCTTACCTCTTGGCCTTTTTGTCTGCTGCGTGACCTTTGAACGTGCGGGTCAGCGCAAACTCGCCGAGTTTATGGCCGACCATGTTCTCGTTGACGTACACAGGAACGTGCTGGCGACCGTTATGAACCGCAATCGTAAGCCCAACAAACTCAGGCAGAATTGTGGAGCGGCGCGACCAGGTTTTGATCGGTTTTTTACCTTTTTCGGCAATAGCAACCTCGACCTTTTTGATCAAGTGTGCATCGACGAATGGGCCTTTCTTGACTGAACGTGACATGATTCGCCCTCTTATTTACGCTTGCGGCGTTGGACGATCATATTGTCCGTCCGCTTGTTGCTACGGGTCTTGTAACCCTTAGCTGGGGTACCCCATGGACTGCGTGGCTCTCCGCCTTCGCCAGTACGACCTTCACCACCACCGTGTGGATGATCAACTGGGTTCATGGCAACACCACGCACCGTAGGACGAATGCCGCGCCAACGAACAGCGCCAGCTTTACCAATTTGGCGCAAGCTGTGTTCTTCGTTTCCGACTTCGCCAATGGTGGCTCTGCATTCAATATGAACTCGACGAACCTCACCCGAGCGCAGGCGAACCTGCGCGTAAGTGCCTTCGCGAGCCAACAGCACTGCCGATGCACCGGCTGAACGCGCCATTTGCGCACCCTTGCCAGGCAACATTTCGATGCAGTGAATTGTTGTACCCACTGGAATATTGCGAATTGGCAGCGTGTTACCGGTACGAATTGGGGCTTCGATACCAGAAACTAGCGTTGAGCCAACTTCAAGGCCACGTGGGGCAATGATGTAGCGACGCTCGCCGTCTGCATAACAGAGCAGGGCCAAATGCGCAGTACGGTTTGGATCATATTCAAGGCGTTCAACTTTGGCGGGGATACCGTCTTTGTTACGCTTGAAATCGACCAAACGATAGTGCTGCTTATGACCACCGCCACGATGACGAATTGTGATGTGACCGTTGTTATTACGGCCAGAACCACGAATTTTCTTTTCGAGCAAAGATGCAACCGGCGCGCCTTTGTGCAGGTTAGGTGTGACCACCTTGAGCATGCCACGACGACCAGGCGAGGTTGGCTTGGTTTTTAAGAGTGCCATTTAGTTGACCTCCGCCAGGTTGATTTCTTGACCGTCTTTGAGCGAAACGTACGCTTTGCGCTCGTTGCGACGACGACCAACAAACCGACCAAATCGTTTTGCCTTACCTTTGCGATTCAAAACCTGAACATCTTCCACTTGAACTTTAAACATCAGCTCGACAGCAGCTTTAATCTCAGGCTTAGTTGCATCTGCAATCACGCGAAAGGCAACTTGGTTGTTTTTCTCAGCAACAAAGGTGGCTTTTTCAGTCACGATCGGAGCCAGAATGATTTGCATTAGACGATGATCGTTCATGCCAGCATCTCCTCGAGTTGAGCAATTGCCGTTTTGGTGATCAC
>JBAWWV010000291.1:0-5081 GCA_037146575.1 Alcaligenaceae bacterium | reverse complement strand
CCAATCATGAGGCCATTCAAAACTTGTTCTAAAAAAAAGATGAGTTGCATCGACGTTCAAACCATAAAAATAAAACGACTCCCGTAACCTTGTCAGATCACGGGAGCGAATCAGCCTACAAAAGGCTTGTGCGAAGTTAGGATTAGCTTAAGACAGATTGCAGGGATTCTCTTCGCGTGTCGGTGCAATGATTTCAAGTGACTCATCGGCATTAGGTACCGTGGCACCTAATTGTAAAAAATCCCACTTGTCGCGCGCCGCACCTTTTTTCTTGGGTGTCAGCGTGTACATCTGTTGCATCAGCTGGTGATCCCAGGCACGGAAGTAACCAGGGCGACTCTTCAAGATATCAAACTGTGCACCTTTTTCAAAGTGCTCAATCACTTGCATTGAGTCAGTCGATTTCAAATCATTCATGGCTTGAGCCATAATTTTCATGACGGTGTAATCGCCCCACGCTTGGTTTTCAGGCGGTTTGCCATGACGCTTAACAAATTCAGCGACAAACGCTTTTGAACTGGGCGAATCGACATCATGGTGCCATGGCACTGGCCAGGTTCCCAAGAAGTTATCGGCACCTGCACCCCAAGCCAACGCGGTATCAAAACCAAAACCGGCGATCGGGAAAGGCAGCCCATACTCAGAATACTGCTTCATGAAGCTGGTGATTTGCGTGCCTGCCAGGTTAGAGATCACGATATCGGGTTTAGCCTGACGAATCTTCAACATGTAGGCCGAGTAGTCGGTGGCATCGGTTGGCACTTTATCTTCGCCGGCGATCTTGCCGCCTTGCGCTGCTAAAAAGCGGCTGGCGACGCGTGTGAGGTCATGTCCGAACGCATAGTCTGCTGTCAAGAAATACCATGATTTGCCTTTCACCATGCCTTGTTGCAACAACGCGCGGCCCAGAGTGTTCACATACATTGAGTTTGCGCACTCGACGTGAAACATAAACTTGTTGCAGCTCTTGCCACGCAGCTCGTCTGAGTTACCACCGGTATTGATAAAAATCTTTTTATTACGCAACGCCACTTGGCTGATGGCCAAGCCTGAGGCTGAGTTAATTTCACCCAACAAGCACATCACGCCGTCGCGCTCAAACATGCGCTGCGCTTTACTTGCAGCCGTGGCGGGATTCACCGAGTCTTCAGTCAATAATTCAACCTGGCGCCCAGTAATGCCGCCGGCCTTGTTGATCTCGTCTACAGCTTGCTTGATCCCCATCGTGCCGTACTCACCCAAGGGCCCTAAAAATCCGGTTAAGGGAGTCAGGTGGCCTATGCGGATTTTGTCGGACTGCGCTTTAACAATCGCAGGCAAGCCCAACAGCGCCAGCGCACCGGCGGCTGAACCCGCTTGCAATAGCTGGCGACGTGATTTTGATGCTTCTTTCATTGCTGCTCCTCGGTTTATTGTCGGGATCCTGAAGGACCGCACGTTTAGAGCGTAGAGCGGCTTTGAGTGCTGACTCAAATGCGCGTGCTACGCCTGTTTGACTATAGGAGCCAAGCAGGCGTGCGTCAATGCTAAAGGCCTAGCACTTACCCTAGGGGCCAGTGCTTTTTACCTGCTTAATCAACCCGCGCACCTGCCCGCTTCACAATATCTGCCCATTTGTCGGCCTCTTTGGCTAAATAGGCGTCGATTTCGTCACCGAGTAAGGGCTTAGATTCGAACCCCCGGCCGACCAGCGTCTGAATCACTTGCGGATCGGCCAATACCGTCTGCGTGACCTCGCGTAAGCGACGCTTAAGCTCAGGAGATATCCCGGCCGGTGCGTACACTGCCCACCAGGCTGCCAAATCAAAATCACTAATCCCCTGCTGATCAACCGGGATCACCTCTGGCGCGGCGCTTGAGCGCGTCGAGCTCGATACAGCGATCGGCCGAATACGGCCACCTTGAATCAAAGCCATCACTGCAGCTGGGTGATAAAACATAAAGTCAATTTCGCCTGCAGCAAGATCTGTGAGTGCACGGGTGGCATCTTTGTAGGGTGCATGAAGCATATCAACGCCGGTGCGAACCTTGATCAGCTCGCCCGCCAGTTGCCCAGTCGTGCCGTTACCCGCCGAGCCAAAGGTTAATTTACCAGGCTTCTCTTTAGCCATCTGCACCAAATCACCAACAGTTTTTATCGATGAATTCGCAGGCACGACAAGTAAATTAGGCGTGATACCAACGACCCCCAGAGGATAAAAATCAGAAAGCGCAAACGGTAGCTTTGAAAATAACGCTTGATTAATTGCGTTAGTGGTGATGGTTCCCATCGCCAAGGTGTAGCCGTCAGGCGTGGCTTTCGCGAAATGAGCCATACCGATGTTTCCACTCGCGCCCACTTTGTTGTCAACAATGACCGGCACGTTCAACACTTTGCTCATGCCTTGCCCAAAAATTCGAGCGACGACATCACTTGTTGTGCCTGCCGCAAAGGGCGAAATCATTGTGATTGTCTTGCTTGGCCATTGCTCTGCCGCGGCATTTGACTGTGCAAAAGCGGCTGAGCTTGCGCACGTTGCTAAAAGCAGCGCACTCGCTATGACAGATCTCGTAAAAAAATTTTTCATTGAAGTCTCAGTTTTTATTTTAAGTATATGAATGGCTAACGAATCTTAGGCATTTCTTAGTTACAGAGCTATCTCACCCATCCCAGATATGTCGTAAGTCACTTGATGTCTCATACCTTTTGGAGCTTTCTAAAGTACGAAGCTATCTCATGAATCTCAGGCATGTTCTAAATCAATTCATACTTGGCGACCTATCTTTATGCGACCCGCTAGAGCCTCGTCTTTTAAACAAGATTCCAAAATTCTTGCATATTTTCGACTTGATCGATTGCATCAATTCGTGCAATAAGTTTGCGGGCCTGTGACTCGGTCATTGCATAAGGTCCGCTCGTCAAGCACGTCATGGCTTTAGTCTTAACCTGTTCATCATCAAGAGGGTCCGCAGGAGTACCTGGAATCTCATTCACAGTAGTACTCAGAAGCTCTCCAGCCTTTGTTTTGATAATCACTGTTGCAGGGGTAAATTTTCCTGATTCAGTTTCGTCAATTTCAATCTTAATTTTCTGAATACATTCCATCACCGCAGGGTCTAGCACTGCATCGGTATCAATATCCTGCAATCTAAACGAACCGCGCAAGAGGATGCTTGCAATTGAATACTGCACACTAAATTGCGCAGCAACCTGAGGGCTATCGCCGATGACAAACTGCGCCCCGACCAAGCGATTCATGTAGGGCGTGAGCCTTACCGTACAGCCCGCCAACTGATCAATCGTCAAATTGTGCTCCGCAACAAGCCGCTCAGTGGCGACAATTGCCGCATGATTGCAAAAACAACTGGGGTAATTTTTTAAGGTTAAGGTTTGAAGCAGATATGACTGGCCCAAGCCGCCAAGAGTTCGGGCACGATCAAGGGGCTCGTACAAATTATCAAAGCCTCTTTCGCCTTCAAACATTTGCTTTGGTGCTGTGATGCCACATTGGGCTAAAAAGGCGGCCTCAACCCCATCGCGCGCAGAAAACGCTGATTGCAACCGTTTGACCAACGCGCCTTCCACCAACGACTGCTGGGTGCCAGCAGCGCGACTCAGTGCAATCCCCATCGCAGTATGAATGCCGTTGACGTCAAGCCCAAGTACACGCGCCGAGATCGCAGCAGAGGCAAACACCCCAAGCGTTGAAGTCATGAACCAACCTGGATTATGAGTAATCCCCATACACAGGCGAACGTGCATTTCTGCGCCCGCAATGTACGCAGCCAAGAAATCTTTGCCATGCATGGGTTGCCGATCAGCAAGAGCCAAAAGTGCCGGGATGATGACGATGTCTGGATGCGACGTTGCCTGATCGTGCACGCTATCAAAATCAAGCGCCGCTGCGTAAATTCCGTTGATAAACGCCGCCGAGGTCGCCGGTAGATACTCGTTGGTTAACCAGACTCGACTCTCGGCCTTACCACCTTGCGCGACCACCCAGGCGTGCACAGCTTCTGTTCCCATGGCTCTTGAGCCGGCCCAGGCGACCGCGAGGGCATCCAATAGGTACCGTTTGGCATCTCGGATGATTTCGGTATTTAAGTCTGAATACTGCAGCGCACTCACCCACTGCGCCAACTCGCGGCTGACTGACGATTCTGTTTTTTTCAACTGCGTCTCCATACTTTTTTTGCTCTTAGGGCGTTCAACACCTTAATGCGTTATTTTGTATTTTTTGCGTTTCACGCCGCATATTGTATCTGCGCGCAAGACTCGACCTATACTAGTTTACCCATTAGACGAACTCGAAAAACAATCATGAACCTGATTCCTCTACAACTATTCACGGCCTTGGTGGTCACAACGTCTAGTCTCAACGCTGTGGCTCAACCTAAAGACGCGTTTCCCGATAAGCCCATCACGATGGTGGTGAACTATCCCGCTGGGCAATCCATGGACTCGTTGGCGCGCATGATGGGAGAAGGCCTGACGAAGTATCTGGGCCAACCCGTCATTATTGATAATAAACCTGGCGCGGGCGGCACAATCGGCAGCAAATACGTGATTCGGATGCCCGCCGATGGCTACACACTTAGCATGAATGCCAGTGGCCCACTAGGGATAGCACCCCATCTCTTTAAAGAAGCCAATTACGATCCTCGCACCGACTTCACGCCCATCATGCTGGTGGCAGCGGTCGCGCAAACACTTGTTGTGTCTTCAAAATCAAATATCAAATCTGTCGCCGACTTGATTGTGGCTGCAAAGGCAAAGCCCAACGGTTTGAATTTTGGCTCGCCAGGTAATGGCTCAACCAGTCATCTGACACAAGAGATGTTCAAGCAATTGGCCGGTATCAAGATGCAGCATGTACCCTATAAGGGTGGTCCTGCTGCTGTCACCGACTTACTGGGCGGACAAATCGACGTGCTCTTTGAAGCCGCACCGTTAGTCATACCGTTCATCAATCGCGGAGAGCTACGCGCCTTAGCTGTGAGCACAGCCACGCCCATCGACACGCTGCCGGGTGTGCCATCCATTGCCTCGCAGGGCCTTGAGGGCTTTGAAGCGATTGGTTGGATGGGAATCGTCGGGCCAG
>JBAWWV010000290.1:0-5100 GCA_037146575.1 Alcaligenaceae bacterium | reverse complement strand
GGTTGGCATGGTGCCCGTTGAAAACTCAACCGAAGGTGCGGTGAATCGCACACTTGATTTATTGCTGGGTTCGTCTTTACGCATCTTGGGCGAGCGCTCGTTGTTGATTCGCCATTGTCTGCTGACAAAAAATGGCGACATGTCAGGCATCACCAAGATCATGGCGCATCCCCAGGCGTTAGCGCAGTGTCAAAGCTGGTTAAACCGTGAATATCCCGGCATCAAACGCGAGCCGGTTTCTAGCAATTCAGAGGCCGCTCGGTTAGCTTCGCTTGATCCCTCTGTCGCGGCAATCGCAAGTGATATCGCCGCGCGAGCCTGGGGTTTACAAGTGTTAGCAGCAGGTATTCAAGACGACTCGCAAAATCGCACCCGCTTTTTGGCGATTGGTCAGCTGGCGATCTTGCCTAGCGGGCGCGACAAAACCAGTTTGATTCTTGCCGTTGCAAATCGGGCTGGCGCGGTCTATCAAATGCTGGCACCCTTGTCTGCCAATGGTGTCTCTATGACGCGTTTTGAATCACGCCCCGCGCGTACCGGTCAGTGGGAATACTATTTTTACGTTGACCTCGAGGGGCATTGCGACGACGCGCCAGTTAAAAAGGCACTGGCTACGCTCGAACAGCAGTGTGCGTTTTATAAATTGTTGGGCTCGTATCCGGCGCAATAAGCGGTGCGCGATATTAGTTTAAGCCTTTTACTTTTTGATTTCTGTTGGTGTCACCTTTATGTCGTCTAAAGACTCGGTATTGATTGCCCCTCCTCATGTTGCCGCGATTGCGCCTTACCAGGCGGGTAAACCAATCGAAGAGCTTGCGCGCGAATTCGGTCTTGATCCAAAGCAGATTGTTAAGCTTGCTTCAAACGAAAATCCATTGGGTATGCCTGAGTCGGCGCGTTTGGCCATCGTGGCGGCCACGGCTCATTTAGGGCGCTACCCTGATCCAGCTGGCTTTGATTTGAAGCAAGCTTTGTCTGCGCGTTGGTCGGTGCCACAAAATTGGTTAACGCTGGGCAATGGTTCAAACGATATCCTTGAACTCGTTGCTTCGGCCTTGCTCGAGCCTGGTAGCTCGGTTGTCTACGCCCAACACGCTTTTGTGGTGTATCGCCTGGCCACCCAAGCACGCGGTGCGCGTCATCTGGTGGTGCCTGCCAAAGAGTTTGGTCACGACTTGCCCGCGATGCTTGAGGCAATTGATCACACCACGCGCGTGGTCTTCATTGCTAACCCAAATAACCCCACCGGCACGTATCTACCTAACGCGCAGCTTGAGGCGTTTCTCGCAGCGGTGGCACAGCGCCACGGCACGCGCGTGACGGTTGTACTCGATGAGGCTTACAACGAGTTTCTTGAGCCCGAACTGCGAGTCGACAGCGTGGGCTTGGTCAAGCGTTACGCAAACTTGCTTGTGTCGCGCAGTTTTTCAAAGGCTTACGGCTTGGCCGGTTTGCGCGTGGGCTATGCGATTGCGCAACCGGCGCTCACCGATTTAATGAATCGCGTGCGCCAGCCGTTTAACGTGAACTCGCTTGCCCAGGCCGCTGCCATTGCAGCCCTGCAAGACACCGAGTTCTTAGCAAAAAGTTTTGCAGTCAATCGTGACGGTAAGCAGCAACTACAACTCGGCTTTACCAATCTAGGCTTGACCTTTATACCGAGCTACGCCAATTTTGTGTTGGTGAAGGTCGGCGATGCGGCGCGCGTCAATCTTGAGTTGCTCAAGCGCGGCGTGATTGTCCGCCCGGTTGCCGGCGACGGTTTACCCGAGTGGTTGCGTGTCTCGATTGGTTTGCCTCACGAAAATCAAAAATTTCTAGATGCTTTGGCGATGATTGTCCAGGCTGGCGCAAAATGACTGCAGTGATAAAGACCGAGCCTCTTCATATTTCAACCTTGGCGATTGTCGGCGTTGGTTTGATTGGCGGATCGTTTGCGGCTGCGTTGCGTCAGGCAGGCTGCGTGGGTCGCGTCTTGGGCGCCGGGCGCAGACCCCAAACCTTGCAAGAGGCCGTACGCTTAGGCTTGATTGATGAAGCGGTCAGCCTTGAAGAGGCAGCGCAGCGCGCAGATTTTATTTTTGTTGCAGCCCCCGTGGGGGCTTTTGCTGGCATTTTTGCTGGGCTAAAGGCCACGTTAAATCCTAAGGCTGTGATCACCGATGGTGGTAGCACTAAGCAAAATGTCATCGAGGCCGCACGCGAAGGCCTTAAAGAATGTATTGCCCAGTTCGTGCCCAGCCATCCGATGGCAGGTTCGCACGAAACCGGGCCGCAAGCAGCAAACGTCGGCTTGTATCAAGGTAAGCGTGTCGTGCTGACCCCACTGGTTGAAAATCATCCTAAAGATATTGAGCGTGTGCAGGCTGCTTGGCGGGCGTGTGGCGCAAATTTAGTGACGCTTGACCCAGCACAACACGATGCTGCGGTGGCTGCGATTAGTCATCTGCCGCATTGGGTGGCGGCGTTGTATATGCAGCATGTGACCCAAAGCGATGACGCCGCGCTGAAATTTGAGCTTGCGGGGTCTGGCTTTCGAGATTTCACACGCGTCGCGCAAGGGTCACCTGAAATGTGGCGCGATATTTTTGAAGCGAATCGTCAGGCCATGCATACTGAGATTGCGAGCTTTCGAAAAGTGCTTGAGCGAGCCGAGCATGCCTTAAACGCGGGTGATTACGACTATCTGCAAGACATGCTCGAGGTCGCTTCGCAAGCGCGCCGCGACTGGGTGGGCAAGCAATCGTGAGCGGTACTGCGTACCTTGATCTGCCGCATGTCAAGCGCGTACGGGGTGATGTTGCGCTGCCTGGCTCAAAAAGCATTTCGAATCGGGTATTGTTGCTAGCAGCATTGGCGCAGGGTTCGACTCGTATTGATGGCTTGCTAGAGTCAGACGATACGACCGTGATGCTCAATGCGTTACAGCAGCTCGGGGTTCACTTGACGCGTCATGCAGCTGATTCAGTCACGGTTCAGGGTGTGTCGCGGTTTTCAGTTGGCTCGGCTGATTTATTTATGGGTAATGCCGGTACAGCGATTCGCCCGTTGACGGCGGTGCTGGCACTGATGGGCGGGCATTATGCGCTGTCGGGTGTGCCCCGCATGCACGAGCGCCCGATCAGGGATTTAGTCGACGGCTTGCGCGACTTAGGTGCCAACCTTACCTACACGGGTCAAGAAGGTTATCCACCGCTTAAGATTTCTCCGCCAGGTGCACTAAGTGATCGCGTGCGTGTGCAGGGGTCGGTGTCAAGTCAGTTTTTGACTGCGGTGTTGATGGCAGCGCCCTTGGCTGTGGCGCGCTCGGGACGACCACTCGTCATTGAGGTGGTTGGCGAGTTGATTTCTAAGCCTTATATCGACATCACCTTGAATCTGATGGCGCGTTTTGGCGTGCAGGTTGAGCGCGTCGGTTGGCAGCAGTTTATTGTGCCAGTGCATGCAGCGTATCAATCGCCCGGCCAGATTTTTGTTGAAGGCGATGCGTCTTCAGCCTCCTATTTTTTAGCAATGGGCGCCTTAGGTGGGGGGCCGATTCGTGTGCTTGGTGTAGGGCAAGGCAGTATTCAGGGTGATGTGGCGTTTGCAGATACCGTGCAGGTCATGGGCGCTCGCGTGCAGCGCGAAGCCGCTTCAATCGAGGTGTCGGGCGTCGACTTATCTAAAGCCGAGCGCTTAAAGGCCTTTGATACCGACTTTAATTTGATCCCAGATGCCGCGATGACTGCAGCGATGTTGGCTTTATTTGCTGACGGGCCGTGTACCTTGCGCAATATCGGCAGTTGGCGCGTCAAAGAAACAGACCGGATTGCCGCCATGCAAACCGAGCTACAAAAACTTGGCGCCCAAGTGCAAAGCGGCCCGGATTGGTTACGTGTCACGCCGATCGAGGCGGGCCAATGGCGCGACGCTTCAATTGACACCTACGATGATCACCGCATGGCGATGTGTTTTTCTCTTGCGGCGTTTGGTCCCGCTGCTGTGCGCATTATGGATCCGGGCTGCGTCAGTAAAACGTTTCCGACCTATTTTGATGTTTTTAAAGGTCTCGTGAGTTGAACGCGTTAAGCCCTGTGATTACGATTGATGGCCCGACGGCGTCGGGTAAGGGCACCGTTGCGCATCGGGTGGCGACGGCCTTGGGTTGGGGCGTGCTCGATAGCGGGGCTTTATATCGATTGACAGCCTTGTCGGTGTTGCAGCACGCCATTGATCCCGAAGACTCACCAGCTGTCGCGCGGGCAGCGCAACAACTTGAGGTCAGTTTTCACCCTCAGGGTGTGACTCTCTCTGGTCGTGAAGTCGCTGAGGTGATCCGCCAAGAGCATGTGGGTAATCTGGCCTCGCGTTTGGCACCTAACCCAGCCCTGCGTCAGGCTTTGCTCGAGCGGCAAAGGGCCTTTCGGGTTCCGCCTGGTTTGGTGGCCGATGGCCGCGACATGGGTACGATCGTTTTTAAAGACGCCTCGTTAAAGATATTTTTAGTTGCCGACGCCCAGGCGCGTGCCGAGCGTCGCTGTAAGCAGTTGATCAACAAGGGAATTTCTGCTAATCTAGACGACCTTGTCGCTGATATGCGTGAGCGTGATGCACGTGATATTGAACGTGCTGTTGCGCCGCTCGTACCGGCACCAGACGCACACGTGGTTGATTCGTCGCAACTGACAATCGAGCAAACGGTGCAAAACGTCCTTGACCTGTGGTCAAGGGTTCTACCAACCCCACCCGCAAAGGTGTAGGGGCCGTTCGTTGGGCAAACTTGCCAACTGACAGCAACTGCAGTCTAAACGGCGTGTTACCCGGCCCCCAAGGCCACCTGGATCTCCTTCACATGTCAACTCAACAACTCTCAACCGATGCAGGCGAAAGCTTTGCAGCGATGTTTGCAGCAAGTATCGAAAAGCAAGATATGAAGTCCGGCGAGGTCATCTCTGCCGAAGTCGTGCGTATTGACCATAATTTTGTGGTGGTAAACGCCGGCCTGAAGTCTGAGGCACTGATTCCTCTTGAAGAATTCTTAAACGATCAAGGCGAGCTTGAAGTCAAACCTGGCGATTTTGTATCTGTCGCCATTGATTCGCTCGAAAACGGCTACGG
>JBAWWV010000289.1:0-5127 GCA_037146575.1 Alcaligenaceae bacterium | reverse complement strand
TAACAGGAGCGAGCGATACAAGCCAAGGCGTGCCATCAGCGCGCCGCCTGCCAGGGCGCCCACAATGGTAGATGCCAACCCCAGCAGCTTATTGACCGTGCCCACTTCAGTGGCTGTGTATCCTGCAGCGCGAATCAAAAAGGTGGTGGATAGCGCCCCTGCAAAGGCGTCACCCAGTTTGTATAAAACAATTAGGACCAAAACGGTAATGGCCTCGGGGCGCCCAAAGAATTCGCGAAAAGGTTCGAGCACGGCTTGGTGTAGTGAGCGCGGAGTTTGCGCAGGCACCTCAGGCTCGGGCGCCCAGAAGCTTGCCAGCGCCATCACCAACATCAAGGCCCCCATCAACATGTAGGTGGTTCCCCAGCCTAGCCATTGGTCTGCCATGATCAGCGCCAAGCCGCCCGACATCAACATCGCGAGGCGGTAACCCAAGACAGAGAACGCCGCACCAGCACCACGCTCCTCTTTGCGCAGAACATCGCTGCGGTAGGCATCAAAGGCAATATCTTGCGTAGCCGAACAAAACGCGACGAATACCGCAAGCAAGGCCAGCGGCAACAAACTTTGACCTGGCGAGAGGCACCCCATGGCCAACATGCCCAAGGCCAGCAACACCTGCATCAAGACCATCCAACCTCGCCTGCGGCCAAGCCAAGGCGGAGCATAGCGGTCAATCAGTGGTGCCCATAAAAACTTTAATGTGTAGGCTGTGCCTACTAGGGTTAAGAACCCGATCTCTTGAAGAGAGACTTGTTCAATCGTGGCCCAGGCCTGCAAGGTGCCGCCAGTTAACGCTAAAGGCAAACCACTGGCGAAGCCAAGCGCGAGCAAGGGGGCGACGCGCCGACTGGTATACAGCTTTGATGCCGCAACCGGTGTCGTCGCAGGAGTCGCAGGAGTCGCAGGATTCATGGCGGAGTCATGTGAGGGAGCGTGGTGGCGTAGCGCGGTCAGCCGTAAACCGATAAGCCGCGAGCGTACTGCGCCAACCCGCCAAAAACTTCACTTCACGCTGATCATTAAAGGTAGCGCGCTCAAGAATGCTGAAACCCAATTTGTGCGAAAGGCGTTCAAAGTCTTTCAACGTACACAGATGGATGTTGGGCGTGTCGTGCCAGTCGTAAGGCATCTGCCCAGTCACGGGCATTCGCCCCAACAGAATCGACCAACCATGCGGCCAATAGCCAAAGTTTGGAAAAGACACAATCGCCTCACGGGCGACGCGCGTCATTTCTCGCAGGATATGTTCAGTGTTATGCATCGACTGTAGTGTTTGCGACAGCACCACCGTATCAAACTGCTGATCATCAAACATAGCCAAGCCATCTTCGAGGTTTTGCTGGATAACATGCACGCCTCGCTGCACGCAGGTCAGCACGCGTTCATCGCTGATTTCGACCCCAATCCCCTGCACGCTTTTGCTGCGCTTAAGGTGGGCAAGCAAGGTCCCATCGCCGCAGCCCAAATCAAGCACTCGCGTCTTTGGTTGCACCCACTGCGCGATGCGGGCAAGATCACCACGCAGCTCTGTTGGCTGATAGCTCATGGCTGCGCCTCTGACTGGATGGTGGCCTCTGTCAGCGTCGCGGCGATACGCAAAAAGTATGCGCGCATCAACCCATGATAACGAGCATCATCCAACAAAAAGGCATCGTGGCCGTGGGGCGCATCAATTTCAGCGTAAGTTGCAGCCTGTTCATTTTTCAGCAAAGCCTGCACGATTTCCCTTGAACGCGCGGGTGCAAAGCGCCAATCCGTCGTAAACGAGATCAACATAAAGTCTGCGGTTGCCGGCGCAAGCGCTTTAGCTAAATCGCCGTTGGTGGCCCGCGCTGGATCAAAATAGTCAAGCGCGCGGGTGATCAACAAATAAGTATTGGCATCAAAATAGCGTGAAAATTTTTCGCCCTGATAACGCAAATAAGACTCGACCTCAAACTCAACGCCATAGCCGTAATGAAAGGCGCCGCCTGCCGCAGGCTCACGTTGGGTTCGGCCAAATTTTTCAGCCATATCGTCATCTGACAGGTAGGTGATGTGACCCACCATACGTGCCACCGACAAGCCATGACGTGGGACCGTCTTGTGCGCATAGTAATCACCCCCGTGAAACTCAGGGTCCGTAATAATCGCGCGTCGTGCCACTTCATTAAACGCAATATTTTGTGCCGATAATCTTGGCGTCGAGGCAACCACCATACAGTGCGCAACCCGCTCGGGCAACGTAATGGCCCAACTCATGGCTTGCATGCCGCCAAGCGAGCCCCCCATCACTGCGGCAAACCGCTGGATACCGAGTTTGTCAGCCACACGAGCCTGTGCTCGCACCCAATCCTCAACCGTCAACACTGGAAACGCAGCCCCCCAGGGCTTGCCAGTTTCGGGGCGTATCGAGGCGGGACCTGTCGAGCCAAAGCACGAACCAAGATTATTGATACCAATGACAAAAAATACATTGGTGTCGACGGGTTTGCCGGGGCCCACCAAGTTATCCCACCAACCGATATCTTCAAGGTTGTCAGCGGCGCGACCCGCCACATGATGCGAGGCATTTAACGCGTGACACACCAACACAGCATTACTGGCCTCGGCATTGAGCGTGCCGTAGGTTTCAATCGCTAATTCGTATGCATTGATCGTTTGCCCGCTACTCAAGGGCAGAGGCTCGTGAAATTGCAAAAACTGAGTGTGTACAACGCCTACTGAGCCCACCTCGACTTCGGTGGGCGTCTTTACAGCATGCGCGTCTTGTGCAACGAACTGTGTGGTCATACGGACCTTCTTTAGCGGGATTTATGAGGCGCCCGCAAGCGGATCGAGCAAATCGGCGCCAACTCTGTCAAATTTTAACATTGCACGGCCTTTGCCGCGTACAGACTCATACATTACTAACAATTGGAATCAGTTCCACCCCAATTTCTTACAAATAGCTACAATTTTTTATCGTTTTACAGGGGTTTTGCGAGTTTGCAGACTCGCTGGATCAAGGCACACTGTGCGCTTGAATTTAGCCGCTGCAGGAGCTAGCCACCTCATGACCCGACCTAAGCTCTCTGAAAGAGAACTCGAATGCCTCGAATGGGTGTCGTTTGGCAAAACTAGCTGGGAAACCGCACTTATTTTGGGCGTCAGCGAACGCACCATCAACTTTCACTTGTTAAACGCTTGCCGAAAGCTCAACGTTTACGGTCGTCAAGCGGCGGTGGCGGTGGCGCTGAGGCAAAACCTTTTGCATGGCTTACCCGCCCAAGCTACGCCTACCGCCAGAGAGCCCCCCGAAGCACTCGCCCCTATCGCAGCACCAACGAACGCATAAATTCAGTGGCGTTCTCTTTTGACAGTGACTTTTTGGGGCCTGATACGACAACCTGAATCAGCATGCCTCGGTGTGTCAAAACTCGCCCCATCAAGCGTGAGGCTTGGCCCGCTACGACGGATTCAAGTTCAAACACATCGCCGCTTAAGGCCTGCGGCGCAAGTGATTGACCCACACGGGCGGCAAGCGCTGTCGCAAACGTACGCACCAGTCCTTCAGTTTGCGTCACGTCAAGCGTCGGGCTGAGGGCCGCATAACCCACGGAAAATACAGACTGCTCTACGGCGGCAGAAGTTAGCGAAAAAACCAAATCGATGCCCTCGACCCGAAGCTTGCGTTGCTCGGTTTGTACCCGCGAAGGAAACATCACCACCGCACGGTCGTCGGCAACGGTGAGCTCGCGCCAGTTGTATTCAGGAGTACAGCCCGCCAGCCAAAGCAGAGAGCACAGTACTAATAAATATTTAACCTTACTCATTTTTATCTAAATCCGTTATTTTGTTTCAAAGTGGGCTGTTTCAAGTACAAAGTGCAACACAGTTTAAGGACTGGTCAAACACTTGGTACTTGAAACCGCCGTGCAATTTCAATGATGAATTTCAAAAAAACAATGTTAGTTGTCATATTGTCCGTGATCGATAGGCGCGTCAAACCTAAGCGCTCGGATCGGGAAAGGCCGTCAATTTGCCCAAAAACAGGTCGGCTCGCAATTCCCTTAAAATCAGTATTTGCTTTGCCTTAGGATCGTCTGTGACCTCAACCCTGCACAAACATTTGGCCCAACTACAAGCCAACCCAAAAATTTTGGGTCAGTCGCTGCGTGGCATCGAGAAAGAGGGTTTGCGGGTTGACCAACAGGGTCGTCTGTCGACCAAGCCGCACCCCTCAGCGCTTGGCTCGGCACTCACACACCCGAGCATCACCACCGACTATTCAGAGGCATTGCTTGAGTTGATTACAGGCACTCACAACAGTGTCGACGCCTTAATGAGCGAACTCGATCAAGTACATCGCGTGGTTGCGACCAACCTACCCGACGAACTGCTCTGGAATCACTCGATGCCTGCACGGTTACCAGACGAGGCCGACATCCCGATTGCATGGTACGGCACCTCAAACACAGGGATGATCAAGCACGTGTATCGCCGAGGTCTGGCGCAGCGTTATGGCAAAACCATGCAATGTATTGCTGGCGTGCATTACAACTTTTCGTTTGACGAGTCGTTTTGGAGCGCACTCGATCTGCCGCAAACCAACGCCAAAGACAGGCGCTCTACCGGTTATATCTCGCTGATTCGTAACTTCACTCGCTATAGCTGGTTGCTGATGTACTTATTTGGGGCGTCGCCCGCGGTGTCGCGCGACTTTTTGCGGGGCCAGACAACTGGCTTAGAGTCACTAGGGGACCACACCCTGTATCTTCCCTACGCAACCAGCTTACGCATGAGCGATCTGGGATACCAAAATAAGGCTCAAGCCAGTTTAAAGCTTTGCTACAACGATCTCACGATGTTCTTAGAGCGGCTCTACGACGCTGTCACGACCCCTTGGCCCGAGTATCAAAAAATTGGTCTGCAGCGCGATGGCCAGTGGCTCCAACTTAATACCAACGTTTTGCAAATCGAAAATGAGTTTTACTCAAGTATCAGACCCAAGCGCACAACCGGCCCGTGCGAACGTCCGATTACTGCGCTTGCCGAACGTGGCATCCAATACGTCGAGGTACGCTGCCTAGACATCGACCCAGCAGAGCCGTTGGGCATTGCCGAGCAAACCGCAAGATTTGTTGACGCCTTTTTACTATTTTG
>JBAWWV010000288.1:0-5148 GCA_037146575.1 Alcaligenaceae bacterium | reverse complement strand
CCGCGTACTCGACGCGTGGCCGAATCTACCAAGCGCTTGGCACGGTGAGGTTGCGGCGCATTGATCAGCCAAATCAGCAGCGGCAGGTATAGGGCCGCATTCAGAATAATCCCTTGAGTCGGGCCGATGGTCGACATAATCAGACTTCCTACGGCTGGCCCAGCCAGCATGCCAAAGTAGCGTGCAGTCGCATTCAGGCGCACAGCACTGGCGAGTTTTTCAACGCCCACAATGTCGTAGAGCAATACTTGACTGGAAGTCATCCAGAACACACCTGCCAACCCATGCAGCACGAGAAGCGCCATAGCAAAGGGTATGGTCAGGGTGTCTGTGATGAAGAAATAGCCCCAGCCTAGTGAGACGAGTGCGAATAGTGCGCCGCCAATCTGAATTAAACGACGTGAATCGAAGCGATCATTGAGCGCGCCGACCCCAACTGAGAACAACAGATAGGGCAGCCAGTGCGCAATCACCGCAAAACCGCCCAGCATGGGCGAGTTGAATTTTTCGAAGGCCACCCAGTAGCTGATGACGTGCTCAACGTTGTCGGCCATCATGGTCAAGACGAAGGTCGCGATAAAAATCGGAAAACTGGGGATTTTTAGCGATTCGAAGGCCTGCGGGCGCTTGTCTTCATTCATTGCGATCACTCTGACTGGTGAGGAGACCAATGTTACCTGACGGGGCTCACTGCGCGATACTTAATTGAATAAGCCTCTTGTTAAAAAATCTTCACAATTTCTAAAGGACCTTGAACAAATCTTGAATACCTGAAGGCCAAGGCCTCTTAGCCGTTAGCTAGGGCCCACAAGCGCTTGATGCGCAAAATGAATTTGAGTGACGGCCTTTACTCCGCTTTAATACCAGCCGCTTGAATGACCTCGCCGTAACGTTTGAAATCTACGGCGATTTCTTTCATGAATTTTTCAGGCGTGCCAGGTGAGGCTTCAATCCCAAGCGTATCGAGTTTAGCGATGACTTCAGGCGTGGATAAGACTGCGTTGAGCTCTTTGTTGAGATAGTCGATCACTGAACGCGGAGTCTTGGTGGGTGCAAAAATCCCGACCCAGCCACTTGCCACAAAGTCTTTGATACCGCTTTCGATAAAGGTTGGGACGTCAGGCAAGGAGGCCGCACGCTTCTCGCTTGAAACAGCAACCGCTTTGAGCCGACCACTTTTGATATACGGGTAGCCGCCAGCCACTGCGGTAAAGACAAGTGGGATGACGCCTGCCTGAACATCGATCATGGCTTGACCACCGCCTTTATAAGGCACATGTACAAGTTTTGATCCAGTTTGCTGATTGAGCAATTCGACGGCAATGTGCTGCGGGCTCGCGACCCCTGACGAGCCAAAATTGATGACTTTTCCGGGCTGTTTTGACAGGGTGATAATCTCTTGCAGTGTTTGTGCTTCGAATTTAGGATAAGCCAACAGAATCAAGATGGTTTCGCCAATTTTTCCGATAGGCGTGAGATCTTTGATCGTATCGAGTGGCATCGACGTAAACACATGTGGGTTAATCACGATTGTGCCGTCAAAGCCAAGCACTAAGGTGTAGCCATCCGGTTCTGAGTTTGCGACCATGGCCGCACCGATATTGCCTGAGGCACCAGCTTTGTTTTCAACAATGATGGTTTGTCCGATACGACGGGATAATTGATCTGCGATCAAGCGACCACTTGTATCGGTGACACCGCCCGGGGCGAAAGGCACAATCAGTCGGATCGACTTGTTTGGATAAGTGTTTTGGGCCAACGCCGGGGTAGAGGCTGCAATCAGCGTCATTCCCAAAAAAGAGAGCGCTGCGCGAAGCGCATGTTTCGTCATTATGTTTAGCATGTTGTTTCCTTATTTATTTTCTGATCTTTTTATTTGAGTGTATCTGGTAACGATTCAAGTCTGTTTGAGTTGCCTGTTAACGAATGGAACAAGCAAGTATCCGGTACTGATTCAAGTCTGTGTCTGTTTCAGTTGCTTGTTAACGAATGGAACAAGCCCTCCTGCATCGATAATCGCTTGTATATAAGGCGGAAATGACTTGGCTTGAAAGGCCACCCCGTTGACCATGAACAGACCCTTTGCGAGGTCTGCCTCAATCGTATCCCCATTTTTTACTGCAGCAACGATGTCTGCGCATTCAAAAACCGGGAGCCCGATATTGATCGCATTACGATAAAAAATGCGAGCAAAGCTCGTGGCAATAATGCACGAAATCCCGGCAGCTTTAATTGCAATGGGGGCATGCTCTCTTGAAGAGCCTGTTCCAAAATTACTTCCTGCAATGATGACATCCCCCGGGCGAACTCTCTGGATAAAACTTGGATCGAGCCCTTCCATGCAGTGGGGGCCTAGCTCTTCGGGTGTGTAAAGATTTAAGTATTTACCTGGCAACATCACATCAGTATCGATGTTTGCGCCGTAAAGGTGGATGATTGAACCGCTCATGCGAGCTCCTTTCTGCCTGCGTGAGGGGCTACGCTAAGCGGATCAACAATTTTGCCTGCGACGGCTGCAGCGGCAGCAACCCAGGCGTTCGCCAGATAGACCTTAGCGTCAGCGTGACCCATACGCCCTTTAAAATTTCGATTGGTCGTAGAGATCGCTGTTTCGCCCGCAGCCAAGATCCCCATATGGCCACCAAAGCACGCGCCGCACGTTGGCAGCGATATGCCAGCACCCGCGGCCGACATGATCTCGAGCAGACCTTCACGAGCCGCTTGCCGATAAATCGCACTGGTGGCGGGCACAACAATTAGCCTCACCGTTGACGCAATGGTCTGACCCTTCAAAACTTGGGCAGCCTGCCTCAAATCGGTGATCGTGCCGTTTGAGCAGTTGCCAATGTAGACTTGGTGAACGATGGTTTCAGCGACCTGTGCAACCGGTACGCCATTTGCAGGAGACGGAGGCGCTGCAACCAAGGGCTTCAACTGATCCAGATCGATAGTATGACGCGCAAGATAGACGGCATCTGTATCAGGCATCACGGGTTGTCGAGCCACCCAGCCTGATTGTGCGATGTACTGCGCCACCTGCTCGTCATACTCAAACACACAGGTGTCGGCGCCCGCCTCGACGGCCATATTCGCAATGGCCATGCGCTCATCGATATTCAGATTTGCCAAACCACTGCCACCAAATTCAAGCGCGGCATTTAAGGCGCCATCGACACCGATCTTTGCAATCAAACTCAAAATGATGTCTTTACCTGTGACAAAACGCCCGGGCTGACCAATTAACTCGACTCTGATTGAGGCCGGTACTTTGACCCAGAGTTCACCGGTGGCAATCACACCCGCTAGGTCGGTTGAGCCAAACCCTACCCCGCAGGCGTTTAAGGCGCCAGCGGTGCAGGTGTGGGAGTCTGCACCAAAGATCAGCCCCCCAGGGCCTACCTTACCAAGCTCGGGTAACAGTGCATGCTCAATACCATGACGGCCAGATTCGTAGAAATTTTTAATCCCAAACTTATTGCCAAAACCTCTTAATAAATTAATGGCGTCGGCGCTTGTGACATCTTTTGGCGGTGAAAAGTGATCAGCCACCAAGACGACTTTTTCTGAGTCAAACAGGCGGTCAACGCCCATCTTTTTTAGTTGTTCTACGGTAATCGTGCCACTTGTATCATTGAGAAGGACAACATCTGGTGTGAGGATCTCAATGTCTCCGGCATGCGCCTGCCCCGATTGCGCATGCGCGGCAAATATTTTTTCTGTCATCGTAAAACCCATGACATCTCCTGATTGAGCAGTATGAAGGCGTATCACTACCGCCTTGGATATTTATCGGATTTGAATGTAAAACCTCGTCGTTCAGAGCGATGAGGATGTCAAGTATATTTGCATATTACTCACAAATTACTGGAAAACGATGAGCCCCGCACAGTCCTTGCGTAAACGCCTTTTAAACGCGTGACAACAATGCCTCTGATCGTTGACTGCGATACGGGTTGTGACGTGAGGGTCATCCGATTTACGTTCGGCGCCCTCAAAACAAATGGACAACATCTCTGTTGTCCATTTTTTTCAGTCTGGTGCCCTCCCCCGTGAGTCGAACACGGCACCAACGGATGATGAGAGCAGACCACCAAAGAAAACTATTAGGATTTCAAGTGATTAGATAAGCCCCCCGTTTTAAGGAACAAGGTCAGCAGAGTTGTAAAGCTCGCTATTTCTTGGCCGCCAGCAAGGGAAACATTTCATTCGAAAACTCACCGGCAACCTTTAAGGCTTGAGCGCCAGTAATTTTGTCATTTGGATCTTTGGGC
This sequence comes from Alcaligenaceae bacterium, assembly GCA_037146575.1. Taxonomy (GTDB): domain Bacteria; phylum Pseudomonadota; class Gammaproteobacteria; order Burkholderiales; family Burkholderiaceae_B; genus Zwartia. The sequence goes on along the minus strand of JBAWWV010000288.1, from coordinate 877 downwards.
AAGGACGGCACCGCGTACCCAGTACGATGCGCGAATGTCACGATAGCAGGAATCATCGCCTGAGCTAACTCAGAATAGGCCGTATCCAGGTTGTTAGGATCTGGTGCAACGTAAGCGGGGGCAGGCCTAGCTGTGATGTTGGGCCAAGTGCTCGGATCACGTGGCGTGTTTAAGTTGAAACAGGTTTCTAATGTTCTAGCGCTTGCATCACGTTGCGTAAACGGCTGACCTAAGTTCCAGATCTTGCGTAACGTCGCAATCATTGAGGTATGCCGAAACTCTTGCGTAAAGACAGTTTTTTCAGAAATCCACGGCGAGATCATGACTGCCGGGGTTCGATAGCCCGACAAGGTGAAATCAAAATCGTATTGAGCCTTGGGGGCCGAGGCCTCGGGGGCAGGCACTCGCGGGGGTGGAACGTGATCATACGTGCCACCGGGCTCATCCCAGCCAATAAACAAGGTTGTATTCAAGACGTTCGCACCCGCTTGCTTCGTGCCCATTGCCTTGTAAGCGTTATAAATCCGAGACAAATAAACTTCTCCGCTCAGCACCGATGAGGGAGGATCTAGTGCCAAGTTCTGACCCGCGATAATGGCCATGCCAGCGCTCGGATGGTAGTCAGCATGCCCATTGACCAGCGGCGGCTCAATAAAGGCGAAATTGGGCAGAGTGCCATTCGCACAGTCTTTTTCATACTCAGAAAAAGGCACGATATTGGTCGCAAAATATTTTCGCAGTACAGGCATGCTCACCAACCCTGTGAAAGAGAGCGGATCAGGCTGCCCCACATAAATTTTCCAGGTTTTGCCTTTTTCAGAAAGGCGATTAAAAATCGTTTCTGCTTTGTTATCAATCAAAAAATTATCGGCTGGCG
>JBAWWV010000287.1:0-5158 GCA_037146575.1 Alcaligenaceae bacterium | reverse complement strand
CCCATTGAGCCAACCACCGACGTAATGTTGATAATACGACCCCAGCGCGCCTTCATCATGCCGCGCATGACGGCTCGTGAGAGCCGAAACACCGAGGTGAGATTCGTTTGCAGCACAGCATCCCAATCATCGTCTTTCATGCGCATTGAAAGATTATCGCGGGTAATGCCGGCGTTATTGACCAAAATGTGCGGCCCGCCAGACTCTTTGGCCAGCGCATCGGTCAAGGCATCGCAAGCCGCAGCGTCGGTGACGTTGAGCACCACACCACGCCCGCCATGCCCTGCAAGCAGTTCTGTGATACCTGCAGCGCCCGCGTCGGTTGTCGCCGTACCCACCACAACTGCGCCGCGCGTAGCGAGTTCTAAGGCGATCGCCTTGCCAATCCCGCGCGAGGCACCTGTCACTAAGGCAAATTTATCTTTTAGATCCATGGCGTTATCCTCGGGCCGCTGCCAATACATCAAGTGCAGCTTGCATTGATTCGGGGTCGGTGATTGAGAGTGCAACCAGATCTGGATCGATGCGTTTAACCATACCTGTCAGTACCTTGCCTGGCCCGCATTCAATCACATGTGTAATCCCTTGGGCTTTCATTGCCTGAATGACTTCAACCCAACGGACGGCGTGCCAGGCTTGCCGCACCAAGGCATCACGAATCGCGTCGGGCGACTGTTCGATCGCCACATCCACGTTGTTCAACACAGCAATCGTAGGGTTCGACACGTTAATCTTGGTCAAAGCCCCTGCCAATACCTCTGCGGCAGGCTTTAGCAAACTTGAATGAAACGGTGCCGAGACGGGCAAGAGCATGGCACGCTTGGCACCTGCAGCCTTGGCCGTCACCATGGCGCGTTGCACGGCGGTTGCGTGACCCGCGATCACGACCTGCGCGGGCGCATTAAAGTTGACGGCTTCGACGATTTCGCCCTCGGCGGCGTCGAGGCACGCTTGTTTGACTAATTGATCCTCTAGGCCCAGCACAGCAGCCATCGCCCCCGTACCGACCGGCACGGCAGCCTGCATCGCATCAGCTCGAATCCGCACCACCCGCACAGCATCGGCCAAGGACAACGCCCCAGCGGCGGTGAGCGCTGCGTATTCGCCCAAGCTATGACCGGCCATTAGGCTTGCCTTGGGGCCGCCTGCAGAGCACCAGGCCTCGTACATGGCCACACCAGCGGTCAACATCGCCGGCTGAGTATTGGTAGTCAGACTGAGTTGTTCAGCTGGCCCATGCGCCATTAACGCCCCAAGGTCTTCACCTAGCGCAGCACTAGCCTGTGCAATCACTTGCATCGCAGCAGGGTGCCCAGACCAGACATCCATCATTCCTACCGACTGCGAGCCTTGACCCGGAAAAACGAAAGCAAATTTCATGGCGTTTAATGTTTAGTATTTTTAGGGTTCTATATTGTGTGTTCGATAGTTCTATATTTAGTGGTTCTAGTTCATCGTTCAATTTTGCGTTTGCTGTTCAGCGAAAGATCTACCTGCACCCTTGACGTTAAACGCCAACTGATATTTTTACATCTTGACCAGCACAGAGCCCCAGGTAAAACCGCCACCGACACCTTGCAGCATCACCAACTGACCGGGCTGGATACGCCCATCATGTCGTGCGACATCAAGCGCCAAGGGAATACTTGCCGCCGACGTATTGGCATGCTGATCTACGGTAATGACAACTTTTTCAAGAGCGATATCAAGCTTGCGTGCCAGAAAGGTCAAAATACGCAGATTGGCCTGATGCGGAATCAACCAGTCAATATCTGACAACTGGAGGCCTGCCTGTGCCACTACCTCGCGCGCAGAGCGGTCAAGTACCGTAACCGCCTGTTTAAATACTGCCTGACCATCCATACGCAAAAACGGATCACCCGTCACCGCACCATACGCCACGTTACCCGCAGCCGACAGAATACCCACCTGGCTACCATCTGCATGCAATTCAGCCGACAAGATTCCGGGTTCGGTACTGGCTTTGACAACAACCGCACCAGCACCATCACCGAACAGCACACAGGTACCCCGGTCGTTCCAGTCAAGAATGCTTGAAAATACTTCGGCACCGATCACTAAGGCGCAGCGCGCCCGACCAGCACGAATAAAGGCCTCGGCCGTAGTGAGCGCATACACAAAGCCACTGCAAACAGCCTGCACGTCAAAAGCGGCCGCCCCTTTATTTCCTAAGTTAGCCTGCACCAGACAAGCCGTACTTGGAAACACAAAATCAGGGGTTGAGGTCGCCAAAATAATCAGATCAACTTCAGTCGCGTCAACTTGAGCATCGGCAAGGGCGCGACGTGCCGCTTCAGTCGCGAGTGCACTCGTCTTGACGCCCCGTTCAGCAAGGTAGCGCTGCCGGATCCCGGTGCGCTCAAAGCTCCACTGATCAGAGGTTTCAATATTGCGTGTGGCGAGGTCTGCAGCTAATTCGTCGTTACTCACGCAGCGCGGCGGTAAAAAACTACCTGAACCCACGATTCGCGCATAAGGCATTGCCTGTGTCATGCGGGGTCTCCGGTACCGACTGAGGCAGCGAGGGATTGGGTTTGCGTCAGTTGCGCAATCGCCGCCGTGGTACGCGATAGCAAATGATTTGCCACTGAGGCTCGGGCACACTCTAGCGCAAAGCCAAAGGCAATCGCGTCAGCCGAACCATGGCTTTTAATGACAACGCCGCGCAGACCAAGCAAGGCGGCACCGTTAAAGCGGCGGTTATCTGCACTCGCACGAAAGCGCCTAAGCACTGGCAATGCAATAAAACCAAGCACTTTGGCGCCTAAATTACGTGTAAACGCCTCGCGCAGCATCTGCGACATCATACGCACGACACCTTCGGCTGTTTTGAGCGCAACGTTACCGACAAAGCCATCGCACACGACAACGTCGACGGTGCCTTTAAAAATATCGTCACCCTCAACGTTGCCATAAAAATTTAACGAACTTTGGCGCAGCAGCTCGCCCGCCTGCTTCACGACATCATTTCCTTTAATCGCTTCTTCGCCAATATTGAGCAAGCCAATAGAGGGGTTCGGGTTTTGCTTACCGACCTGAGCAAAGGCCGTACCCATGATGGCAAACTGCAGCAAATGCTGGGCTGAACAATCAACGTTAGCACCCAGATCTAGCATGATGGTGGTACCACCAGTTTGATTGGGCAACACCGAAGCAATCGCTGGGCGATCAATACCTTCTAGTGTTTTCAAGACGTATTTTGAAATTCCCATCCAGGCGCCGGTATTACCCGCCGAGACGCAGGCATCTGCCTGATTATCTTTGACAGTTTGTGCCGCCACCCGCATAGAAGAATCTTTTTTACGCCGCAAAGCAATTTCAACTGAGTCGTCCATGCTGACGACTTCGGTCGCAGCCACAATAGTCATGCGGTCTGGCATCACGTCGGGATACTGCTTAGCATGCTCGGCAACAGCCTGCTTGATTGGCTCAGAGAGCCCAATCAGCAAAAGATGCGTATCAGAAAAGCGTTGAGCGAAAGCGAACGCAGCAGGGATCGTGACGGGAAGACCCGAGTCACCACCCATGCAATCGATCGCGATACGAATCACGGCAGACACGTGAGGATCGAGCGGTGAGTGTGGGGGCGAGTAGCCCGACAACCCGCTTTATTCGTCGGTCTTGGTCTTGAGGATCTTGCGGCCACGATACACCCCGGTTGGGCTGATATGGTGGCGCAGATGCTGCTCGCCCGTGTTGGGCTCGACCGCCGTAGATGGATTAACCAAAAAATCATGCGAACGGTGCATACCGCGCTTTGATGGGGATTTTTTATTTTGCTGAACAGCCATGACAACTCCTGTGGATCGGCGAATTGTACGCCAACCATCTTAAAAAATAACTACTTACCTTTAATCTTAAGCTGCCCCAGTACTGCAAATGGCGAGGGAAGCTGTGCCTCGGGACTTGAATTTTCGGCTTGCGCCTTAGATTCTGCCCCACCTACGGACTCAGGACAGGTTTCATGCCTAGGTACATAGGGAACTTCTAAAATCATTTCGTCTTCTACCAGATCCAGCAAATTGAAGGTTGCGGATCCCATTATTTTTTCGGGCGCATCTAAATCAGTATCTTCGAGATCACCTTGATCGAGATCAGACTCGCGCACCACAAGTTCAAACACTGCTTGCCGATCGACTGGAAACAACAAATCCCCCAGACATCTTTGACACTCAAGCACCAACAGCGCCTGAATTTTTACAACTAACTGCAATTTACCAACTTTGCTACGACGCCCTTGCAGCAGATACTTTACTAACCCCGGATGTTGCGGAGCCTGCTCAAGCACCACGAGCTCAGCGAAGGGTTGCTCTGGCACATCTTCAAGCAACCGATCTAAACGGTTGACTGCGAAAACGCCTTCAATTAACTGGCCGCGACGCGCAAACTCAAACACATCAACGACAGGGGGCACCCCTAACCTGAAGCTTGGGCTAAGATCTTTCGACATCGTCTTGTCCTTGCCGCCTTGTCTCTACTAAAGAACGGATGCTGCGGCGCGCAATGAGGCACGAACGTGGCCAATGCGATTAATGCAGCAAAGCAAGAGATAATAGCGTGTTTACACTAGTAACGTCAATATCCTTGCCGAGATCGACCACCGCCGTGCACCCCTCTCTGATCCTTGCCTCAAGCTCTAAATATCGCCAAGAACTACTCTCTAGGCTAAAAATTCCTTTCTCTGTCATGGTGCCAAATCTGGATGAAACCCCTTTGGCGCAAGAGCCACCCGAGCAACTCGCGCTGCGATTGGCAATCGCCAAGGCGCAACACGTAGCGAAAACACACCACGGATCCGTCGTCATTGGGGCCGATCAAGTGGCCTCTTTACACGGCCTGCCGCTAGGAAAACCGGGGAATGCGTTGGCCGCACAAGCGCAATTACGCCAGTTATCCGGGCAAACCGTCACCTTTTATAGCGCGATGGCCGTGGTTCGCGGCGCGCAACTTCAAAGTGTCGTCGTCCCCACTCATTGTGTATTTAGAACACTGTCTGCTGCCGCAATCGAGCGCTACATTGCCATTGACCAGCCCTTTGACACAGCAGGCAGTGCGAAAGCCGAATGCCTGGGCATTGCCCTGATGCAAAGCATGGATAGCAGTGACCCCACCTCGATCATTTGCTTGCCGCTCATCG
>JBAWWV010000286.1:0-5220 GCA_037146575.1 Alcaligenaceae bacterium | reverse complement strand
GTTCATCTGCAGCAACGGGTCGAAGCCCCGTCGTTGGCCGAGCAGGGTTTTGATCGCATCGTGATTGCGACGGGCATCAAACCGCGAACTCCGACCATTTCTGGCGTCGAGCACGCTAAGGTTGTGAGTTACGCCGATGTCATTCTTGGGCGAGTGCCAGTGGGCGAGCGCGTGGCAATCATTGGCACCGGAGGAATTGGTCACGACGTTGCAGAGTTACTGACCTCAGCGCACGACGGCGCACAGACGACACAAGAATTTTTGAAGGCATGGGGTGTTGACCCAACCATTCGTTCAGAGGGTGGTTTGCAGGCCCTCGTTGCCGAAGGCTCTCAGCGCAAAGTGGTGATGTTGCAGCGAGGCACAAAAAAACCTGGCGCGCGTTTAGGCAAGAGTACTGGCTGGATACATCGCACCAAGCTTACCAAACGCGGCGTCACAGCGGTGTCAGGCTGTACCTACGAAAGAATTGATGATCAAGGCTTGCACTACAGCGTGAATGGCGAGCGGCATGTTCTAGACGTTGACACGATTGTGTTGTGTGCAGGCCAGGATTCTGAGCAAGACTTGGCCAATAGGCTAGCCGGAAAAGTCTCGCATTTAAATTTGATTGGTGGCGCTCGCGTGGCAACGGAGTTAGACGCGATGCGCGCGATTGATGAGGGTACGCGCTTGGCGTTCGCGTGGTAAATCAAATGGCAAATTCTTAGGGGATTTAGTGTGCGACAAATGAAATATCTGATCTACGCTTGTGTATCCGTCCTGAGTTTGCTGATTTCAGAGTCTGAAGCACAAGACAAACCTTACCCTAACCGCCCGATCACGTTGATTGTGGCGTGGCCGGCAGGCGGTTCTGTGGACACGGTTGCGCGCTTAATCGCAGAGCCGTTGCGTGTACGTTTGGGTCAGCCGGTACTGATTGTCAATCGCGGTGGTGCGGTTGGCACAATCGGCGCAAATGTCGTGGCCAAGGCTGCGCCAGATGGCTATACCCTTCTGATGACGATTGGTGCCTATCCGATTACTGCGGCGCTGATGGCGTCTTTGCCTTTCGATCCGCTTCAAGATCTGACTGGAATTAGTTTGATTGTGCGTTCGCCAAATATGCTGGTTGTGCGCCCTGATTTTCCGGCCAAAAATTTGACTGAGCTGGCGCTGCTGGCAAAAAAAGAGCCGGGCAAGTACACCTACTCAACCGCAGGAAATGGCACAACCACACACATGATGGCAGCAATGTTCGAGCAGGCTGCCGGTGTACGCCTTGAGCATATTCCCTACTTGGGCGGGGCGGCTTCGCTGCAGGCGATTCTAAGTCAGCAGACCGATTTGAATGCGGCCGTGAGCAGCACAGCGGCTCCGATGATTCAAGCAGGCCGTTTGCGACCCCTAGGCATTATCGGCGATCGACGTTCGCTACAGTTTCCTGACGTCCCCACGTTCGCAGAGCAGGGGTATCCAAAAGTGCGGGGTGACAGTTGGATCGGGTTGATGGCTCCAGCGGGTACGCCGCCCAAGTTGATTCAGATGCTCAATGATGCGATTCAAGGGATTATTGCGGAGCCTGCTAATCGTGAGAAATTGTTGGCACAGGCGGGCGAGCCTGCAACCATTGGGCCAGCGCAGTTCAATGCCATCATTAAAGATGAAATTGATGATTTCACCGCCTTGGCAAAAGCCATGAATTTAAAAATGTAACGATTAATAGGGGTCAACAGCATGAGTGCCAAAGAGACGTTTGACGTCATCGTATTGGGATCGGGTGGCGCAGGCTGTGCGGCCGCCTTGGCCGCCTCGAGCCTAGGCTTGACCGTCGCCTTGGTTGAAAAAGATCAGTTGTTGGGTGGGGGGACTGCCGACTCTTTAGGAACGTTTTGGATTGCCAACAACAGCATGGCTCAGGCGCAGTCGCTTGCTGACGACTTTGAGTCTGCCTTGACCTATGCAAAATTTGTAGCGGGCGGACAAGAGGTTCCAGAAAATTTAGAGGCCTACATCCGGGAAGGCAGACGAGTGTTAGACGCCTTCGTTGAGATGGGTGTCGGGTTGCAGTTGGCTTTAGGCTTACCTGATTATTTTTATCCTAGCGGCCCGCATAGTTGTGGAGATGGCCGGCGAATGGTCGAGCCGAAATCAATTCGGAGCAAGGATCTTGGGGCGTTTGCTCATTCAATTCGACGCAGCAATCACAACGTGCAAGGCGTCGCCTGGAGCGATAGTGTGGGTTGGGGCGGTTTTGCAAACCGTCGTAATTGGCCGATCGCTGAACTTGAAGAACGTGTGCGTGACGGCGTGTTAAGTTGTGGTGAGGCCTTAGTGGGGCAGTTTGTTGCGCAAATGCTCAAGCAAGGCAGAGTTCAGATTCTGCTTGGTGTTAAAACTAAAGGCCTTGTGACGCACGAGCACCGAGTCATCGGTGTAGAAAAAGCTGACGGTACGGTGCTGCATGCACGCCGAGGTGTGATTCTTGCGACAGGTGGCTATGAGGGTAACGTTGAGCTCGTTCAGCGGTTTGAGGGTTTTCCTGAGTGGATGAATCCTTTTGGTCCACAAAATACGGGCGATGCCTTGACCTTTGGCACGCAAATTGGTGCAAGTGTTGCTCGGATTGGTATTAACAATTCGCTCTTTATTGGTACCGGGGTACCCGGTCGCCCTGAGGCGTTCTTTTCGGTTGGATTGCGGGGGTTGCCAATGCCGGGCGCGATTGCTGTGAATCAACGCGGCGAGCGCTTTGGCGACGAGACGCAATTTCAAGACATGGTCATGGCATTTCAGCAGTACGACCGCCGCAATCGAAAATTTTTAAATCTGCCGGCCTTCATGATTTTTGATGATCAGTTTCGTCAGCGCTATCCAGTGATGGATGCCATGCCTGGTCAGCCGGCTCATCCTGATATCGCCAGTGCCGATACGCTGTTAGGGTTAGCCGAAAAAATTGGTATTGATGGGCCGGGCTTGACCAGAACAATCATTCAGTTCAACGCAGATGTGGCGCAGGGGCAAGACAGTGTGTTTGGTCGTGGTCGCTCAGCCTTTTCTCGCAATAACGCCGGTGATCAAGAGTTAAAACTGAATCCACAACTGGCCCCCGTTCAAACCGCGCCTTTTTATGCGCTGCCTTTAAAAATGGGGGGCGTCTGTAGCGCAGGGCTACTCACCGATCCGCATGCGCGCGTTGTGGGTGCAGACGGTCAGGTCATTGAAGGGCTTTATGCGTGTGGCAATGCCGCAGCACCGACTTTCTTGGGGGTAGGGTATCAAGGTGGGTCTTCAATTGGGGCAGGCATTGTATTTGGTTACTTAGCAGCGGAACATGCGGGCACTCATTCAGTGTCTTGACTCTCAGAGGTGAAAGATGCAAAAGATTTTGACTGCCATCTGTTCGATGATCTTCGTTCTTGGTGTGTCGGCCGTTGAAGCCGCATACCCAGAGCGTTCAGTACGTATTGTGGTGCCTTTCCCAGCAGGTGGCCCGACCGATATCCAAGCCCGCATCATTGCCCAAAAACTAGGCGAACGCTTTGGGCACACCTTTGTAGTTGAGAACAGACCCGGAGCAGGGGGCAATATCGGCACGCGCGCGGCAGCTCAGGCTGACGGTGATGGCTACACAGTGCTCTTGATGACGCCAGCGCAGGTGATCAACATGCGGTTCTATGCAAATCCTGGCTACGATCTGCGGCAAGACTTTGTTCCAATTGGTTTGATCAGCACCGCGCCCGCACTCTTACTTGCAAACCCTAAGCTTGGTGTAAAAACAGTGGCTGATATTGTGACATTGGCAAAACAGAAGCCCGGCGTGCTTGTCTATGCGAGTGCAGGGGCGGGCCTGTCAACGCATCTGATGATGGAGCTCTTAAAGAAGACGGCTGGCATCGACATGGTTCATGCGCCCTACCGCGGCTCTGCCCCAGCGCTAGCTGGACTCATCGCGGGCGATACCTCATTGCTGATCGATTCGATGGTCTCGGGCTTGCCACAAGTAAAAACGGGTGCCTTAACCGCGATCGCGGTAACAACCTCAATACGTTCGCCCATTGCGCCGGACATCCCCACCTTAAGTGAATCGGGCCTTCCAGGGTTTGACGCAATGACTTGGTACGGCTTTATGGCTCCTGCAAAAACTTCAGCAGAGATTGTGAATCGCTTAGCAGTTGAAATTAATCTAGTCCTTCAGTCACCCGAGATTTATAAGCGCTTTCTTGAAATGGGTAGTACGCCTGCGGTAGTGAATCCTCAGGCATTTGGTCAGTTCTTAGCGAGCGAAGAGAAACGCTGGTTAGAAATCGTAGTCGAGTCTGGCGCGAAGGTGAACGAATGAGTGCGTCTTTGAGTGCAGTGTGTCAGGCGCCCCCGAGCGACAAAAAATTGAAAGTCATTTTGGTCGTGCCAGCGACCAACACCACGATGGAAACAGAAGTTCGGGCGCTTTGGCCTGAGATTGACGAGTTGCATCGCGTTGGAATACCTCGCCCGATGAGGCCGATTGTTGCAAGTGACTTACCAGAGTACCGGGAGCACACGCTTAAGGCGGTCGAGCCGTATCAATCAAGTGGTGCGGATATTGTGATCTATGGTTGCACCACCGCTGGATTTTTGGCGGGCCCCGAGGGTGACGCAGACATGCAGCAAGCCCTCGTTCGGGCCGTTGGAGCGCCCGCGGTGACGACGGCTTCGTCGATGGTCGAGGCCATGCGCAGGGCCGGGGTATCTCGGCCAGCGATCGTGACCCCCTATCTAAAGCCGAGCAATGATGGGTTGATTAATTTTCTTTTGGCCAAGGGTCTGGAGGTCTCGACGCTCGATAGTTTTTTTTTCACGACCACTGAACAGTATGATCAGGTAACGTCTGAGCAGGTGCTGGCTCTGGCTGAGCTGACCGGAAGAGATCCTGCGTCAGATTGCTTATTTATTGCGTGCACGCAGTTACCGACACTGTCAATTTTAGAAGAGTTGAGAGGTCGCTTAAACAAGCCAGTTCTGGGTGCGATACAAGCGACTGTCGCGAACGCAAAGAGAGTGTTGGCGCTTGGTTTGACCGAGAGTCATTAAGCGGTGTTGATTTGAACCAGCTTTAGTTGGGCTGAGACGGGGTGAAGATGACGGCCATCGATGTACGGGGCCTAGAATTGCCAGGATCGCGGCAATCTGACTTTGAAATAAAAACGCCCCGCAAGCGGGGCGTTTCTTCTGACAGAATCGTGCGAGCAAATATTAGCC
>JBAWWV010000285.1:0-5222 GCA_037146575.1 Alcaligenaceae bacterium | reverse complement strand
CAACGCTGCGGTGTTTTTAGCCTCTGACGAGGCGTCGTTTTTGACGGGTGTTGAATTACCCGTTGACGGCGGCCGTACCATCTAACGGCGAAGCTTGAGCGCTGCCACTGCCGCGCTCAAGCAAAAGCACGACGCGAGCAGCGTGGTTACCTTTGTGACCTAAGGCTTAAGCGCGCGAACTCGCTTGGAGTCGGGCGAGCTCGTTGATCCCTTTCTCCGCCAATTGCAGCAAAGTGTTGAGCTCGGTACGGTCAAAAGTATGGCCTTCTGCCGTGCCTTGCACCTCGACGAAGCCACCGGCGCCGGTCATCACGACATTCATATCCGCATCGCAGCCTGAATCTTCTGGGTAATCCAAATCCAGTACGGCGCGTCCATCGACCATGCCAACCGAGATCGCAGCGACGGAATCTTTCAGCGGATTTTTCGCCAGCAAACCTTTTGCAAGCAGACCATCCACGGCGTCGGCTACAGCGATCCAGGCCCCTGTAATGCTTGCACAACGCGTGCCGCCGTCTGCCTGAAGCACATCGCAATCGATCTGAATCGTACGTTCACCCAACAACGACATATCCATGACGGCACGCAAACTGCGCCCGATCAGTCGTTGAATCTCTTGCGTGCGCCCCGATTGCTTGCCCTTAGCAGCTTCACGATCAGAACGGGTATGGGTTGAGCGCGGCAACATGCCATATTCGGCGGTGACCCAGCCCTGCCCTTTGCCTTTTAAAAACGGCGGCACTTTTTCGAGCACGCTGGCCGTGCACAAGACTTGCGTCTCGCCCATCGAAATCAGCACCGAGCCTTCGGCATAGCGTGTAAATTGGCGCTGGATACTGACTTGACGCATTGCGTCAAAAACGCGGCCTGAGGGGCGCGACTGGCTAATGATAGTATTTGGCACGTTAAGTTCTCACAAAGACTAAATGAATAAGGTGACGCATGCTTGAGGGTTGTTGTAGGCAGCACGTGCGATGGACTCACAGTATACGCAGCGCTCGAGGTGCTGTGTACCGCTTATGTGTGAAAGGGCTCATTGCAGGTAGCCTCGTCGTCGTCGCCATCAACCCGGCCTGGGCGCAGACTCAAGCTGAAAACACCGCCATCACGCAGTACGACAATTCTTTTCCTATTTTTCACCCAGAGCGTGCCAAGCGCGGCATGGTCGCCAGTCAACAGCGCCTCGCGTCACAGGTTGGTGTCGATATTCTTGCGCAAGGCGGCAATGCGATTGATGCCGCTGTCGGCGTGGGATTTGCGCTAGCGGTGGTGCTGCCTAATTCGGGCAATTTAGGTGGTGGCGGTTTTATGTTGCTTCAATCCGCCAAAAGTGCCAAGCCTGTTGCGCTTGATTTTCGCGAAGTCGCGCCCGCCTCAGCGTCACGCGACATGTATCTTGACCAAAAAGATCGCGTCATTGCCGGAAAATCTACCCAAAGTCCCCACGCGGTCGGCGTACCTGGCTCGGTTGCGGGTTTAGTACGCGCCCTTCAAGACTACGGCTCGCTTCCGCTCGAACAGGTGATTGCACCCGCAATCCAGCTTGCTGAAAACGGATTTATCGTCAGTGCAGTCTTAGCCGAGCAGTTCGCTTCGCACCGTACGCACTTAGGCCATTGGCCAGGCACACGCGAGATTTTTTTCAAGCACAAAGAGCCCGCAAACACTAACTGCGCGCTAGCAGACTGCTCGCTCGACGTCTTAATCACCTATGCCGCCGGTGAGCGACTGATACAAAAGGATCTCGCAAAAACGCTGCGCCTGATTGCCCAACATGGGGCGGCGGGCTTTTATAGCGGCACTGTCGCAGAGCAAATCGTCGCCGAACTCAATCTTGACGGGCAGGCACTCAGTCTGAAAGACCTCCATGACTACCGTGTGGTGCTGCGCGAACCCGTGCACGGGTCTTATCGGGGCTTTGAGATCTATTCGATGCCAGCACCAAGTTCAGGTGGCGTACATTTAATTCAGATGCTCAATCTGCTTGAGCGCTATCCGCTTGGGCAATACGGTGCTGGCAGTGCCCAGGTGGCTCATCTGATTGCAGAAAGCGCTCGCTTAGCCTACGCCGACCGCGCCGAATATTTAGGTGATCCGGATTTTATTAAGGTTCCTCAAAAAGGTTTGACCTCAAAAAAATATGCCAACGAACTGGCGAGCAAAATTAAGTTCGACCGCGCCACACCCAGTGCCATGGTCAAACCCGGACAGCCACAAGGATTTGAAAGCGATCAAACTTCGCACTTCTCGGTGATGGATGCTGCAGGTAATGTCGTGAGCTGTACCTACACATTAAATTTGAATTTCGGCTCGGGCATTGTTGCCCGTGGCACCGGCGTCTTATTAAACAACGAGATGGACGACTTTTCGATTAAACCCGGGGTACCGAATGCGTATGGTCTCATTGGAGGAGATGCGAACGCCATCGCACCTGGTAAACGCCCCTTAAGTTCAATGACACCCGTGATTGTTTCGACGCAAGAGGGCCCGATGCTTGCCACGGGGTCACCGGGTGGTGCACGGATCATCACGACGGTACTGCAAAACCTCATTAACGTAATCGACTTCGATATGAATATCGCTGAAGCGATCATGATGCCGCGTGTGCATCACCAATGGCTGCCTGACTTTTTACGGCTTGAACGCGGCTTTAGTCCTGATACGATCGCATTGTTAAAACAAATGGGACACGAGGTTAGGATCATGCCCGCGATGGGACGTGTGCAAACGGTGCAACGTAAAGGTGGGCATTTCTTAGGGGCGTCAGATCCTCGCAGCCCCGATGGTGCGGCACTCGGCCTTGGGCTGGGCCCATGAGAGTCGATCAATCCATCGCGTTAACGGAGTCAACCATGATCGCCAGCATGACCGCCTTTGGGCAGGGTAAATTCACCGCAGCCTGCGGCGTCATTTCCGTTGAAATCAAAGCGGTCAACAGTCGCTATCTTGATGTGCTCTTTCGCATGCCTGACGAAATGCGTTTAGCCGAACAACCGATCCGTGACCGCTTGGCCAAAGGTTTAACGCGCGGCAAAATCGAAGTGCGCGCCAGCTTTGCGCGTCCGCCCCTAGAGACCGAACCACAACTCAGCGAAGCCGCCATGCAGCGTGTCGCTTCGCAGTTGGCCCACATTCGCAAAGTTTTACCAGATACCGAGAGCCCTCGCTTTAACGACATCATCAACTTGGCTGGCGGTCAACAAACTCAAACCGAGCCTGAAGACTGGGCGCAAGCATGTCTGGCAGCTTTAGAGCCAGCCTTGGCGCAACTGCTTGAAGGTCGTCAACGCGAAGGCGCTCGTCTAGCATTGGCCATGCTTGAAACCGCCAAACAAGTCTCAGTCATCGTGAACGAAGTTGAAACGCTAATGCCGGTGTTGCTTGCAACACAGCGCGATAAGCTTGCTCAAAAACTCAAAGACACGCTGCACAATGCGTTTCCGAATGGGTTCACGCACATCAGTGGCGCCGAACTGTCTGAACGCATCGCTAGTGAATCAAGCCTGTTTGCCTTGCGCATCGATGTTGCCGAAGAACTTGCGCGTCTCAAATCACATTTGGCTGAACTTGAATATTTACTGTCGGGCCAAAAGGACGCACAAGCCAAACAAAAAACCAGTACAACGCCAGCCGCAAGCGTGGGCAAGCGCCTAGATTTTCTGTTTCAAGAAATGAATCGCGAAGCCAATACCTTGGGTTCAAAAGCGGGCAGTCTTGAGATGACACGTGCTGCCATGAACCTCAAACTCTTCATCGAACAAATGCGTGAGCAAGCGATGAATTTAGAGTAAGGTCACTGCACCTCTGACTCAAACGTACTAATCAAGCGATAGCTTGACTGCGCCTGTACGATCAGGCCGTGCTGCTCTAGAGCCTGTTGCATCGCTGGTTGCTGCAACAGATTTTCGCAAGCGGCTAAATCATAGGCCTCAAAAAATACCACCCAGTTCACGCGTTGATCAGGTGCGCCGCGTCGCGCTTCTTCGGGGCTCGGTGCGGCCCCCACACTGCCAGAGGCCTCCCAGAGGGCCAGCCGTACTAAACAGTTGGCTTGGGCGAACTGCGGGTAAAGCGTTTGGGCAATGAAGTCGCGCGCTAATTGTTCTTGACCGGATTTGGGTGCGCACCGCAGCACAACCGCTTCACCACCTAAGCCCGTACCTGCTGACCAAGTTTCATCACAAGCAGAGCGCACCATATTACGAAAGTGCGGCATCATTTTTTTTGTGAGGGGTGTGGGTTCGACCAGAATCGCCTTGTATTCAGGCAATTCAAGCACACCAACGTCGGTGCACGAGTAAATCGCCATATAGGCCTGCGAATCGCCAAGTGCTCGATACCGACGTGCAGATAAAAATCCCGGAATTTGCATCCGCTGGCGCACATGTTCAGTTTGATACCATTCGTTGAATTCTGACTCGACGACCGGATTGATATCATTCATGACGAACAAGGTGCACGAAAAGGCAGGCTGAGGTTTTGCTGAAGTTGTCATGGCGAGTCGGTTTGCAAATAAATAGGGTTAGATGAATATAAGCGTCAATCATCGTCTTTCAGAACGATGCAGAATAGCGTGCAAAGCGGGGCGATTTAATGGCATTGTAGAAATAGCGAGTCACGTTTTATAAATCAGGTGTAGCATCTGCTGCACACATTCGTTAAAAAGGGTGTTGCTAATCATTATATGCAATGAAAAAGTGCCACATATTGTCTGATCAACTGACGCACCGATCAGTCTCTCGAAAAAAAAATAAAAGGCAAGGATACCTATGCCAATCGATACACTCCTGCTGGTAACTTTCACACTTTTGACAATGAGCGTTGTCCTCGTCGCGGTACTTTACACATTCATCACGCATCACGTTCGAACACCGGCGAGGCAAGCGAATGTTGCACGCCAACATTGGCTAGTCGATGTCACCTGGGCATGCATGCCGTGGCTCATTGTGATCTTGTTAATGTACCCAGCACTTAAAAAAATTTTTACCCATAACTAAAGTGATGCGACTCACCCAAAAGGCGCACGAGGGTAAACCCCGCATAATTAGATTTAAAAATGCCGCACAAAATACTAAATACCGTATACACTCGCACCATTAAATAAGCCTCTTTTTGGGCATGTAGGGTTCACCTCGGACTACATTCAGTTGTAAGCATGACAGATCAAAAATATAAATTTAAAGATCGTTAACTGCTCGACTGCTACATCGCTTCACTGTTTC
>JBAWWV010000284.1:0-5232 GCA_037146575.1 Alcaligenaceae bacterium | reverse complement strand
CCTTCCCATCCCGAACAGGACCGTGAAACACCTTAGCGCCGATGATAGTGGATGTACATCTGTGAAAGTAGGACATCGTCAAGCTCTTATACCCCAAACCCCCAAGTGTCATAAGCACTTGGGGGTTTGTCTTTGGGCGACAGGTTTCTTAGATGAGTTTCGACGCTTTGAGTAACTCGGCGGTCTCGTAAAGAGGTAACCCCATCACACCAGAATAGCTGCCTTTCAGGTCTTGAATGAAGCGCGCTGCAAAACCCTGAATGCCATAAGCACCGGCCTTGCCGAAACAATCTTTCGTTTCGATGTATTGGGCTATTTCTTCGGTGCTGAGCTGTTTGAAGCTAACAAACGACGTCGATAGGCCGGTGTAAATACCCGTTTGATGAGCAAGGACGACCGCCGTGAACACAGTATGAGTTTGGCCAGAGAGCTGGCTCAAGATGCTAGCGGCATGCTGCGCGTCAAGGGCTTTACCAAGAATCGTATCGCCAAGCGCAACGGTGGTATCTGCCGCAAGTATGGGTAAATTTATGTGTCCGTCGGTTGACTGCTCGCGCTCGGGTTTGCCTTGCGCAAGCCATTGCTGTGCACGCTCAGCTTTTTCGAGTGCAGTGCGTTGTACATAAGCCAGGGGTGATTCGTTGGCCTGCCGTGGTTCGTCTTCGCCTATAACCGGTGGCACGCGTAACACCGTATGAGCGATGCCTATTTGATGAAGTAGTTCTTGGCGCCGTGGGCTCTCTGACGCTAGATATAGCAGAGGAACTGTTGAAGGTGGCATAAGACTGTGCTCTTTCGGGGTGACATCAGACCGAGCGGTTAATCAGATCCGATGATAAGGGTGATTGACCAAAATCGACCAAGCTCGATACAACTGCTCGATAAGAACGACGCGTACCAAAGGATGCGGCATCGTCATTGAAGACAAGCGGATCAAACCGGAGCATGAGGCTTTGAGCTCAGCATCTAAACCATCGGGCCCGCCAATCAGGATGGCAAGTGGCTGACTATTATTTTGCCAGCCTTGCACCACTTGAGAGAACTTTTCGGTTGAAAGATCTTTGCCGTGTTCGTCTAAGGCAATACGCACCGCAGATTCTGGGATTGCACTTTGTATGCGCTTGGCTTCTGCCGCCATCATCTGCGCCGCAGTTTTGCCGCTGGTTCTTGGCTCTGGTTTAATTTCTTTGAGTTGCAATGACCAATCAGCAGGTAGCCGCTTAGCGTAATCTTCCCAGGCGGTGTCTACCCATGCCGGCATTTTTGCCCCGACAGCGATGATCGTTATTTTCATCGTGTCAGACTTGCGGCATCCGCAGCAATGATTCTAGTTTTCACGGCTGTAAGGGGTACAGAGAAGGATTGTAAGAATTCGACGCAGAGCCGATGCGCGTCGTACTTTATCTGTTTGAGCGAGCAGGACGCGATGAACGACTCGCAGCTCGGCGGCCTTCGGGCTCGTCGCGCGTGCCCATCGGGTCAAACGCTGTTTGGCTTGAGGCAACAGCAGGGCGTGTTGAGTCGGGCGACAGCTTTAAACGCACAGGTTTGCCGCCCCAAACCTCTTCAAGGTTGTAATAGGTGCGAATAGCCGGCTGCATAATGTGAATCACAATGTCGCCGATATCAACTAGTACCCATTCGCCGGTCTCTTCGCCCTCTGTGGCAATCACTGGTACGCCAACACTGCGTGATTTATCGGCCACGCTGTTGGCCAGGGCGCGGGTTTGGCGATTTGAGGTCGCCGAGGCAATGACGACACGATCAAACATACTGGTTAGGTGCTCGGTATTAAATACTTTGATGTCTTGTGCTTTGACGTCTTCAAGTGCGTCGACCACTGCGCGTTGCAGTTTTTGAATATCCATTGTGTTTTGTTATTTCCTGTCAGGCTGAGTGGTGCCGATAAAGGCTGTGCTCGGTGATGTACTGGCCTACAGCCTCAGGGATAAGGTCGCAGGTTGAGTCGCCCCGAGCGATCCGCTGACGGATTTCGTTGGCAGAGACATCAAGTGGATCAAAAGGTAGATGCACGAGATGCCGATTGTTTTCGGTAAGCCAAGCGGCGAGGGCAGCGGGTGCTGCCACTGTTGAGCCTGGCCGTTGCGCGACAACTAGCTGGACTTTGCTCGCAATGGTTGACCATTCGCGCCAAGTACAAAAATTTTCTAGTTGGTCGGCCCCAAGAATCCAAAAATACTCATGGCCTTGGGGTAATAACGCAAGCGTTTCAACTGTATAGGTGGGGCCAGTTCGGTTAATTTCAATGGGGTTTACCTGCAACCCAGTGGTTTTGCCGACAGCAAGTTTAATCATCGCCAGGCGATGCGCGGGCGATGCGCCGAGCGGCGGACGTTGCCACGGTTGCCCCGCCGGTATTAACTGCACTTCGTTGAGGTTCAACTCGGCAAGCGCCGTTTGAGCCAGCACCAAATGCGCGCTATGCACGGGATCAAAGCTACCACCGAGTAAACCAATGCGCATCAGACCCAGTCTCGCGGGGTAAGGTATTGAGAAAGTGCCGCCTCAGGAGAGCCGGCTTGTGCTTGCCAGTTATAACGCCAGGCCGCCATCGGAGGCATTGAGAGCAAAATAGATTCTGTTCTGCCCCCCGACTGCAATCCAAAGAGCGTGCCGCGGTCAAATACTAGATTGAATTCTACATAACGTCCACGCCTGTAGGCTTGAAAATCACGTTCGCGCTCGCCAAAGGGGTGCGAACGTCGTTTTTCAACCAAAGGCAGGTAGGCAGGGATAAAGGCATTGCCTACCGAACGCATCAGGGCGAACGCTTGGTCAAACCCCGGTTCACTTAAATCGTCAAAAAAGATCCCACCGACACCGCGTGTTTCGTTACGGTGTTTCAGAAAAAAATACTCGTCACACCATTTTTTGTAGCGCGAGTAGGCGGTTGGGTCGTGGGGGGCAAGTGCGGCTTGATTGATGCGATGAAAATGCTGCGCATCGTCTTCGAACAGGTAGTAGGGTGTGAGATCCATCCCGCCACCAAACCAAAAGACATCGGCCTGACCAGAACCCTCAGGGGCTTTTGCCACAAACATTCGAACATTCAAATGTGTGGTGGGGATATAGGGGTTGCGCGGGTGCAGCACCATCGAGACGCCCATGGCCTCCCAGGGGCGACCCGCGACCTCAGGGCGATGTAGGGTTGCAGACGGTGGTAGTGTTTTTCCTTTCACATGGCTAAATAACACCCCGGCGCGTTCAAAGAGTTGTGCCCCTTCAATAAGACGCGAAATACCACCACCGCCTTCAGCGCGCGTCCATTCATCTGTTAAAAACGGCTCACCGCCCGCGCCCTCAAGTTTGCTGACGATGCTTGCTTGCAGCCCTAAAAGATAGGCGCGTACTGCAGCGACGTTATCGTCAGAGACAACCGCGACGGGTGCAATCGAAGTCGGTGACTTGCCCTCGGACACGATCGCAACGGTTGCGCTCGAGGCAGCCGACGTCGCGCGAGCTGAGACCTCAGAGGGCACTGGTTCAGACTGCGCTGAGGGTTTACGTTCAGACACTTTTAGTTTTTTTCTAGTGCGCGCCAGCCAATATCGGTTCGATATTGAGCGCCGTCAAAGTTAATGGATTTAACCACGTCGTAGGCGCGTTGCTGCGTGGCCCGAACATTGTCGGCTAGCGCCGTGATACACAACACGCGGCCCCCCGAGGTTTGTAACTCGCCGTTCTTGACTACGGTGCCAGCATGAAACACCACACAATCAGGCTGCGCAGCTGGGATACCGCGAATGACATCGCCCAGTCGAGGGGTTGAAGGATAATTTGCGCTGGCCATCACCACACCAAGAGCCGTGCGAGGATCCCAGTCAATTGCGGCTTGATTCAATGTGCCGGCAATGCCATGTTCAAAGACCTCGAGCAAGTCACTGCGCAGCCGCATCAAGATCGGTTGAGTTTCAGGATCGCCTAAACGGCAATTGAACTCAAGGACTTTGATCGGACGTGTGGCATCGTCGCCATCCCCGATCATCAGACCCGCATAGAGAAAGCCAGTGAAAGGGATACCGTCAGCCTTCATCCCCTCAATCGTTGGGGTAATGACTTCGCGCATGACGCGTGCGTGGATGGCCGCGCTGACCACGGGCGCGGGTGAATATGCGCCCATGCCGCCTGTGTTGGGCCCTTGGTCGGCATCTTGTAAGCGTTTATGGTCTTGGCTGGTGGCGAGTGGCAAAATATTTTTACCATCGCACAAGATAATGAAGCTCGCCTCTTCGCCGAGCAGGCATTCTTCAATCACGACCCGTGCCCCTGCAGCCCCTAGCGAACCATCGCCCAGCATGGCATCGACCGCGTCGTGCGCTTCGCTGGCGGTTAGGGCAACAACAACCCCTTTGCCGGCAGCCAGGCCATCAGCCTTAATGACAATCGGTGCACCTTGCGCTTTGATATAGGCGTGTGCAGCAATAGGATCAGTAAAGGTTTGATAAGCCGCGGTGGGTATCTGATGACGCACCATGAACGCTTTGGCAAAATCTTTTGAGCTTTCGAGTTGTGCCGCAGCGCGAGTAGGCCCAAATATCTTCAAGCCTTGCGCGCGAAACGTATCGACCACACCAAGCGCCAAGGGGGCCTCTGGGCCCACCACGGTTAACGCGATGCCTTCTTTTTTAACAAAATCAGCCAAGGCAGCAGGGTCGCTTAGCGCGACATTTGTGCTGCGCGCCATGGTGGCCGTGCCGCCGTTACCTGGTGCGACAAAAACGTGAGAGACGCGGGGTGACTGCAAAAGCTTCCAGGCGATAGCGTGTTCGCGGCCGCCAGAGCCAATGACTAACAGTTTCATCTGGTTCAGCCCTGTTCGTCCATCGAGGCGTTGGTATAGACCTCTTGCACGTCATCTAAGCTTTCAAGCGCATCTAAAAGTTTTTGCATCTTGATCGCGTCGTCGCCCGCCAACTCGGTTTCAGTATTTGGCTTCATCACGATATCAGCCATTTCGGGGGTGAGGCCGGCTTTTTCAAAGGCGCTGCGCACTGCAGCAAAGCTTGTCGGTGGGCAGATCACCTCAATGACGCCTTCTTCGTCGGTCAGAACGTCATCGGCGCCAGCCTCAAGGGCGGCCTCCATCACAGCGTCTTCAGAGGTGCCTGGCGCAAACACAAACTGACCGCAGTGGGTAAACATAAAGGCAACCGAGCCCTCTTGCCCCATGTTGCCACCGTGTTTAGCAAAAGCGTGGCGAACGTCGGCGAC
>JBAWWV010000283.1:0-5249 GCA_037146575.1 Alcaligenaceae bacterium | reverse complement strand
GCTGGACCAACCACAATGGTGATACCCGGCTGAACATCCGGGTTGCCCGCTTTACCGATACCCGAGATACGACCATTTTTAATCCCGATATCGGCCTTGACGATGCCCCAGTAGTCGATGATCAACGCGTTGGTCAGCACGGTATCCACGCAATCTTTACTCATGCGTTGCGATTGACCCATGCCGTCACGAATCACCTTGCCGCCACCAAACTTCACCTCTTCGCCATAGATGGTGAAATCTTTTTCAACCATCGCAAATAAGGCCGTGTCGGCCAAGCGAATACGATCACCCGTGGTTGGGCCGTACATCTCAGCGTACGCTTGTCTTGAAATCTTCATTTGTCTAAAGCCCCCATCACCAAACCTCTAAAGCCATATACAAGCCGATCACCCGCTAAGGCCACGAGCTCAACCTCGCGCTCTTGACCCGGCTCGAAACGTACCGCAGTGCCCGCCGGTATATTTAAGCGAAACCCCGTAGCCTGCGCACGATTAAAACGCAGTGCGGCATTGGTTTCTGCAAAGTGATAGTGCGACCCGATCTGTACAGGCCGATCACCGGTGTTGGCGACCAGCACTTTTATCGTGGTACGGCCAACATTAATTTCAATTTCACCTGGCGCAACGATCATCTCGCCCGGAATCATTGGTGTGGTACTCATCTTTTTCTCCAAAAAATCTCGACGGATGACTACTGAATCGGCTGATGAACCGTGACAAGTTTGGTGCCATCCGGAAACGTCGCCTCGACTTGAATATCGGGGATCATTTCAGCAACGCCTTCCATCACATCTTGTCGGCTCAAAATATTGCGGCCCTCGCTCATGAGTTCAGCGACGGTTTTTCCGTCACGTGCACCTTCCATAATGGCCGCCGAAATCATGGCGATCGCTTCAGGAACATTAAGCTTTAAGCCACGCGCACGTCGGCGCTCGGCCAGCAAGCTCGCCGTAAAAATTAACAGTTTGTCTTTTTCGCGTGGTGTCAGATCCATAGTTACCCCTTAACAACTTTAATCATCTTAATCATCAAGTCGCCCACAAGCGTGGCGCGACCGCTGGCAAACCAAGCACGACCGGGCGCAAGTGCGCCCAGGCGTCTTGTAATAAAAACTTAAGTTCACGCGGTTCGGCTAACAGCCGACCCACCAATAAGCGAGGATGAAGAGCTGTCCAGGCAAACTGCGCAGACTGCTCGCGCAAGGTTTGCAAGGTTGCTTCGCTAAACGTTTTAGACGCAGGCAAAATCGCCCACAACGTTGCGCAGGTGTAATGCCCGCGCAGGCCGATGGGCGAAGTAAACAAGGCATCGTCGCCCACCAAAGCTAAACGATCGTGCCACACTAACTGCTCATCAATCTGGATTTTTAACGATTGCCGAAAATGACCTTCAGCAAAAGATTCGCCAGAGGCGTGCCGTCCGAAGATCAGATGATCCCAACCCAACATTGCCCCGTGCTCACCCACCCTGATATCAATATCAGAACGCACACGCGCCCGATTGAACACAATAGTTTCTTGAGGCAACCACTCGAAGGCACCGCGCAAATCAATATCGATCAACTGTGACGCCTCGAGCGAAGCGTTTGCGCCATACCATTTTGCAGCAGAGGGCGTGGTGACCAAGCCATGGCTACCCGGTTGACTGTTGATCAGCACTTCAAGGCGATCACCGCCCGCGATACCACCGGGTGGGTGCACAATGATTGCATGACAAGGTGAAGCGCCTTCTGGATACAAGGCTTTTTGAATCCGTAAGGGGCCAAAGTGCTGGTGATTGAGCCTAGTTTTCAGGCGAGGTTGCTGAGGATCAAGATTGAAGTCGAGCGAAAGACGTGCCGTCCAAGACACGAGCGCCGACTCTGCCGCAGGGTGGCCTGAGGGGTCTGAGTCATTAGACCAATGTCGCTGATCACCGGGATGCATCATTCACACAATTTAGAGAGTTGTTCGTCAAAGCTTAAGCACAACCACTAGCGGAATAGAGAAATAGAAAATCAGCACAAAACGCACAGCGAACCGATCGTAGCGTGTGTGTGCAATTAAAACATTATCATGACGAATCTTTGAGCGTGATGCAAAGAGAATTGCCTAACAGAGCCAAGCAGGCCGGCAAGAGTTTAGAAATGCACCACTTTGGAACATAATGATGCAACAAAAGAGTGCGTGATTTTTACGCCCAAACCGGCAACCGTTGGGGAAGTCAAAGACATCGATTGATTTTCATCTTGCAACAGTCTGCAGATGGCATACGATCTCGGCGAATTTTCCAAAAAAAACGACGGTCAAGACCGTCGTTTTTTTTACGTGCGAATAACTTTACATCTTGCCGCTCAATACGCTTAGCAAGCGCTGCGCCGTTGGGCTGTTATCACGTGCGCCTTGCGCATCAAGCACTGTAACTTGCGTCTGGTCACCTTGCTGAACCAAATGAATACGCAGCGTAGGCGCTTTAGCGGGATCTTTGGTGCCAAACATCCGAGCAAAGAAGCCAGGCTCTTCACGCTTTTCACCAGTATCTGTGTCGACGTAACGTACGTAAAAATCGCCCGCATTACGGTCTCGATCGTCAACGGTGAAACCACCTGAATCGAGTGCGACACCAACACGACGCCAAGCGCGATCAAAGGGTTCTGCAACCAGCAGCATGGTCTTGTCACCCGCTGCCGTCGACACTGTAGGCTCTTGTGCGCCAGGAGCCGATTGCGCCATCTTTCTGCGTGCGCCATCAACATCTTCACCCAGATAAACCATCAGCCTAGCGAGCATCGCGGCGTTTAAGCCTGGATCTTCTTTCGCGTTAGTCCAGCGAACATCGACATCAGACAGAGTGATACGGCTGATCTCTTCCATGTGGCGATGCGAAATATAGACTTCGGTGCGCGAGCCTACCCGCTCGATACGGGTACGAAATCTATCGCGTGTGCCACTGTCATATACGCTGTCGAGCAAGGAACCCAAGGCTTGGCGCAACCAACTCTCGGGGATTTTTGCGCGATTTTCAGCCCAGTTTGTCACAATCAAACCTGCCTTAGGGTCAGTGACATCAAGCGTAAACCCAGCATCTGTCCAAAAGTCAGCCGTCATCGAAAACACTTTTTCGGGCGGCATCTCAACCGACAACCAACGCAGTTCGCCATCACGCATCACTCGCATGTCACTACGGGTTGGCAGCACGCCAGACTGGGCAGAATTGGGCGCGCCTTTACCGCCCGTTTGAGCCTGCTGATATTGCGAGAAGGTTGCCGTGCCAGCTGAGCGGTAGCGCGGGTCGCTTGCAGCCTGCGTCATGTCGGGTGGAATACTCAGAGGTTCGGTGCGCACCACGCTTTTGTAATCAATCGAATCATCACCGCTCATCATCGAGCGAAAGCCCCCACAACCACTTAGCAGCAATAAAGTCGCCATTAGTACGGAGACTAAACCGCTTTTTTTGTTCAACAAACTTTTCATTTAGAGCAACCCCGCCTCTGACATTGCAGCTCGCAAAGGAGCCTGAAATTGAGCACTAAGTTGAACCAGAGGCAGGCGAATCCCGGCAGGAATACGCCCCATCTGAGCCAACGCCCACTTAACTGGAACAGGGTTACCTTCGACAAACAACAACTTGTTCAAAGGCCCCAATACATTATTTAAGCGCTTGACGGTTGAGACATCGCCCTTTAATGCGGCACTACACATCTCGTGCATGGCACGGGGTGCGATATTTGCCGTGACCGAAATATTGCCACGACCACCTAACAAAATCAGCGCAGCTGCAGTCGCGTCGTCGCCACTCAGCACCAAGAAGTCACTGGGTAAATCACGAATCAATAACGCCCCCCGGCCGATATCGCCCGTTGCGTCTTTAATACCGATTACACCTGGCACCTGAGCCAAGCGCAGCACCGTATCGTGGGCCAAATCCGCCACTGTGCGGCCCGGCACGTTGTAGAGAATAGTGGGCAGGTCAACGGCCTCTTGTATCGCTTTGAAATGTTGATACATGCCCTCTTGCGAAGGCTTGTTGTAATAAGGTACGACAGATAGCCCTGCATGCGCACCGACTTTTTTAGCGTGCTCGGCCAGATGAATCGCCTCGCTTGTTGAATTTGCGCCAACCCCTGCAATGACGGGAATACGCCCGGCAGAGTGCTCAACCGCTACACGAATCAACTCAGCGTGTTCGTCGACGTTGACGGTGGGCGACTCGCCAGAGGTGCCGACAATCACAAGCGCATCGGTGCCTTCTTGTGCATGCCAGTCAATGAGGGCTTTGAAGCTTTTGTAGTCGAGGCTGCCATCGGGGTGCATCGGCGTAACCAAGGCAACCATGCTGCCCGTGAATTGGGGGACTTTGGAGGTCGAAATCGTGGCCATGAATGGATCCAGAAGGCGAGTCAAGGCGCAAAAGCACCTATAAGAAGTTAGTGCGACAGTTTACCGGATTGCGGGGCGTTCTATAAAAAAAGACGCACAACCTGTTCACCTAGTGCAACCAAGGGATTGAGCAGGGTATTGAGCACGTTGGTCGCCAGCAACGCAATCACAATCAACATGCCGTAGGGTTCGATGCGACCGTATTGCCAGGCCAGTCGATTGGGCAGCAAACTAAACAGCACCCGCCCCCCGTCCAAAGGCAAAATAGGTAATAAATTCAAGGCCATAAGGACTAAGTTGATCTGAATCCCGACACGCGCCATTTTAAACCAGAAACCGCTTCGCTCGCCCGCATCAAACAATAGACGTAGTCCGATTGCCCACAAAATTGCCATAAAAAGATTGGCTGCGGGCCCAGCCAACGCCACCCAAAGCATATCTTGCTTGGGGCGTCGCAAGCGACCAAAATCAACTGGCACTGGCTTGGCCCAGCCAAACAAAAAACCACCTCCAAACAGGCTGGACATCGCCAAAATACCGATGGGTACGGCAATGGTGCCGATTGGGTCAATATGGCGGATTGGGTTTAGGCTGACACGTCCAGCCAGCGACGCCGTTGGATCGCCAAAGAGTTTGGCGACATAGCCATGCGCGGCCTCGTGCAAAGTGATTGCTAAAAGCACAGGCAAGGCATAAAGGGTCAGAGTTTGAATCAGATCTTCCATGCTGCGATTGTAGAGGTTTATGGCCGCTCAATAGAGCCTCGCATCACTGATCCCGTAAAATTTTCAATCAAGCCCAAGGGCACTTGGATCGCCACGGCCACGCCGCACCACCTCGGGAGGCGAGGTCGTTAGGTCAATCACTGTCGTCGAATCAAGTGCGCAGG
>JBAWWV010000282.1:0-5254 GCA_037146575.1 Alcaligenaceae bacterium | reverse complement strand
TAGCCTGTTGGTTGAGCGTCTTCCCAACGGCACGTGCCCAACAAAGCGCAGCACCTCATGGCATCGTAGTTGCCCAACAAAGCGTAGCGCCTAAGGTCGTCAGCAGTGCTCAACCAAGCGCGCTGCCTAAACTCATCAGATTTGTGGTGCCATTCTCGCCAGGGGGGAGCAACGATGTCTATGCACGTGCGTTAGCGCAAAAATTAGCGATCAAACTCTCTAATACGATTGTTGTTGAAAATAAACCAGGTGCTGGGGGTAGTATCGGTTCGGATCTGGTCGCGCGCGCCGAACCCGATGGCTCAACCTTATTATTGATATCCACTTCGTTTGCGACCAACGCGGCGGTGCGCTCTAACCTGCCATTTGATCCGATTACATCGTTTAAACCTGTTGCCTTGGTTGCCAAGGGCGCCATGGTGCTAATCGTGGGTAACAAGACACCTTATCAAAATATTGCACAACTGATCGCGGCAACCAAAGAGACCAACAATACGGTCAACTACAGCTCGGCTGGCATGGGTTCGATTGGGCAATTGAGCGTAGAGCACTTTAAGTCGCTCTCAAATACTCAAGCGCTGCACGTGCCGTATCAGGGTATCAGTGGGGCGGTCACCAATATGATTGGGGGAAACATTGATTACATGATCACTACGCTCGCCTCGGTCGGTGGCCAACTTAAGGCCGAGCTCGTGCGTCCGATTGGCGTGACCTCACTTGAACCGTCAAAATTTTTTTCAGGTGTGGCGGCGATTGCTGACACGCTGCCGGGGTATGAGGTTGATGTGTGGTGGGTCGTGTTTGCGCCAGCCAAAACACCCGATGAAGTGGTCAACGGCCTAAATGAAGTCATTCGAAGCGTAAGCGCCGAGCCCGATATGCTGGCCTTGTTTGCCAAAGAAGGTGCTGAGCCCACGACGCTATCGCCGCAGCAAACTGCTGACTATGTCAAGCATGAGGTCGAACGCTGGAAACAAGTTGCGCGAACGGGGCGCATTCAGGTTAACTAGAGCAAAAATTAAGTCCGGAGCTAAGACATGAGTAAAGAACAGACAATTTTGCAAACGTTTTCTGAGCTTTTTTGTAAGACTCAGTTTAAAGACATACCCCCTGAGGTCGTGCATAAAGCCAAGCTATTGACCATCGATTTAATTGGCGTGTCGATCGCTGGTTTGAAGATGGATTTTCCGCGAATGATGCTTGATTATCTGTCGAGCTTACGGGGTACTGAAGATGCCACCTTGTTTGGTTTTAAAGAGAAGGTACCGGCTATTCATGCGGCCTTAGGCAATGGCGTGACGGCGCACGCCTTAGATATGGATGATGGTTATCGCTTTGGCGGTGTGCATGCGGGCGTCGCTGTGATCCCTGCGGCGTTAGCCTACGCTGAGACCCAGCAGGCGGACGGAAAATCCTTTTTGTTGTCGATGATTTTGGGTTACGACATCGTCAACCGGATATCTAAGGCGATGAATCCATCGCATTTGAACCGTGGCTTTCATACGACCGGCACGCTTGGTGTGTTGGGCGCAGCCGCCGCTTGCGGGGTACTGGCGAAGTTAAATAAAGAGCAACTGACAAGTGCGATGGCGATCGCGAGCTTGCAAGGCGCCGGCTTGTTACAAATTTTAGTCGAAGGCGCAATGGTGAAGCCTTTGCATCCGGGTAAGGCTGCGATGGCTGGTGTGCTGTCGGTTGATTTAGCTAAACGCGGTGCGAATGGCCCGATCACTGCACTTGAGGGTGAAAAAGGTCTCTTCAAGGCAATGGCCGATGAGATGCATCTTGAGACGCTGTTTGAAGAACTCGGCAAACACTTTTATTTAGCCGATCAATATATCAAGCTGCATGCGGCCTGTCGCCATATTCATCCAGCGGCCGATGGTGTCTTGGCGGTGATGAAAGAGAACAAGTTGGCTTTCGCTGATATCGAAAGCGTCGATGTCGCCACCTACCCAGTGGCAGTGAGCTTTTGTGGCGCGACTGAGATGCCTGATACCGCCGAGGGGGCTAAGTTTAGTATCAAGTACTCTGTGGCGATGGCGGCCTATTATGGAGACGTTGGCGAAGATCGTTATGTGCCTTCGGTCGTTGCGAACCCCGAGATTCAAGGTTTGGCCTCGCGTATCACTTCAAGGTTGGATGATGGTTGGGCCAAGGCCTATCCTAGTCAGCGTGGAGCATCAATGGTGATCAAAAGCAAAGCGGGCGCCGTGCATAAGATCGATGTTCCCTTGGCAAAGGGAGAACCTGAAAACCCAGCCTCAGACGAAGACATTATTGCTAAGTTCCGCCACAACGCTGAGGGGCAAGACCCAAAGTTGGTTGAGTCGATTCTTTCGCTCTTGCTCTCGTTTGAAAAGCACTCGGTGTCTGAGTTAGCCGCTCTGATGCGGCAACTGCATCGTTGATGTATGAACCAAATGACAACACCTTCTGCGCGACCACAGCCCGAGTCGCTTAAAGACTTATTTTTTTCTTTTACGCTTTTGGCGATACAAGGTTTTGGTGGCGTGCTGGCCTACATGGAGCGCGAATTAGTTGAGCGTAAAAAATGGCTCACGCGCGCCGAGTTTGTTGAAGAGTGGGCCGTTGCTCGCACAATGCCTGGGCCGCCCGCTTTGAATCTAAGCATTATGGTGGGCTCGCGCTATTTTGGTTTGCGCGGTGCCATCGTGTCGGTTGCCGGTATGTTTTTTTTACCTTCTTTCACGATCGCTTTAATGGCATTGGCCTACGCGCGTTTTGGTACTGATCCTCATGTGATCGACGCTTTGCGCGGCATGGGGGCAGTCGCGGCAGGTTTGTTTATTGCGACAGGGCTAAAACTCTTGACTGCTTTGAAAACAAATCCGCTGGGCGTACCGTTGTGTTTGGTGCTGGCCTGTTTAAGCTTTGCGGGTGTGGCCTTGCTGCACTGGCGTTTGGTCTATGTCATGTTGGGCTTAGGCGGTTTGGGTTATGTGCTGACTTTCATTAAGCTTCGGGGCAAACGATGAATGCGCCGTTAAGTGTTGTGATGCAGTGGGCAGATTGGTTCGAACTTTTATCTCATTTCTTTTTGTTCTCGGTCAGTTCTATTGGCGGCCCGCTGGTACTGTTACCCGAAATTCATCATTACCTCGTAACGCAACAGCACTGGCTAACCAGCTCGCAGTTTAGTGCGTCAGTCGTGATTGCACAGGCCGCCCCGGGCCCCAATGTTTTGTTTGTGGCGTTGCTTGGTTGGAACATTGGCTTTAACGCAGGCGGTTTGTTGGTTGGCATGTTTTCTGCAGTGCTATGCATGGTGGGTATGCTCTTGCCGAGCTGCGCGTTAATTTTTGTGACCGCGAAGTGGGTGTATAAAAATCGTGAGCTGATTGCTGTGCGTGCCTTTAAGCTAGGCATGGGCCCAATCGTGATCGCACTGTTAATTGCGTCGGGTTGGATGCTAGCAACCGGCAACACCGAGGCTGCCCGAGATTGGCCCTTATGGGCCTTGACTGCCGCGACAACGGTGATTGTCGCGCGCACCAAGATCAATATGTTTTGGTTATTGCTAACGGGTGCGACGCTTGGTGCGTCGGGTTTGCTGACGATCGGTTAAAGCCAGGGCACGGCTCGCCTGTTGTCTGGGCGAGTGTTTTTGTTTGGTCGAACGAAGGATCTCAGTCAGGCCGTACGTACGACATCGCCCTTTAAATACCGTTTCAGTATTGCGGGGTCGGGGTCAACACCTAAACCCGGTCCTTGCGGCAATTGCACTTTGCCTCCTGCGCTGCGTACCCATGGATCAAACGGGTTGCCCTCCATCTCAATCCACAAAATTTCAATCAACGGCTGTTCGATCAAGGCCGAGGCGACGTGATAGCTGGCCAGTAAGCCTGGGCCAAAATACGGGCAGTGTGGATACACCTCAACACCATTCGCTTGGCAATAATGAATGACTTTGACCATCTCGCCAATGCCACCGACTTTGGTGACACTGGGTTGTGCAATGTCGATGGCTTTGGCATCAATTAAAGTTTTAAAACCAAACAAGCCCGCGACGTTTTCGCCTGCAGCAATCGGTACACCTTTGTCGCGTACGCTGGCCAAACTATGCACGTCTTCGGGCGGCCAGACAGGTTCTTCTAACCAAAGCAGGCCATCGTTTGCCAGCGACTGTGCCATCTCACGGGCTTTAACGGGCAGCCAGGCGCAATTCACATCAAGCATGATTTTGGCGTTCTCGGCACCTGGGGCTTTGAGGGCGGCTAGCGTCGCTTCGCGCGTGACCTCGTGCAGTTTAATGAAGCGATAGCCTTGGCTTGCGGCTTTAGAGACATTTTTGGCGACGAGCGCAGGGTCGGTATAGCAAAGCAGGCTTGCATAGGTATCAAGTTCTTTGCGTGCGGGCCCGCCGAGTAATTGCCAGACGGGTTGCTTGGCACGCTTGCCAGCCAAATCCCATAGCGCGATCTCAATACCTGAAAAGCCATAGACAAATGAACCGTTGCGCCCCAGCAAGTGCGTGCCGTGCAGCACCGAGCGCGTAAGCCCGTTGATATCGGTTGCGTCGCGCCCCAGCACTAAGGGAGCGACGATTGAATCGATCGCCGCTTTGGTCGACGCAATCGCTGCATGGCCAAAGGCTTCACCCCAGCCAACCAAGCCATCTTCAGTTTCGACCTTGACGAGCAAGATCTCAAGGTGATCCCACAGTTGACCGGCGAAGCGGTTGTGTGGCCCATCCATGGTGAAGGGTATCGAGATCACAGAGGTTTCGATGGCGGTGATTTTCATGATTGAGGTCAATCCTGTTTGAGATATATTGAATTTTTTGTAGGATAACAGCCAGCGTGACGCTGCAGCGCAACATGACTTTACGCGGTGCTTTAGGTCGCAAATCGTGCCAGCCTTGGTGGCCTGTGTTTGCGCAAGGTTATTTCGATGATAAATTGGCTCATCGATGACCCAAAGCGTGCGGTGCGCGCAGAGCTAACGCCCGCGAACGCCGCACCGACGCAGATCACCCACAATCTTAAATTCAACAGTGAGAGACAAATGCCATCAAAATTAAAATTGCGCCCCACTACCAATCCCGATGGCACGCCGATTGCCGTGCACGCTGCGCCTGATAACTCGGCTTGGCGTGCCTCGCACCGCGAAGCGATTATTGAGCCTGAGTTACCGATCATTGATCCGCATCACCACCTGTGGGATCGCAGTGGTCAAACTTATTTGCTTCAAGAGTTTATGGCCGAGGCACAGTCTGGCCACAACATCGTGG
>JBAWWV010000281.1:0-5255 GCA_037146575.1 Alcaligenaceae bacterium | reverse complement strand
CGGTGGTTCTGCCGCCTGGCTTGCAGCCGCCCTTCTGGCTCACAACACCCCTGAGTTAAAGATCACTGTCGTTGACAAAGAAGTTGGAACTCCAGTTGGAGTGGGTGAAGGTACTCTTCTAAATTTTGAAATCTACCTCAAGCGCTGTGGATTTTCGGTTGATGAGTGGTTTACTGAAGTTGATGCGACTTACAAAACTGCCATTTTGTTCCCCAATTGGGATAGGGAAGGCAACGACATTTGGCATCCTTTTTTTGAACCAAGAAGTGTGGCCGAAGGCATGCCCCAGGTTGATGCCTGGACAAACTGCCAACAACACGACTTTAGAGAATATGGCAGCCAATTTTATGACTGTAACGTGACCCAAGATCGTGTTGACTTGAATCAACCGTTGGGCTACCACGTTGACGCTAGCAAGCTCGTTGTGTTTATTAAAAGAAAACTGAAAGACAAGGTCACGTTTATCCAATCCGAGATGGTCACTATCAATCGCGATAGCAACCAATACGTCAAGAGCTTAGTCTTGCAGAATGGTCAAACCGTGACTGGTGACTTGTTCATCGATTGCACAGGCTTCAAATCCTTGTTAAATCAAGCGCCCAAGCGTGTCAATCTTGATTCTCGTCTTTTTTGTGACACCGCAATTGCTGGGCATGTGCCCTACATCGATCGCGAAAAAGAGATGCATCCCTATGTTCGATCTGAGGCGGTTGATCATGGCTGGGTGTGGAACATTCCAGTGCGTACCCGCATTGGTTCTGGCTTAGTCTTTAAGCGTTCGATTACGGATATTGAAGAGGCAAAAGACTATTTCGTAAAGTACTGGGATAATCGGATTCAAAAAGAAAATCTTAAAGTGATCGACTGGACACCCTTTTACAACGAAAATTTCTGGCACGAGAACGTTGTTTCAGTTGGTCTGGCCGCGGGCTTTATCGAGCCTCTCGAAAGTACCGGCTTGGTGCTTATCATGGAAGGCATGGCCTTGTTGTTAGGTCGCATTCGAGATCACCGTTATAACGATGGCGACATTGAGTTGTATAACAGTGTCATGAAATACTACTACGAAGAAACAATTGATTTTGTGAGCATGCATTACGCAAAATCAACAAGAACAACACCCTTCTGGAACTATGTGAAAGAACATAGAGTCGCTTCAGAGCGTGAACTGTACTACGCGAACTTATTAAAAAATCCTAACAAGCTGATACCCAATGGTTGCAAAGATGTTGGCTCGTATTTTAGTGGTGAAAGTTGGGGGCATTGGTTAATTCAACTAGGCTATGAAGTTGCGCCAAAGAAATTGCCTGCCGATCAAAAAGCCATTGAAAAATTAGTCATAGACACTCACACTAGAACTGAAAAATACCGTGGTACCTTGTCTCCAAAACATCATGAAGCAATTGAACGCCTAGAAGCTCTGCACAATCTGCCAAAGGTCATGCAGGCGATGAGGTAATGTGTTCGGGTAGGCATTGTAAGCCTACCCAATTTTCGTGTTGGTAGTGCATTTCGTGTGGATAGTTCAACTTCAACCCTAACTGTCATATCACCTATGACGTTAGGGTTGTTGCCATTTGCGACTTTGTAAGCGCTTTAGTCGAGTTCTTTGGCAAGTCGCACCTTACGGTACGACTTGCCCAACCGCGAGAAACAATGCAGTCAAAGTGTTTGGACTAACTCTTTTTAAAGAGTTGACCACTCTCTGCGAACCAGACAAAATCTAAATCACAATTGAGCAGCGTTCGCATGGCATCTTCAGGCGTTTCAACCAAAGGCTCGCCAGCCAGGTTAAAGCTAGTATTCAATAAGAGCGGGCACCCCGTCATTGCTTTAAATCGATTCAGTATGTCATGACAGACCCCGTCGCGCGCAGTGACGGTTTGAATGCGCGTTGTGCCATCGGCGTGAACCACACCACCAATTTCTTTGATTTTTTCTGGGCGCGTCGAGTACGACAAGGTCATGAAACGGCATTCTTCGATGTTTGCAATTTTTTCAAAATATTCATGCAGATCTTCTTGAAGAATCATCGCCGCAAACGGGCGATACCATTCTCGTTTTTTAATCACGTTCACAATGTCTTTTGCGTTCGGGTTACGTGCATCGAATAGTATCGAACGATTACCCAGCGCTCTTGGGCCGGATTCGGCAAGACCATTAAATACGGCAACACTTTTTTGTTTAACCAACAAGTCAACAACAAAATTAACGTCGACCACACTAGATTCAACATTTTTGAAGTTCTTTAAAACAGATAAATCGTGTTTGACTCCGTTAATAAAGGTGTGCTCAATGGGCCTGACTGTGCGATCTTGAGTCAGCTTGTGATACTGATACATTGCAGCACCTATTGAATTGCCCGAGTCGTCCGCCAGGGGTTCGAAATAAAACTCGACGTCGGGAAACGCTTCCGAGACATAGGTATTTGCGACAATATTTAGGCCGTAACCGCCGGTGAGACACACTTTTTTGATATGTGTTTTGGCGAGATGTTCACCGATGAGTTGTCTAAGAGCTTCTTGCGTTTCTAGCTGTACATTAAGCGCGTAGTCCGCGTAAGGCTGATAGTTTTCTGGTGTCACTTTACCGATTGATTGCGCATCAAGCTCAGTGTTGATTGCAACTGACGAGTCACCAAAAAATGATTTTTTGTCATGACTAAACTTATGGTCAATCGGAAAATATTTGTCTCTAAAAAGGGGCTGAATATTCGCCTTATTGCCGTAAGACGATAGCCCCATGGTTTTTCCGTTTTCAAGCGGATGCTGACCAATCAGGGATGTTGCCGTCTCATAGACTTTGACAATACTGAAGCAAGACTTAAAGTTAAGTTTCCCTTGCAAATCTAGTTTTTCAATGAAGTGTTTATTGGTAACACTAGCCTCTTGGCCTACGTTATACAACCAATAATTCTTGGTAAGAGTCTCGAAGTTGCAGGGATACGATGCACTGAAAACGGTTTCTCCTTCGCGAGCATACTCTTCTTCAAAATAAGAACCGTTTCTGTCAACAACAAAGACCAAGGCCTCATCAAAGCCGCTGTTATAAAACGCAAGACCGGCATGCTGTAAATGGTGAGTGTCGGACATTTCGACAATCGGACAAGCAAGCAGATCTGAGATATGTTTTTTAACTGGCCCAATATTTTTTGGCGCAATTCCTGGGGCTGCGATCACAACTAAATCGATCGGTCCAACAGTCGCGATCGCCAGTTCAAACGACTTCAAGGGGTAAGGCTGCCTCTTTTTGCGAGTTAACCGCTCTTCTTTGCTGTAAAACTCAAGTCCCAACTCAGAATACACGGCGACGGAGCTGTCGTGATAGGGACTAATTCCGAGGATACGCATTTTATTAAACCTATGGATAGATAAGATTGATGAGGTGTAATGGAAGCCCTAGACGTTGTGCGGCCAACCAAAAATAACAGAGCGATTTTATGAGATTAAATGTTAACAAACCTCTCATTTGTTGGTGCCGTTCTCGACCCCAGTGAGGGCGTTCGGTCAAGGTGGGGATCGGGGTGCTGCAGATAGGTAAAGCCTCTAAATCCGTCAGCGCGTCTTTTCGACGCTGACATGTGGCTCATGCAACTTCGCCTCAAATTTTCTCAACACTCTCAATGTTACGATGGATAGTATTTAAATACTCTCAAATACTAGCAATCGCGCCCCTGTACCGAGACTCTTTTTGGAGTGATTGCAAACTGTTTTGCGCTAGCACTGCAAGACCAGCCGCAGCCTTAACGTCCTGCCCTCACGCTAGCACCGCAATGCCATCCGCAGCCCGAACGCCCTGCCCTTGCTCTAGCACAAAAAGTGGATTGATTTCGGCTTCGAGTAAGCGATCGCCTAGTGCCGCTACCATTTCTGAAAATGCCACAATCGCCTTGACTAGGGCGTCCACATCCGCTTTAGGCCGGCCGCGATAGCCATCAAGCAAGGGCCAGGTTTTTAACGACTGCGCCATCTCGCGAGCGGTCTCTTCAGACAGGCCACCTTGGGGGGGCAATAAGCGCAGTGTTGTATCTTGCAATAGCTCGGCAGTCACGCCGCCCATCCCTAAAAGGATCGCTGTGCCTAATCCATCGCGATGCATCCCTAAAATAATTTCAGTGCCACCAGACACCATCTCTTGGACTAGAAAACGCTTAGGTGTGACTCCTGCCCTTTTCTGAACGTCTTGCCTCATCTGTTGCAAACGAGCGCCAATTACCTCTGCAGATACGTTAACCGCGACACCACCTATATCACTTTTATGCAAGATCTCTGACGACAAGATTTTTAACACTGCGCGACTATCAAATGACCTCGCTATCGTTCGAGCTGCGTCTGGCGATGTGACAACAGCCTCACGTACGGTCGGGATCCCAAAAATTGAGAACAACTGCTTCGCCTGCTGTTCATCTAGGCTGTGTTGTTTTGCCTGCTGTTCATCTAAACTATGTTGCACTTGCTTCAAACGATGTTCTGTTGGTTGGTCACTCATGCTAGATTGTGTGTCGATTGCTGCTGCAACGAGCGCCTCAACAGACGCAAGACGGTCATCAAGACTGAAGCGAGGTAAACCGTTTGTTTGTGGCACCTCAGGCCTACCTTTCTCACTCAACTGAGCAGACACGACTGTGCTGATATCAGTCGACTCCGAGACTGCGGACAGCGCAGCCGTGTATTGACTGGCATGAAGCATCGCCACCAGCGCAGCACTGCAACTCTCGGGGGCAGAAAACGCAGGGACACCACCCTGGGTTAACAACGCACCAATGTGAGGTGCATGCGGGCTAATGTAGGCCACGATCGGCTTCTCAGATACTGTCATACAACTTTTAATCGCGTTTGACATAAGTTCTGGCATTGCAAGGGCCGAAGCACCCACGATCACCACTAAAGCATCGTACGTTGGGCTCTCTAAGACTGCAGTGATCGCGCCTTTAAGCAGTTCTGGCTGCAAACCAGCAAGCGTGACATCAATGGGGTTGCGATCAAGCGCTGCGTGATCACCTTTCTGAAGTGCTCTGAGCTTGGCGGCGGCTTGGGTATCTGGAGGCGGGGTTTCAAAACCCGTGACGCCTAAGGCATCAGACACCAACGTACCCGCGCCACCCGTTGAGGTCAGGATGGCAACACGATTACCGCGCAAGACGCGCCCAGTTGCGAGCGCAGCAGGCATATCTAGCAGCTCATCAAAGCGTTGTGCGCGAAGAATGCCGGTTTGAAGGAACAGGGCGTCGTACATCCGATCAGAGCCTGCTAAAG
>JBAWWV010000280.1:0-5283 GCA_037146575.1 Alcaligenaceae bacterium | reverse complement strand
CGCCGGTATACATGCCACCCATCACCAGATCCAGACCCGTCACCGAGCAGACAATAATCGTGTCGATAAACGTACCCGTCATTGATACCAAGGCCTGTTTTGCGGGCTGGTCAGTTTTGGCCGCAGCCGCTGCGATCGGTGCGGTACCAAGCCCCGCTTCGTTTGAGAACACCCCGCGCGCGACACCATAGCGAATGACGGTGCCCAGGGCCCCACCCGCGACAGCACTGCCCGTAAACGCATCGTTCATGACCAGGGTCAGCGCAGGCCAAAGTAGCTCGATATTGAGCACAATAATCAGTAACCCGCCCAGCAAATAGAACAGTGCCATAAACGGCACAATCACCGAGGTGACACGCGCGATACTTTTGATGCCACCCACAATCACGAGGGCTGTGATGGCCGTTAAGACGACCCCAGTGAGCCATCCCGGCACACCAAAGCTTGAGAGCATTGACTCGGCAAGCGAGTTAGATTGCACCGAGGCGCCAGTCCCTAACGCGGCGATCATGCCGAACACGGCAAAGAGCATGCCTAGCCATTTCATATTTAAGCCAAGCGAGATGTAATACATTGGTCCGCCTGACATCTTGCCGTCTGCGTCGCGCACTCGGTATTTGACGGCAAGTAAGCCCTCTGCGTACTTTGTCGCCATCCCAAAAATCGCGCACAGCCACATCCAAAAGAGCGCTCCTGGGCCGCCCAGTACGATTGCCGTGGCGACGCCTGCGATGTTGCCGGTGCCGATCGTGGCGGCTAACGCAGTCATGAGCGCCTGAAACTGTGAAATATCACCGGGGTAATCTGGGTGCTGCTTGCGTGAAAACGCCATCCGCAGTGCGTAGGGAAGAAGCCAAATTTGTAACCCAAACAGCCTGATGGTGAGATACACCCCCGTGCCGACCAGCAACACCAACATGACGGGGCCCCAAACAAAGCCCCCTAAGGTATGAAATAAAATAGTGAGTGATTCCAAACGAATCTCCTTATTTGTATACGGACGCCGAAAGTACTTCGACATCTGCTGCGCATGATAGGGAAGGCAGGACAAAAAAGATCAAAAAGTACTGACTTGTTACACTCAATACTTATTTTTCAAGTTGTAACCAACGTATTTACTCAATCGGCATCTCGTGATAACAGCATCAAATCTCACCATTCAGTTCGGCCCCAAGCCACTTTTCGAAAACGTCAACGTCAAATTCGGCGAAGGTAATCGCTACGGCTTGATTGGCGCAAACGGCTCGGGTAAATCCACGCTCATGAAAATCATCGGCGGCGATCTTGAGTCAACCGCAGGTAACGTCTTTTTAGAGCCTGGCTTGCGCATGGGTAAGTTGCGGCAAGACCAGTTTGCCTTTGAAGATTTGCGTGTGCTTGACGTGGTGCTGATGGGTCATACCGAGATGTGGGAGGCCATGAGTCAGCGCGATGCCATTTACGCAAACGCTGACGCCACCGATGACGACTACATGCGCGCGGCTGATCTCGAAGCCAAATTTGCTGAATACGACGGCTACACTGCCGAGGCCCGCGCTGGTGAGTTATTGCTGGGGCTTGAGTTTCCGGTGGATCAGCATCAACTTCCGATGCGCGAGATCGCCCCCGGCTGGAAACTACGCGTGTTGCTTGCGCAAGCCTTGTTTTCAAATCCTGATGTGTTGTTGCTCGACGAGCCGACCAACAACTTGGATATCAATACCATTCGCTGGCTTGAAAATGTGCTGAATGGTTATCAAAGCACCATGATCATCATTAGTCACGACCGGCACTTTTTGAATCAAGTGTGCACGCACATGGCGGATCTTGATTTTCGAGAGTTGCGCGTGTATCCCGGCAACTATGACGACTACATGTTGGCCTCGACCCAGGCTCGTGAGCGGGTGTCAAACGCAAATGCCAAAGCCAAAGAACGCGTGTCTGAGTTGCAAGACTTTGTGCGACGCTTTTCAGCCAATAAATCAAAGGCACGCCAAGCAACCTCTCGCCTGAAGCAAATTGATCGGATTAAAGCTGCGCAAGTCGAGGTCAAGCCTTCGTCGCGGCAAAATCCCTTCATCCGCTTTGAGATTTTAAAAGTGATGCATCGCCAGGCGGTGGCCCTTGAGCACGTGCAAAAGTCGTTTGAGACATTGGTGATTAAGTCGTTCTCAGCCATGGTTGAAGCGGGCGAAAAAATTGCAATCATTGGCGCCAATGGCGCGGGTAAGACGACTTTGCTGCGAATGTTAGCCAACGATCTTGCCCCTGATAAAGGCACCTTGAAGTGGTCAGAAAATACTGATGCGGGCTACATGGCACAAGACGTGTCTGATCAGTTTTTGCAAAAAGACAGCAATTTATTCGAGTGGATGACGAGTTATCGCCAACCGACTGATGATGATCAACAAATTCGTTCGATCCTTGGGCGTTTATTATTTTCAGCCGACGATCTGCCTAAAGAGCCGCATGTGTTGTCGGGCGGTGAAAAAAATCGTATGTCCTTTGGGCGTTTGATGCTGCGCCGGCATAACGTGCTGCTGATGGATGAACCTACCAATCACTTGGATATGGAATCGATCGAATCGTTGCAATTGGCGCTAGATAAGTTTGCGGGTACGTTATTTTTTGTGTCGCACGATCGTGAGTTTGTCTCGACCCTTGCCACCCGAGTCTGGGAGATTCAAGCCGGCGGCGCAGTGGTGGATTATCGAGGCACCTACGAAGAGTATCTGGCTTCGCGTGGCATCGAAGACTAACGCTCGCCAAGCGCAATCATGATTATCTTGGGTTTTGAAAGCTCATGCGATGAAACCGGTGTCGCGCTGGTTTGCACTGAGCGCGGTTTACTCGCGCATACGCTGCATTCGCAGGTAGCGATGCATGCGGCCTATGGCGGAGTCGTGCCTGAACTCGCCTCGCGTGACCACGTGCGGCGGGTGGTGCCGCTGACTCGGCAGGTACTTGAACTGGCTAACGTCACTCTGCCAGAGGTTGGTGCGATTGCCTACACTGCGGGCCCTGGGTTAGCGGGTGCGCTGCTCGTGGGTGCCAGTGTGGCGCAGTCGATGGCTTGGTCGC
Organism: Alcaligenaceae bacterium; assembly: GCA_037146575.1. Classification (GTDB taxonomy): domain Bacteria; phylum Pseudomonadota; class Gammaproteobacteria; order Burkholderiales; family Burkholderiaceae_B; genus Zwartia. The sequence continues at coordinate 2,223 of JBAWWV010000280.1, read as the reverse complement.
TTGATTTGCCAGCGATTCCGATTCATCACCTCGAGGGTCATCTTTTATCGCCACGACTGGCGAACCCGTGCCCTGAGTTTCCGTTTGTGGCGCTGTTGGTGTCGGGTGGGCACACACAACTTTTGCGTGTCGATGACGTTGGCCAATACACCTTGCTGGGCGAAACGCTGGATGACGCCGCTGGTGAAGCCTTTGATAAAACCGCTAAATTGTTGGGCTTGGGCTATCCGGGCGGCCCAGCGTTGGCAAAGTTGGCAGAGCAGGGTGATGCCACACGTATCGCCTTGCCGCGACCTATGCTGCATAGTCACACTCTTGATTTTAGTTTTAGTGGCTTAAAGACCGCGGTACTGACACGCTTAAAAGAGGCCGAACGACAGGGTCAGGCCGACGCTCAGATGCGAGCCGATCTTGCCGCAGCGACTGAACTGGCGATTGTTGAAGTGTTGGTGGCTAAGGCCGCGACAGCACTTGAGCAAACTGGTTTGACGCGTTTGGTGGTGGCAGGCGGGGTGGGCGCGAATCGCTTGCTACGACAAGCACTCGCCAAACGGCTGGCCAAGCGTCGAGCTGAAGTGTTTTTTCCGCCTCTAGAGCTGTGCACAGATAACGGCGCCATGATTGCGTTTGCCGCAGCTCAGCGCGTACAACGTGGGCTGGCCGATCTATCAGGGCAGGCGCATGGCTTTGACGTGCATCCTCGCTGGGCACTTGCTTCGCTTTGATAAGCTAGCTGCGCTTAGATGACCTAACTGCGTTTTGATGAACTAGCTGCACGCTGATTGCTTAAAGAGATCTTGACTATTTTTTGCCAACGCGCGGCTCGGTGCCTTTCAACAGGCGCTCGATATTGGCCCGATGGCGGTAAAGCAAAAATAAGGCAATCAAGGCTAATACCCAGGCCAACTGGGATTGCGCAGCCCAGGCACGCTGGTCACCCAGTAAATAAAATAACGGTGCACAGACCGCGCTCACGAGCGCTGCTAGCGAAGAATATTTAAACACCTTGGCCATAAACAGCCAGGTCAACGCAGCAGCCAAAGCCAACAGTGGCTGAACTGCCAGCATCACACCAAAGGCGGTCGCAACCCCTTTGCCACCCTTGAACCGCAAAAAGACCGGATACAGGTGCCCAATAAATACGGCGAGTGCCACCAGGGCTTGTACCGAAACCGTGGCGTTTAGTTGAGCAGCCCCCCAAACGGCGAGCCATCCTTTGGCCGCATCGCCCAGCAGAGTGAGACCCGCTGCCCATTTGTTGCCCGAGCGCAAAACATTGGTGGCGCCGGGGTTGCCCGAGCCATAGGTGCGCGGATCTTCAAGCCCGAAGGCCCGACTCATTACGACGGCAAACGAGATCGATCCAAGCAGATAAGCTAGTCCAATCAGGCCTAAATTCGCAAACTCTGAGGCGGGCATGCCCATACGTAACTTCCATTCGTCAAACAAGATTCAACTGATTCTAACTGGTGAGTGCCTTTGGTGCGGATTTAAGGGCTGAAAATGGTTGCTAGCGAGTACAATCATCCGTTAGATTAAAAGTATTGTTTAGCCTTTGCACATGCATATTCTTGTTTCAAACGATGATGGTTATACCGCACCTGGCCTAGAGGCCCTGGTGGCGTCGTTGCGTAGCTTGGCAGAGGTCACCGTGGTCGCCCCCGAAGTCAACCATAGCGGCGCATCAAACTCGCTAACGTTGACCCGTCCTTTGGCGGTTCGCCATGCGACCAACGGCTTCATTTATGTCAATGGGACCCCCTCCGATTGTGTGCACGTAGCGCTCACGGGCTTGCTTGATCGGCGGCCTGATCTCGTAGTTTCAGGGATCAATAACGGCGCAAATATGGGCGATGACACGCTCTATTCAGGTACGGTGGCGGCCGCCTCTGAAGGGTATCTGTTCGGTATCCCTGCGATCGCCTTTTCTTTAGTATCAAGAAGTTGGTCTAATCTTGACGCTGCCGTGGTGCAAGCGCACCGAATCGTTGCGCAGCAACTTGCGCAGCCGCTCGAAGGGCCTGTTCTGCTCAATGTAAATTTTCCAGATTTGCCTTTGGCTCAAGTTAAGGGTGTAGCAGCGACGCGTTTAGGCAAACGTCATCCCTCTCAACCCGTGGTGCGCTCGGCAACGCCTTATGGCGAAACGGTTTACTGGATTGGGCCATCAGGCGCAGCCAACGATGCCTCTAAGGGTACCGACTTTGATGCGATCACAAGGGG
>JBAWWV010000279.1:0-5344 GCA_037146575.1 Alcaligenaceae bacterium | reverse complement strand
CGCGCACTTTGGCTTGCCCTACGCCTTTGCTTCGCACTTTGCCCCTGACTACCTGCTGCAGGCAATGCAAGCTTATAAAAGCCTGTTCAAGCCTTCGACTCAACTGGCCAAGTCGCACGCCATGGTGGGCGTCAATGTGGTGGCGGCCGACACCGACGAGCAGGCGCAATACTTATTCACAAGCCATCAACAAAATGCCACGCGTATGCGTCGTAACACGCGTGGTCAGTTACCACCCCCGATTGACGACATTGATACGTTTTGGTCGCCCCACGAAAAGGTTTCTGTCAACGAATCCTTAGCCTGTTCGGTGGTGGGTTCACCCGAAACTGTACAGCGCGGTCTAGAGCGTCTAATCGAACAAACGGGTGCCAACGAGTTGATGATTGCGGGTCAAATTTTTGATCACCAGGCACGGCTGCACTCGTTTGAAATTGCGGCCCAGGCGGTTCGCAACATTGAACCGGCTGTGGCTCTTGCTTAGGGCTTGGCACAAAAGGTCGTTGGCAACTGAACACCGAACCCGCGCGAGCACCTGACGCCCTAGCGCTAGCAATTCTGTCGTAGCAGCCCTACGCTAGGCACTCAAGATTTGTTGCAAAAGAGTTATTTATGTCTGCCAGATTAAACGCCATGGGCCTACCCGGTTGGCTGCTGCTGATGGGTGCCCTGACCGCGATCGGGCCCATCTCAATCGACATGTACTTGCCGGCGTTTCCGGATATGGCTGTCAGCCTTAGTGCAACAGGCAGTCAGGTTGAGCGCACGCTGGCAGCCTATCTGATCGGTATGGCGGGTGCACAATTGATTTACGGCCCGTTGGCCGATCGCTTCGGTCGTAAACCGCCCCTGTATGGCGCTTTGCTTGTCTACATTCTTGCCTCGGCAGGGTGTGCGCTCGCCCCTACTGTCGAATTCTTAACCATCTGTCGGGTGATTCAAGCCATGGGCGGCGCTGCGGGAATGGTGATTTCTCGCGCGGTAGTGCGCGACCACTACAGTACGCAAGAAGCGGCGCGCGCCTTATCCATGTTGATGTTAGTGATGGGGATCGCCCCGATTCTGGCCCCCTTAGTTGGCAGTCAAGTGCTTGCGTTAATGGGTTGGCGCGGGATTTTTGCTCTCATCACCTTTGCCGGCATCGCTCTGCTTCTTGCCGTGTCGCGCATCATGGTCGAAAGCTTGCCGCCCGAAAAGCAGGTCGCTCTAAGTTGGGGGCATATTTTTCGGACCTACTGGGGTTTAGCCACACACCGACGGTTTGTGGCCTTCGCGCTCTCAGGAGGCATGGGATCCGCCACCATGTTTGGCTACATCGTTGCCTCGCCACGGCTGTTTATTGAGCACTTTGGTGTGTCTCCGCACGCTTACGGTTTCATTTTTGGATTCAACGCTTTAAGCCTGATTATCGGTTCGCAAGTGAGCGCACGCCTGCTTAAAACGCACCGCCCTGAAAAACTGCTTCCCTGGGCCTTAACGGCCATGATGACTGCTGGCCTGAGCGCCTTGGCGCTAACCTCGCTAGGCTGGGTCACCATGCCGCTGATCATGCTGTGCATGCTGTGCTTCATGTTCACGCAAGGTTTTGTTGGGCCAAACTCTGCCGCGATGGCGCTGTCAGATCAGGGACGCCAGTTAGGCTCTGCCTCGGCCATGATGGGCACCATTACGATGTCGTGCGGGGCTCTAGCCGGCTTGACCGTCAGTCTGTGGAACACAGCGGGCCCGGCACCCCTAGCTTGGATCATGGGCGGTTGCACCACACTGGCCTTTTTCGTTGGTCGAAGCGCCCGCCGCGCCTAGGGGCTTGATCAAAAACCCTATTTCGTATTAGAATGTCAGACTTGATGCGAATCTTTGAACAAATAATAGGTGTAGCCCATGGCACGTGTATGCCAAGTGACCGGAAAAGCCCCCATGGTGGGCAACAATGTTTCACACGCAAACAACAAAACCAAACGTCGTTTTCTGCCTAATTTGCAGTCGCGTCGCTTTTGGGTTGAAAGCGAAAACCGCTGGATTCGCTTGCGCGTAACCACCAACGCTATCCGTACCATCGACAAACTCGGCATTGACGCTGTGTTGGTTGATTTGCGTGCGCGTGGCGAAGTCGCTTAAAGGAGCCCAACATGGCAAAAGGTACCCGCGAAAAAATTAAGCTCGAATCGAGCGCTGGCACTGGTCATTTCTACACAACGACCAAAAACAAACGCAATATGCCCGAAAAGATGTTGATCAAGAAATTTGATCCAGTCGCTCGTAAGCATGTTGATTACAAAGAGACCAAGCTGAAGTAATTGGCCGCCTTTGTTTGATGCGTAAAAAAAGCCCCATCACTGGGGCTTTTTGTTTTTCGCCTCCTTGAAATCAGCCGCCACTCTATAATGTGAGGCTTACTGGGCGCTTGCTGCTCCCTGACCTTTTTTATGGCTTTATCCATGCTCGAACGCTATCAACCCACCGCAGTCGAACAAGCTGCCCACGCCAACTGGGACGCCCGCGACGCCTATCGCGTCACTGAGGGCGCCCTCAATGCCAAAGGCGAACCCAAGCCAAAGTTTTATGCATGTTCGATGCTGCCCTACCCAAGCGGCAAACTGCATATGGGCCACGTGCGCAACTACACCATCAACGACATGATGACACGGCAACTGCGAATGCGCGGCTATAACGTTTTAATGCCCATGGGTTGGGACGCGTTTGGCATGCCCGCCGAAAACGCAGCCATCAAATCAAACGTACCGCCTGCTCAATGGACGTACGACAATATTGCGTACATGAAAAAGCAGATGAAGGCGATGGGCTTGGCCATCGACTGGTCGCGTGAAATGTGCGCCTGCGACCCAAGCTACTACAAATGGAATCAATGGCTGTTTTTGAAGATGCTTGAAAAGGGTATCGCCTATCGTAAAACACAGGTGGTGAACTGGGATCCTGTCGACAAAACGGTCCTAGCAAACGAACAAGTGATTGACGGGCGCGGTTGGCGTTCGGGTGCGCCGGTTGAAAAACGCGAAATCCCTGGCTATTACTTACGCATTACTGATTACGCTGCTGAGTTGCTTGAGCAAACACAGCACGGCCTAGAAGGCTGGCCCGATCGTGTGCGCGCCATGCAAGAAAATTGGATCGGCAAAAGCGAAGGGGTACGTTTTGCTTTTTCGCACTCCATCAAAGATACTTCGGGTGCACTGATTCAAGACGGCAAAATGTATGTCTTTACCACGCGCCCCGACACCATTATGGGCGTCACGTTTTGTGCTGTTGCTCCCGAACACCCTTTAGCTGTGCACGCCGCACAATCCAATCCAGCCTTGACCGCGTTTATCGAACACTGTAAACAAGGCGGCACCACCGAGGCCGAACTTGCCACCCGCGAAAAAGAAGGCTTAGACACTGGCCTGAAGGTCACCCATCCTCTCAGCGGCGAGAGCGTGCCTCTATGGGTCGGTAATTATGTGCTGATGAGTTATGGCGACGGCGCAGTCATGGGTGTACCCGCCCACGACGAGCGCGACTTTATCTTTGCCAACAAGTATGGCTTGGCGATCAAACAAGTGGTGCAAGTGGGTGATAAGCCCTTTAACGATAAAGTCTGGTCAGAGTCCTATGCCGACAAGCAAACCGGTCGCCTGATCAACTCGGGCATCTACGACGGCCTGAGCTTTACCGATGCACTTGACGCCATCGCCACCAAGCTCGAGACCCTGTCACTGGGCGCACGGCAAACCACTTGGCGTTTACGCGACTGGGGTATTTCGCGCCAGCGCTATTGGGGCACGCCGATTCCGATCATTCATTGCGAAGCCTGCGGTGCGGTGCCGGTACCCGAAAAAGATTTGCCAGTGATCTTGCCCGAAGACTTAATCCCTGATGGCAGTGGTAACCCACTGGCAAAACACGAGGCATTTTTATCTTGCCAATGCCCCAGCTGCGGCAAACCCGCCAGACGTGAAACAGACACGATGGATACATTTATCGATTCATCTTGGTATTTCATGCGTTACACCTCGCCCGGTAACGATCAGGCCATGGTCGATGCCCGTAACGACTACTGGATGCCGATGGATCAATATATCGGTGGGATTGAGCACGCGGTGCTGCACCTGCTGTATGCACGCTTCTGGACACGGGTGATGCAAGACCTGGGGTTGGTTAAGTTTGCTGAGCCCTTCACTAAACTGCTTTGTCAGGGCATGGTGCTGAATCATATCTATTCAGCCAAAAATGCCAATGGCGCCATTGACTATTTTTGGCCCGAAGACGTCGACAATGTCTTTGACACCAAGGGTTCTATCACGGGCGCTGTGCTTAAAAGCGACGGCCGTGCGATCACCTATGGCGGTGTCGGCACGATGTCAAAATCTAAAAATAACGGTGTTGACCCGCAGTCACTGATCGACACTCAGGGTGCAGATACGGCCCGTTTGTTTGTGATGTTTACCAGCCCTCCCGAGCAAACGCTCGAGTGGTCAGATTCGGGCGTCGAAGGCTCAAACCGCTTTTTGCGTCGTTTATGGGCGCTGTGCCATCAAAAGCAAGCATCCATCACTCAAGGGCTAGCAGTTCCAGTGACCGATTGGTCAGGCGCCAGCCAAGAAATCAAAAAGCTGCGCCTCGAGATCTATTCTTTGCTCAAGCAGGCTGACTACGATTATCAGCGCATTCAATACAACACGGTTGTCTCAGCCTGCATGAAAATGCTCAACGCGATCGACGATGCTCAGTTAGGCGACTCTGACTTTGCTCACGCGGTGACTGCCGAAACGATGGGTGTTCTGCTACGCGTGCTCTACCCTGTGGTGCCACACGCGACCTGGAACCTTTGGGCTGAGCTCGGGTATGCTGCGATATATGGCGATTTGCTTGATGCAGAATGGCCCTCGGTTGATGAAAGTGCACTGGTAACCGATCAACTTGAGCTTGTGCTTCAGGTCAATGGCAAGCTTCGGGGTAGCCTCACTGTTGCACGCGAGGCAACGAAAGAAGTCATCGAGCAGCTCGCGGCGGCCCACGAAGCCGTAGTGCGCAATCTTGAAGGCCGAGCCCCAAAGCGGATCATCGTGGTGCCTGGCAAGCTGGTCAACGTGGTCGGATAACGGGATAATAGCGAGATGAATAGCCTGACAGTCAGCACAACCACCCCCAAGGCCTCGCTCGTGCCCACAATGGCGCGCGCGCGCTTGCTGCAGGGGCGCACTTGGCTGCTGTCGCTTTTTTCCGTCTTTGCATTACTGGCTTTAAATGGCTGCGGCTTCAGAATGCAGGGTGAAACGCCCATGCCCTTTAGTTCGCTTTCTATCAATATCCCGCAAAACTCGCAGTTTGGTGCAGACTTGCGTCG
>JBAWWV010000278.1:0-5351 GCA_037146575.1 Alcaligenaceae bacterium | reverse complement strand
TCGCACGGGCGGCCAAAATGGCAGATTTGTAGACTTCGTCAACGGGCACGCCGTCGTACAAATTTTTGAGTGTTTCTTTTTGAATGGTTGCGGTGTCAACAAACTCGCCTAAGCCAAAACCCGCAGCTTCGATTGTGGCTTGCAGCTTGGCCAAATCAAGTGGCTTGCGTACGCCATTCTCGACGACATTCAGTGTAGGGGCTTCAGTGGGGGCCTGTTCGGCTTTGCCTTTTGAGCGCTCTTGTGAACGACGCTCGCGATACAGCACATATGAGCGGGCAACATCGTGCTCGCCCGAACGCATCAGCGAAAGCTCGACTGCGTCTTGGATATCTTCGATATGAAAGGTGCCACCGTTGGGGCGGCTGCGCATCAGGGCCGAGACGACTTGATGGGTCAGTGAGTCAACGAGCTCGCGCACGCGTGCCGAGGCCGCGCCTTGGCCGCCGTTGACAGCCAAAAAGGCTTTCGTCATGGCAATGCCGATTTTGCTGGGTTCGAAATTCACCACTGCACCATTGCGGCGAATGATGTGATATTGCGTCCAGGCGGCCTCGCTAATTGGCATCGCGGTCGCGATGAACTGGGGCTGAGTGGCTTGGCGCTCGACGGGGTTGGTAGTAATTTGCATTAAATAGGGCTCCTGCGGTGCAGGCGTGGCACACGCCACGCTGAAATTCGATAAGGGTCGTTCGTTTGGTGCGCACTAAGACCATGCTGACGGTCATTAATCTGTCATGCTCGCCGTGGACAGATATTTTTGTCATAAAGCGGAGACGAAGATTAACACTACATGTGGTGTTTTTAATAACGATCTTTACTAATTCTAGTGGTTCAGGCGTATCTGCGCAATAGTCATGATTTAATTTGAGTAGTAAGTGTTAACCCTTGAAATTGTTAAAAAAATGCTACTCAAAATAATGCGTAGTAACCACTTCGCGTCATACCTTTGCAGAATTTGGAGATCCCATAAATAAAGAAGGTTCAAATTTGCTTTTTGTTTTGAATAAAGTGTGGCGAAAATGCAAAACAAAATGTTGTTCCGACTGGATTTCACCGCAAATACTGTGTGGACTACTTGGTTTTGCTGCAATATGTCGGTGTTACCTTTAGATATTTTTAGGGGTTCGACTAATGCCAGCACGCTAGCTGCGTTTTAGGCTGGGGTGGCATGTTCAAGATGATGAATACAACTAATAATTGGGACGGCAATGTTTGATCGGGGTGTACACAGGTGGTTGGTGTTTGGCTGCTTAGGGTTGCTGGTAGCCTGCGGGATCCCCCGCCCCCCTGACTCTGCCTTGATACTGGCCCCAGACGGTCTCATCGAGCCTGTTTGCGTCGTACCCCCTGCTCAGCACCCGTTAATTGGTAGCTGGTACGTTGTGCGCAAGCAAAATGGGGTGGCGGGCGAGATCCAAACGCTGTTGACGTTGTCTGCGGATGGAAAGATGCGTCAGCAGACGCGGGTCAAGCAGGGGCGCAATATTCGGTCTGAGTTGCGTGAGACGGGGTGCTGGGATGCGCCAGAGGGCAAACTGGTGGCGAGGGTCAGTCGCTCTAACGGTGAACTGGTTGACTATCGGGATCCGGTTTACACCAACACCTACATCATCGAACGCAATGACGCGACTCGGCTGACGTACCGTGAAGAGCGAGCCGATAGTCGGTCTGAGGTGGCGCAAAAGGTGCCGCCTAGCTTTCGGTTGCTTTAATCCATAGATCGCACGCACTGGCCGATCTCGGCTACCGCGCGCGCTGCCTCTCTACGCTTACGCACGCACTGACCCATCCCCGGCGCTGGTATTTTGGCTGAGCAAAATACGCAGCTCTGGTGCTGTGTCAGTGCTGAAGTGACGGCATGCGGTGGTAGCTGGGGTGGTGGCTTGCGGCTAGATGTTAGCCAGGCGCGCTAGCACTGTTTCTTTGCCTAATATTTCTAAGACGGCGTCCACGGCTGGGGTTTGGGAGGTGCCGGCTACGACTACGCGTAGCGGGATGGCGAGTTGGGGCATTTTTAGGGTGTGGGTGGCCAGCACGGTTTTAATCAAAGCGCCTAGGGCTTCGCGGGTCCAGGGGGTTTGGGCGGCTTGGGTCGCGAAATCTTTTAGGGCGTTGCGGGCGGTGTCGGTCAGATGTTGGGCGATGAGGTCGTCTGAGGCGGGCTTGAAGGGGCCGCAAAAGAGCATGGCGCCGTCGGCGAGTTGTTCTAGGGTTTCGGCGCGGTCTTTTAAGAGTTTGACGACGGCTGAGAGGTCGACTTGGGCAGGATTGCCGCCGCGAGCGGTGATGCGGGGGGCAACGGCTTGTGCGAGTGCGTTGTCGTCGCTATGTTTAATATAGTGGGCGTTGACCCAGTTGAGTTTTTTTGGATCCCACTGGGCGGCCGACTTAGACAGGTGTTGTGGGTCGAACCAGTCAACGAGTTGGGCGCGTGAAAACAACTCGTCGTTGCCGTGGCTCCAGCCCAGGCGAGCCAAGTAATTAATCATGGCTTCGGGCAGGTAGCCGTCGCGATCGTATTCCATCACGCTGACTGCGCCGTGGCGTTTCGAGAGTTTTTCGCCGTCGGGGCCTAAGATCATTGGCACGTGACCGTACTCGGGTACGGGTGCGCCAAGTGCTCGCAAGATTGTGATCTGTCTGGGGGTGTTGTTGACATGGTCATCGCCGCGAAGTACGTGGGTGATGCGCATGTCCCAATCATCGACCACGACGCAAAAATTGTAGGTAGGGGTGCCGTCGGGTCGGGCGATAACTAGGTCGTCGAGTTCGGTATTCTCAAAGCTGATCGGGCCTTTCACAAGGTCGACCCAAGCGGTTGCGCCGTCTTGGGGGCTTTTGAAGCGTACGACGGGCTTGCGATCGGCGGGCACTGGCGGCAAGACCTTGCCTGGTTCGGGGCGCCAGGTGCCGTCATAGCGTGGCTTTGCGCCTTTGCTGCGCGCGAGCTCACGCATGGCTTCGACTTCTTCGTTTGAACTGTAGCAATGGTAAGCGGTACCTGCAGCCAGCATGCTTGCCACCACGGCGCGGTAGCGCACCATGTGCTGCATTTGATAAAACGGGCCTTCATCTGGGGTCAAACCCAACCAGTTCATGCCGTCAAGAATTGCCTGTACTGCCTCTGGGGTCGAGCGTTCAAGATCAGTATCCTCAACACGCAAAATAAACGTGCCACCAAAGTGACGCGCGAACGCCCACGAAAATAATGCTGTGCGCGCGCCGCCTAAGTGAAGAAAGCCAGTGGGCGAGGGGGCAAAACGCGTGCGAACCGGAGTTGAAGCAGAGGTCATAAATGAGGCAATTAAAGTTTAGAGAAATACAAATAAATATTAGGAAACGCACTCACGTTGGCGTATACGTAAAAACTTGAAAGCGACGCATCATGCGATAGCACCCCGTCCCAATGCGACATCGCCAAAACCAAGCAATTTTAAAGCGAGTCCATCGCACCAGAGGCGAGCCGATCTCGTCAAGATAGCTGCGTAAAAGCCGTCACAGGCTTAGACTAAAACGCTTTGTAAAAACTGCGAAATATCAGCGATCTCTTCAGGGCAAACAGAGTGTGGCATTGGGTAGGTGTGCCACTGCAGCTTGTAGCCAAGTTCTTGTAGCTTGGCGCGCGAGACTTCGGCGCGTTCGGGTGCCACGACTGGGTCGTGGGTGCCGTGGGCTAAAAAAATAGGGGTGTCAAGATTTGCTGAGTGATGTTCGGCTAGGGCCAAGTCGCCTAAGGGTAAGTAGCCTGATAATCCCATCAAGCCAGCGAGCTTGAAGGGCGCCCGAATGCCCGTGTGCAGGGTCATGGCGCAACCTTGCGAAAACCCGGCCAGCACAATATTGCTGCTTGGAACGCCGCGAGCGTTTTCGCGGGCAATTAGCGCAAGAATCGCCTGCTCAGATTCTCGAATCCCCGCCGCGTCTTCGCGCTTGACAAGCTGCGGAGTCAAAATGTCGTACCACGACCGCATCGCCATGCCGCCATTGATGGTGACGGGCTGAACGGTTGCATGTGGAAACACAAAGCGCACCGCTTTGGCTGCAGGCAGGCGCAGTTCTGGCACGATCGGCGCAAAGTCATGGCCATCTGCGCCCAGGCCGTGCAGCCAAATCACGCTGTGGGTTGGCGTGGAGCCGGTCTCGTGCTCAACGCACTCAAGCAATTGTTTGTCGTTCATGGCGCGTCGTCTGGATCCTGTAGTGTTTTAAGCGCCTGAAACAGGGCGCGATAGTGTTTGCGCAAAGGCTCTTGGCCTGGGCGCAGGTTTTCGTTTGCGGCAGCCTCTTTGCGGCCTTCGCGTATCAGCGTGCGCAAATGTTGAATATCCGCCTGAGGGTACTTTTGTAGCAGCACGGTGAGCGCGGCGTCGTCTTTTAATAGACGATCACGTAGGGCTTCCAGGCGATGCATGGCTTGCGTTTGCTCGCGTGAGCCGTTTTTCCAGGTATCGAGCTGCGCCCGTATCTGGTCGGCGGGCGCATCGCGCATAAGTTTGCCAACAAAGTGTACTTGCCGCCTCAAGCCCTCGCGGGCGGTGGTGCGTTGCGCTAAGCGCACGGCCTCATACAGCCGCTCAGAGAGTGGCAATTGCTTAAGCCGTTCGGGTGAGAGCTCGACGAGTTCTTTGCCGAGGTCGACCAAGGCAAGCATTTCGCGCTTGACATGCGATTTGCTGGGGCCGTCATACATCGAGTCGGGTGAGTCGTCTTGGGTTTCAGGTAAATCAGTCATCATGGGGCTATCATAAAGCCTCACGCGAATGGACCCCTAATGGCTACTTCAATTTCTTTTCTTCCAGTTGCCGAAAATCGCCCGATTTTCGAAGATTTAGTGACACAAGCGCTTAAACACGCCCAAAGTTTGGGTGCAAGCGATGCTGCGGCCGAGGTCTCTGAGGCCCAAGGGCTGGCAGTCTCGGTACGTAAAGGTCAGGTTGAGACGGTCGAACAAACTCGCGATCGTTCGATGGACATCACAGTGTTTGCCGGGCAGCGCCGCGGCTCGGCTTCGACCTCTGATTTTTCACCGGCAGCCATGCGCCAAACGGTTGAAGCGGCTTGGCATATTGCTCGCTACACGGCCGAAGACCCGTCTGCTGGCTTACCCGAGGCTGAGTTGTTGGCCACCGATGTCAAACATACCCTGCAGCTGCATCACCCGTGGGCGGTCACCGTGGCGCAGGCCACCGAACTGGCCATCACTGCTGAGCGGGCCGCCCTAGATACGGACAAACGGATCACGAACACCGAAGGCGCGGGCGTGGATACACATGAAGGCCACTTTGTGTTGGGCAACACTCGCGGGTTTTTGGATGGCTACTCGTACTCACGTCACGGCTTGTCGGTGG
>JBAWWV010000277.1:0-5363 GCA_037146575.1 Alcaligenaceae bacterium | reverse complement strand
TCCGCCTACAGCGTACACCCTGGTGTTGTGGCAACAAGCCTTTGGCGCCACGTACCAAAGTTTTTGCTGCCAGTGCTAAAAATGCGACCGATGTTGACTGCTGAGAAGGGAGCGCGCACCACTCTGCATTGTGTTTTAGACGCGCCACAGACAGAAACGGGACTGTACTACGCAGATGCCCGCGTACAGAGCCCCTCAAAGATCGCTCAAGACTCAGAACTTGCCAGACACTTGTGGGAGAAAAGTATGCAGTGGACTGAGGCATACGCGCCTCAGGGTAAAGCGGGGGTTCTGTGTAGGTTAGCTGGCTGCAATACCCATGCCACATTGAACAGATAAATTATCTAGGCCATCCAAAACAAGTTGCATTGTTCTTATGAACATTTCTTTGTGCCACTTCTGCGTCAATGGTTGACCTGCCAAACATTTTTGAATGATTTTTTAAATTTATCCATTTATTTAAAAGGATTACGATGGAAAACGCACTTTACACAAAAGAATTACTTTCGCTTTACAAAACGCTTTCTGACGAAAAGAAAGAAGTGTTTTCTTCTCAGTTCACAGCGCAAGCCAAGAACCCGACCACGGTGTTCGGTTGTTCGGCGTATTTGGGAATGTGGGGAATTGATCGCTTCGTGTTGGGTGATGTTGGTCTGGGTGTCGCCAAGCTGCTGACATTGGGCGGCTTGGGTATTTGGTACATCATTGATTTGTTTCTTGTTAGTGGTCGAGCACGTGCCAAAAATCTTGACTTGGCGCGTCAGATCGCCGCAAAGGCTTAAGAAAAAAATTTGAGCTTGATCAGTCTGGTCGCTTAAGTGAATCTAGGTCGATTGTAAAGAGTCAAGACTGATTGATGGAAAGTGTCTAAATTTGACAAGCGTCTTATTTCAGATCGCTCTTGTCATGTCACAAACCAGTCACTAAGTTCCAGTAAGATGAGAAGGTTAATTTTTTGGTCTTGGACAGCATGTGTAAAACGAAGTTTTGGCTCTCAATCGTTGTTGCTTTTAGTGTCGCCACTACAGTATCTTGGGCAGGGCCAGATGACGACGCTCCCTTCAAGGGCGATGGTAAAACCAGAAACGCGGTTGATCCCATTTACTTTGGTCAAAAGTTGGCAGACTTTCCAATGAACGCAGAGCCTGAATCGGGCCTGCGCATCCTGCCGCCGACCAGAAGTAATCTCTTCGCCGGCCAACGCTTTGATTTGCGCCTTGAGACTCAGATCCCAGCCAAAGTCGCACCCAAGCTTGTGAGTTTGACCATTAATGGTTCGAACGTGACGCAAACATTTGAGCAAACCATACAGAAGCAGGGTAAGGGGGCCGAGTCAGGTACGCCTTCGTCAGAACTGCTGTTTGGTGAAACAGCCCGAAATCTTTCTTTTGATTTGCCCGGAAAGTACGTCGTAGAGGCGGTAGTCGAGGTTGATGGTACCAAGCGTTCAATTCGTAACGTTTACGAAGTTGTTGCAGCTCCCAATCCTAGAGCCAAAGACGCGACGAATAAACTGGTTTTCTTTTTAGGGGATGGTATGGGTACGCCCATGCGCACCGCCGCCCGTCTGATCAGTAAGCCCATTCTTGAAGGTCGCTCCGAGCCACTTGCCATGGAGCAAATGAGTGTCCAGGGCATGATTCGCACAACCTCCTTTGATAGCATCATCACAGATTCGGGCCCGGGAATGGCGAGCTTGGTGAGTGGTGTCAAACAATCGAATAATGCGATTCAAGTCTCGGTGGATAACACGCCCGAAGACGCACTCGATAATCCGCGCATTGAAACTATTTTTGAATACCTGAAACGTGTTCATGGCTGGAAAATCGGTGTCGTGACCGACGCTTTTTTAGTGGATGCGACGCCGGCATCTGTGCAGGCACACAATCGCGCTCGCTCGAATTATGTCAATATCGCGCAACAGATGATTGGTTATTACGATGATTCAACAGCGTTAAAAAAGACGGGCAACCTAGCCTTAGCGTCTTTGTCGCAGCCGTTGGATGTATTGCTTGGCGGCGGCGCAGTTCACTGGATGAAACAGACGAATCCGTTATTGAAAGATTTTTATCAATATCCTTCTGGCGGTCGTAAGGATGTTGATCTGTTGGTGGATGTTGCCCCCAAGCTTGGTTACAGCGTTGTACACAATCTGTCTGAATTAAAACAAGCACCTGACAATCAAAAACTAATCGGTATCTTTACGGGCGAGTTTCGTAAAACGTCTAGCGGTTTGGGCGCCGATAACTTACCTGGCACACTTGACCGACTAGTGGCACGCGGTCAGGCGACCATTCGTGGTAAAGATAGAAAGGCTCCTGAATTGGGGTTAAACATAGCGCCACCCCAAGGCACCGCTTGCGGCGAGACGGTTGCTGACTGCTTTAACAACGTCCCGATGAAGCAAGAGATGGTGGATAAGGCCATCGCAGTTCTTGAAACGCTGGTTAAGCAAAACCCCCGAGACGATGGTGGCTGGATATTGCTAGTCGAGCAATCGCAGTCTGACAAATTGGGTCACATCCTTGAGTACGAGCGCGCGGTCTACGAGGTCGTTGAACTTGATCTCGTCGTAAAAAATATCGTTGAGAAATTTAGCAAAGACAATCGGGCGCTGGCAGTTGTGACTGCCGATCATGCCCAGCCTCAAACGATTATTGGTGTGGCGTTGACCAGCGCGCTGCTTGAGGCGGCGGGTAACTGTTTTCAAACGACGGATGGAAGTTATCCTGTCACGCTCGGCGCAAAAGGTGACGGACAGCGCCCATGCGCCTTGCAAGATGCGATTGGAACGTTTAATGATGCAACATTTCCAACGTACGCCGATTTGAATGGTGATGGTTTTCCGGATGATCCAGATCCTGCCATTAAAATTATTATTGAGGATGGCGGACGTCCGGCTTATAGTACGACCTACTTGACCAACTACCAACCTTTAAAGCCTAGCGCTTCGAAAGTAGCGGCCGAAGGCAGGTCCTCTGGCTTGTCTGCACTGCCGAATCCCGCCAGGCAGCCCGAAGGTTTGTTTATGTCTGGCAATATGCCTTCCGGTAACGTCAAGGGTGGTGCAAATAAGACGAGTGGGGCAGTGGATGTTGCGCCTCACTCGGGCGATGATGTCTTGGTATCAGCCGAGGGTGCAGGTGCGCACTACTTTTCGGGTTATTACGAAAACACTGAGATTTTGCCGCGCCTGACGCGCGCCTTGGGTGGGCCTGCGGTAAAAGCTGCCATTGTCAATCCGTCAGGCAGAATAGTTGGATGGTAATGACATTTTGGAGGGGCTTGACGCACAAAGCTGCTCCTGATCTGGTGCGGCATGTCCGCGCGAGCGCAGTTGTATTGGGCAGTCTGTTACTGGCAACAGTGGTGCCTCGCGCGCACGCGACTGAATTAGTTGGTCGCGTGGTGGATACCATGGGTGAAAAAGTATTCGAATCAGCCTCGGTTCAAGTTCATCAGCGCCGTGATTCAGTTTTGACTGCCTTGACTGATCGGGGTGGTTTTTTTCGCATCGAGGGTCTTAGCTCGGGTTCTTACTCAGTCAACATCACCCTGGCTGACGGCCGCTCCTTCGCGGGCCGTGCGTTGGTAAATGGTGCACGGCGCACTCAATTTGTTGAGTTTGATTACAGTCGCCTTGTGCCGCCTAGCGACGAAGACGATTACTAACAATCGCCTTTGGGGGCTACCGCCCCCATACGCTCAATCACTTTTAGGTGCTACCGCCCCTTTACGTTCGACAATCATGCGGTATTGTTCAGGTTCGCGATGGCGCGCGAAGTTGAAGGTTGTATTTTTATACGAGTTGCATAAATCAAGATCGCAACGTGCAATGGCTAATTCGTCACCTAGGGTTGTGCAAGCGCCAACGATCTCGCCCGACGGGGCCACAATAATTGAATTGCCGATTTGCTCGACGCCTTCTTCGGTGCCGGCTTTGGCCACACCCACCACCCACGTGCCATTTTGATAGGCACCCGCTTGCATGACGAGTTCGTTGTGAAAGTTTGAGAGTGCATCGTGTTCAGGCGCTGGCGGATTATGTACGGGTGTGTTGTAACCAATAAAAATCATTTCGACAGCTTGCAAGCCTAGGATGCGATAGGTTTCGGGCCAGCGGCGATCATTACAGACTGCCATCCCGAACACGCCCTGTTTATCTTTGCCCCAATCAGCCTGAAAAGCTGTGAAGCCAAGGTTACCGGTTTCGAAGTAGCGTTTTTCAAGATGTTGAAAACGGCGCCAAGGCTCGTGTTCTTTGTGACCCGGCAAATGGATCTTTCGATATTTTGAAATGATTTTTCCGCTCTTGTCCACGGTGATCGCGGTATTGAAGCGTCGTAGTTGGCCGTCTTCGTGTACCAGTTCGGCATACCCCAAATAGAAGCCGATTTGTAACGCCTTTGCGGTATCAAACAGGCGTTGGGTCTCAGGCCCTGGCATCGCGCGTTCAAAAAAGGCATCGAGTTCGTCTTGACTCTCAAAATACCATCGCGGAAAAAACGTGGTGAGTGCCAGTTCAGGAAACACCACGACATCGCAGCCACAGCTTTTGGCCTGCTTCATTAACTCAAGCATGCGATCAACCACGTGAGCGCGCGTCTCGTTTAACGCAATGGGCCCGAGTTGTGCTGCACCTACCGTCACAATGCGTGTCATAAAATGGATCCCGAATAGTCAATCTTTGAGCGTTGTTTGAAAAGGATCATTGCACGAAGTCAAATGAACAAGAGTTTTGGTTGCCGTCGTGCAATGAAAGAGACTTGCCTGTCAAAAAAATTGTTCGTCTTGAGTGAAAAGCTAGTTCGCTAATTCAAGTATTGTCTGCAATAAAACATTGCCACCCGCCACAAGGTCTGCCACGTCCGTGTGTTCGGCTGGGTTATGGCTGATCCCTTTGACCGAGGGTACAAAAATCATTGCGCTTGGGCATAGTCGCGCCATCATTTGTGCATCGTGCCCTGCGCCAGAGGTCATTGAACGACACGAATAACCTAGCGCTTGTGCGTGTTGTGCAATCACATCAGCAATGCCGTCGTCAAACTTCACGGGCTCAAAACGCGCAAGGCGATGGCTTGTAATTTTGACGCCCTCGTCAGCCGCGAGTTTGACCAAAAAATCAGCGACTCTTTGCTCGGCGATTTTTAATAAGGCTTCGTCAGTATTGCGCAAATCGACTGTCACGATAGCTCGCGCCGCGATCACGTTAATCAAATTAGGATGCAATTGGGTCACCCCCATTGTGGCCACTTGAGCACCACCCATCTCAATGGTGAGCTCACGCATAAAGACGCTGATTGCAGCTGCACAGTAGCCAGCATCATGCCGCAAGCGCATCGGTGTGGTGCCTGCGTGGTTTG
>JBAWWV010000276.1:0-5366 GCA_037146575.1 Alcaligenaceae bacterium | reverse complement strand
TTGGTTAGGATTTGGCCTTCAGAGATGCAAACCCGCGCCTCGTGCGCCCGAAAATCTGAGCGGTCCAAAAACTGTACCGGGTGCGTGGCCACAACCGGCAAACCCAATTCGGTCGCAATTGACAGGGCTGCCTGCGTATAAGACTGATCCGCCTCGCCCTCGGTGCGCTGCAACTCAACGTAATAAGAATCAGGAAACGCGGCCTGCCAGTGGCGCGCGAACGCCAGGGCGGCCTCACGATTACCTGCCATCAACGCCTGTCCCACATCACCTGCCCGAGCGCCCGACAACACGATCAACCCTGGCTGCTTGACCAGCCACTCGCGGCGCATCTCGGCGCGACCTCGATGCGCATTAGTCAGCCAGGCCTGGGTCAAGAGCTCGCACAGCGACCGATATCCAGCATTGCTGGAGACCAGCAATAAAACACGAAAGGGTTTTTCACGGTCGTCGTCGTTGGTGAGCCACACGTCGCAGCCCACGATCGGTTTGATGCCTGCGCTACGAGCCGCCTTGTAAAACTTGATCAGACCAAACACATTCGACAGGTCGGTGAGCGCAACCGCTGGCTGACCCTGAGCGACCGAGCGTTCGATCAGATCTGAAATACGTAAAATGCCGTCCACAACCGAAAATTCGGAATGAACACGCAAATGCACGAAAGGGGGGGATTGAACAGCATTATCCATAGTCGGATTGTACCTATTCTGGGGTACGGAAAACCGGTTTTATTCTCTGTTAGCGCGGGCAATGGTCCAACCAGCCCCCGAGCGCCAACCACCCCTAACTAGCGATCTCCTACATCTCAGGGTTCAAACACTGAAAACATCACTGAGAGGCGGTTCGCGACTCCCGAATGGCGCGGCCAAGTGCCACTAACGCTGCATCGCATCAAACGCCTTTTGCAGGCGTTTGGCTGAAACGGGCATCGGGGTGCGTAATTCTTGCGCAAACAAGGCGACCCGAAGCTCTTCGAGTAGCCAGCGAAACTCGTCAAGCCCACGATCTGGGGCTCCTTTTAGCGCACTGCGGGCTCGCGAATACTGTGTAAGCAATGGTGCCATCTCTGCCATTAAACGCGCATCGCGCGCTGGATCGCTGCGCAGCTTGTCAATACGTGCCATCACAGCTTTTAGGTAGCGCGGGATATGAGCCAGCTGTGCATCAGGAGTACGGGAAATAAAGTCAACTGATACGAGTTGCGCCAATTGCGTCTGAATATCCTGGTATGCCGCGTTACCTTTTGCCTGAGGCAATTTACGCACCGCTGCAACCCAGGCCTCAAGCACCGCGCCGGCCGTTCGAGCAACCTCTTGAGCCAGCAAGCCAACTTTGGCCTTACCCTCAAGCCGACGCGCCTCGAAGGTTGGCGCGTCAAGCGGCCAGGGCTCTTGTAAGCAAGCACGTTCTATCGCACAATCAATCAACTGATCGCGAAGCTGCTCTTGGGTGCCCAGTGTGAGATACAGCATCCCAAGCTTGGTCAGATCGTGCAGGTTTTTTTCTAAAAATTTGACTTGATCGCGCAAGGCAATTTTAAACAAGCGTCGCAAGCCGCGCTGATGCGCTTGTTTGGCTGCGTGAGGGTCATCGAATACGTCGAGCGCACAATTTGTACCGCGATCGACTAAAGCCGGATAACCCACCACCGTGCTATTTTTTCGGCGAATTTCTAAAAGCTCGGGTAAGGTACCAAAGCTCCAGTCAACGATCTCGTCTTGGGATAACGCGCTGGCGACCTCTTGATCACGCGTAGCGAGTTGTTGAAAATTGGCTTGCGCCTGCTTGCCAAACTCGGCCTTCAATTGCGCAAGATTACGTCCGGCCCCCAGCATGCGACCATGCTCGTCGATCACCTTAAACGACATAAACAAGTGAGCTGGCAGGGTTTCAGGCTTGAAATCAGTGGGTACGGGGCGCAGCTTTAGTTGTAGCCACATATCCTGGCTGATCGCCTCGGTGAGCGAACAGCCCGGCGCGCCCAGCTTTTCAAACCAGCGTTCGTAAAAGCCAGCGGCATAATCGGGCAAGGGTACGCAATGCCGACGAATTTTTTGCGGCAATGATTTAAGCAGCATGTGCACTTTTTCTTTGACCATGCCGGGTACTAACCACTCGCAACGGTCGGCCTCGAGCTGATTCAAAAAAAACAAGGGTACGGCCAAGGTCACGCCATCACGTGGCGAACCCGGTTCAAAGTGATAATCAATTGCCAGGCGCGTACCTTGCCAATCAAAAAACTTTGGGAACACCTCAGTGGTGACACCCGCGGCTTCGTGACGCATCAAGGCTTCACGGGTTAAAAAAAGCGCTTGTACCTGTTCTTTCGGTAAACCCTTGACCCAGTGTTCAAGCGTGCTTAATTGATGGATATTGGCGGGTATGAGGCGGTCGTAAAAAGCGTGAATCAAACTGTCGTCAACCAAAATATCGGGGCGGCGAGTTTGATGTTCGAGGCGCTCGATTTGCGCAATCAGTTTGCGATTGTGGGCGACAAACGCTAAGGGGCTCTCAAGCTCACCGGGCACCAACCCTTGCAAAATGAAAATCGCGCGGGCTTCAGAAGGTGCGATCGGACCGTAATGCACACGCCGACCCGCATAGACGTTTAAGCCGTAAAGCGTGCCCTTTTCGTTCGCGACGACTTGTCCGAGTTTTTTCTCCCAACGCGGGTCGCTCCAAGACCGTTTAATTAAATGCTTAGCAACCTTTTCAACCCAGGTTGGATCAATTTTGGCGACGCAACGCGCATAGACCTTACTGGTGTCGACCAACTCAGCGGCCATGATCCACTTACCCGCCTTCTTTACCAGACGTGAGCCAGGGTGAATCCAAAAGCGCAACTCGCGTGCGCCCATAAAGTGCCCCGCCTCTTCAGACTGCAAGCCGAGATTACCAAGAAGACCCGACATTAATGCCAAATGCAATTGTTCAAAGGTAGCGTCGCTTTGATTCAAGCGCCAGCCTTGCTCGCCGGCCAACGCAAGCAACTGCCGATGGATGTCGTGCCATTCACGCAAACGCACCGGCGACAAAAATTGCTGGCGTAATTGAGCCACGAGCTTACGCTGTGAGGCTTTGTGATCGACCTGTTCGTGATACCAACGCCACAACTTAACGTAAGAGAGAAATTCAGACTTGTCGTCGGCAAACTTTGCGTGTGCAAGCTCGGCCGCCTCGCGCGCTTGCATGGGGCGATCACGTGGGTCTTGCACCGAAAGCGCCGCCGCAATGATGAGCATCTCGGTCAGGCAGTTTTGTTCGCGAGCCGCCAAAATCATGCGCCCGATCCGAGGGTCGACAGGCAACTTGGCCAGCGCCTGCCCTGTGTGTGTCAGTCCAGTGTCGGTGCTTGAGTCAGGATCAATCGCGCCGAGCTCTTGCAGCAAGTGATAGCCATCAGCGATCGCTCGTCCTGAGGGAGGATCAACAAAAGGAAACTCTTCGATCTCGACCAGCTTGAGCGCTTTCATCCGCAAGATCACGCCGGCCAGCGACGAACGCAAGATCTCGGGGTCAGTGAACGCTGGGCGCTCTTTAAAACTTGGCTCGTCGTAGAGCCGAACGCATACCCCAGGGCCTAACCGGCCGCAGCGCCCTGCCCGCTGATTTGCCGACGCCTGGCTGATGGGCTCGATGCGTAACTGCTCGACCTTGTTGCGCCAAGAATAACGCTTGACGCGTGCAAGCCCGGTATCAATCACGAAGCGAATGCCAGGAACCGTCAAGGACGTTTCGGCGACGTTGGTGGCCAAAATGATGCGGCGCCCACTACTTTGCGGGGTAAAGATTTCTTCTTGCTCGGCCTGTGACAGGCGCGCGTAGAGGGGCAACACTTGCGTACCGGGCGGGTGGTGCTTACGCAACGATTCGGCCGCTTCGCGGATTTCGCGCTCGCCAGGCAAGAAGACCAAGATATCACCGGGCCCCACTTGCGCGCACTCATCGACAGCCTCGACCAAGGCATTAATGAGATCGCGCTCTTCATCACGCGCCAAGCCACGCTCAGACTGCCCTGCGGGGGGTTGGGTCGCGGTCGTAGGCTCAAGGCGCTCGGGATCATTGACCGGGCGGTACCGAATATCAACGGGATAGAGCCGGCCCGAGACTTCAATAACCGGGGCCGCACGACCCTTCGCATCGGCAAAATGTTGCGAAAACCGCGTCGCGTCGATTGTGGCCGACGTGATAATCAGTTTCAGGTCAGGCCGTCGGGGTAATAGTTGCTTGAGATACCCCAGCAGAAAGTCAATATTCAAACTGCGTTCGTGGGCCTCATCAATGATGATGGTGTCGTAGCGGCGCAGCAGAGGGTCGCGCTGCGACTCGGCTAGCAAAATGCCATCGGTCATGAGCTTGATCGCGGTTTGTGCGCTGCTGCGGTCTTGAAAGCGAACCTGATACCCGACCCAGTCGCCCAAAGGGGTTTTAAGCTCGTCAGCGATGCGTTTAGCCACCGAACTGGCAGCAATCCGGCGCGGTTGGGTGTGACCGATCATCTTTTTCAGACCACGCCCAAGCTCAAGGCAAATCTTCGGCAACTGGGTCGTTTTGCCCGAGCCGGTCTCGCCACTGACGATAATGACCTGATGCGCGGCGATCGCCCGCGCAATCTCTTGCCGGCGAGCGCTGACTGGTAGATCTTCGGGATAGACGATCTGAGGAGGCTGGCGTGGGGAAATGACAACGCTTTCAGGGGTTATTGTTGGCGTTATCCCCGCGTCAGGCATTGATTGAGACATATTTTCTGATCCGGACACTTTCGCATTATAAAATTTATCTTCTTCTTTCACAGCATCACGAGGTTTTCAACACAAACCACCATGTCCGACACGCCCGAGCAAGAAACCGTATCTGCCCAAGAAGCCCCTGAATTTGCTGCCGCTCAGTTTGTGCGCTGGTTTCGCGAGGTAGCCCCGTATGTGCATGCCTTCAGAGGTAAAACCTTTGTCGTGGCCTTTGGCGGCGAGTTAGTACAGGCCAATGTCCTAAATACGTTGGTACAAGACCTGTCGTTGCTTTCGGCGCTGGGGATTAAATTGGTGTTGGTGCATGGTTCACGTCCCCAGGTCAACGAGCAGCTCCGGCTAAAGGGCTTTGAACAGCAATTTGGCCGTGGTCATGCACCGATGGACGCCAACGCCCTTGAATGCGCAAAAGAGGCTGCGGGTGAAATTCGTCTCGATATCGAGGCTGCGTTTAGCCAAGGTTTGCCCAACACTCCGATGTCGCACGCGCAGATTCGCGTGCTCTCGGGTAACTTTGTGACGGCACGCCCAACTGGGATTATTGACGGCGTCGACTACCAGCACACCGGTCAAGTTCGCAAAATAGATGCCGAGGCACTGCGCTTTGCCATCGAACGC
>JBAWWV010000275.1:0-5407 GCA_037146575.1 Alcaligenaceae bacterium | reverse complement strand
GCCCACCACAAAACACCACCAACGCATCAAATTCATTTGAAGCGGCAATAATCTGCACCGCCTTGCCCAGTAAATCTGGCTCTGTCGCGATCTGGGCCGTGATGTCGAGTGGATTCTGCGCTGTCGCAAAGGAAGGTAATATCAGGCGTAGGTCAGCGACTAACGTTGGAGACAATTCTGGTATGAGCAATCCGTTTGCATTCGCGGCATCGGCGATCAAGACGCCGGCGCCACCTGATACTGAGACGACGCAAGTACGTGCCCCCGCGCGCACTGGTTGCAATAACAAGACTTTAGAGAGCTCGAGCATCTCAGTTAACGACTCTACCCGACACAAACCATATTGCTCAAAGAAAGCATCGTAGAGCAGATCTTCGCCCGCCAAGGCACCGGTGTGCGACGCAGCAGCAAGAGCTCCTGCAGCAGAACGCCCTGCCTTCAGCACCAAAATTGGTTTCTTTTTCTGTAAGGCTTTTAGAGCAGCACGGCGAAAGCGCTGACCGTCTCGAATACCTTCTATATACAAGCCAATGACAGAAGTCTGTTCGTCCTCGACTAAGTATTCTAATAGCTCAGCCAAATCAACATCAGCTTCATTGCCGGTCGAAACCCAGTTCGCAACGCCAAAACCAGCCTCTAACACCATGTCCAACCAATAGGTACCGATTGCACCACTTTGGCTGACAAAACTTAGTCGCCCACCCTGCAGTTCGCGGTCATTGATCGCAAAGGTTGAAGAGGCGACCAAGTTGTTGTTTGCGTTCATGACCCCCAGGCAGTTCGGCCCGATCAAGGGTACGCCGTAACGCTGTGCGAGTTCAGCTAACGCCACTTGTCGCCGCGCCCCGTCTTCATCCAGCTCTGCGTAGCCCGAAGACAAAACAATCAACCCTCTGGCGCCGGCCTCAAGGCATAGGGTCGCCTGTTGATGCACCTCTGAGGCAGCAACCGCAAGCACACAGAGGTCGATAGGTTGAGTAATAGCAGAGACTGCTGCATAACAGGTCAACCCTTGAATATGTGTACGCTTTGGGTTGACCGGAAATATTTCTCCAGCAAAATTTCGTTGTTGCAACAAGTAGACGACTCGCCCACCCACTTTTGCCAGATCATCAGAGGCACCGATCACCGCAACTGAATGCGCCTTTAGGATGCTATCTAAGCGTTTTTTTGTCACTGTTAGTCCAGCTTGATATTGGCGTCACGAATGACTTTAGCGTAACGATCAATGTCTAACGAAAGCCATTTTTCAAACTCAGCGGGCGAACTACCCACAATATCCAAGCCTTGCAACTGAAACTGAGCCTGAACGCCCGGGTGCGCCATTAGTTTTTTGACCGCTTCAGCGATTTTTTGAATGATTGCCTTGTCTGTGCCTGTCGGCGCTAGGAGACCCAGCCACACAGCACTTTCGTAGCCAGCAAGCCCACTTTCTGAAACGGTCGGCACACTTGGCATATCGGCCTGACGCTCTAATTTACTCACGCCAAGTATCTTGACTTTACCGGCATCCGCAAGCGGCTTTGAGGTTGAAATGAGGTCAAACATGATTTGTATATCATTAGCCATGATCCCTGTCAGCGCCGGCGAGGCACCTTTGTAAGGTACATGAACGATATCAATCCCCGCCATTGCTTTAAACAATTCGCCCGCAAGATGAATAGAAGAGCCAATTCCAGGCGAGCCAAAATTCAACTTCTTCGGATTAGCCTTCGCATAGGCAATTAACTCAGCAACATTTTTTTGCGGAAGTGCTACGTTCGCCACTAAGAGAAATGGCCCCGAAACGATTAACGATATCGGCGTTAAGTCCTTACGGACGTTGTAAGGCAAATCCTTCTTGAAGCTTGTGTCGATCGCGAGCGCGCCAGAATGGAACAGAAGTGTGTAGCCGTCAGCTGGTGCACGTACGACGAACTCGGTCGCGAGAGACCCTCCTCCACCCAAGCGGTTTTCGACGACAACGCTTTGCCCGAGAGTCTCACCTAATTTGCCCGCTACAAGTCGCGCCGCGATATCAGTACCACCACCCGCAGCAAAAGGCACAACCATTTTGATTGAACGATTTGGGTAGACCGCCGCACTATCTTGAGCCTGCGTCACGCAGGGTATCAACCCAATCATTACGCACAACAGCATCTCTTTAACGTTTTTTAACTGAGTCATATTTATCTCAACTTTGTTTTATTTATTATTGATGCATACTCGTTCAAGCGCAGAAGGACTTTTAACCTTTAGATTGAATCACCGCCTTGACAACATACTCGCTCAAGGGCAAAGGTACTCTTACCCTTTAGAGCGAATCACCGCTGTTCCAACAATGACGTCTTCGTCTTTTTGATTTTTCACCCACACAGAAAAAGTATCAGAAGTCCCGGCCTGTAACTCCCCACCCCCTGTGACATCATCGTCGATTCGAACCGGGCGAACAAAGCGAATGTCCAGGTCAATATAATTCAACGCCTCAATGCCCAACGTATTTTTGATCGCCTGCCAGATCAACGCCACAGACATCGTGCCATGCGCAATGATCCCCTTCATCGGACTGGAATCGGCAAACTCTTTGTCGACATGAGCCGGGTTGTAGTCGTTTGTCAGGGCTGCATAGTCTAAGATTGACTGAAAATCTACATGTTTTGTCGCAGGTTTAAGTTGAATATTCATAGTCCTGGTCACCGCGCAATGAGAGAGGTCATCACACCAGTGAGCACAATCTCGCCGGTGCCTTTGATCGTTGTAGTGGTGCCTGCCTTGACCCACTTACGATCTTTTTTAATTTCTTTACTTAAGCATTTGACTTCGGTCAATAGCGTCTCACCGATGCGCGGCATACGCGTCACCTTAAAAGTCTGACCTCCGTGGATGCCACCCGGTGGCCTGGGTGCATGATGGGTCAGCACCGCGTCAATCACGATCATTGATAACATCCCCGCGGGCATCACGCCGGGTTCATTGTCTTGAGGGTATACAGCTCGCCATTTTGCAACGACTGCCTCGTCAACAACGAATTCTTTCACGCCATAAATTTTGTCGACCTCATAGTGGTCGTAGGTAAACAGGATTTCGTTACTCATGTTTGATCATCTCCTCTCAATATATTTTTAAGCGGTCAACAAACGGGTAAATGTTTCTGTAAAGTTCTTTGGCCAAATTGTCTCTAGCTTCATTTCTAATGAGCCTCTTTATCTTGCGCAACAGTAAGACCGTGTGTGGGCTCGCAGCTTAGGGGCGTGCTTTGATATTTTCAATTATTGTTATTGAAAAAATGCCAGGCGCTTTTTTAGGTAAGCGTAGCCATTTGAATAACTTTGATCGTATAACGCCTCAAGCCCTTGTTGTTGCTCTAAGCCTGTCAAGAGGCTTTCAGCATGACCGCGTCCCCAGCCTTTTAGATCGAGCATCGCACCATGCGTGTCTAGCACTAATTTTTCTGCACGCCAGGCGCGCACGGCTATCTTTGCTTCACTCAGTTTTGTAGGCGCGTCTTTATCCATTTTTAAAACAATCTTCGGAAGTAAGTGAGCGACCTCGGGCGAAGGTTGCCATGCACCACTGGGGCCAGAAAAAGCACTGTACGAAGTGCCGCCAGCGCCTGCGATCGCAGCCACGGCCTGCAAGCTATTACGCGCCTGACGCACATCCTTCGGTGCTGGACAGTCCAAATGCGGAATCCATGGCATGTTCACTTCAATTTTATCGACAGGCGATGCGTTGAGCGTTGCGAGCATTTGCACGACAAGGTTCGTGTAGATATTGCAGGGGTAGTGCTTAAACACCAGACCATTAGGTGCATCGTAATTGCTGTCGTCTGACTTGATGCGTGTCAGATCAACTTTGCCTTCACCGTATAAAGTTGACAACGCGCGAAACAGATCATTTGAGGCGGTCCAGTCGTTTGCCGCTAGTAGGGCTGCTTCGACACCGTGAAAAGTTCCCCAGCCGAAATGCGTCATGCCAACCATTGAGGCAGCGCTATTCGTGGCCAAGCCCGCAGTTCGGGTTAAGGCCAGTGCCATCGCCTGAGTGCACTGAAGTGGGCTCAGCCCCAATACTCTCGAGGCCGCGGCGGCAGCAGCGATTGTTCCATACACGCCGGGGCTGTGAAACCCCAGTCCCGGACGAGCTCCGGTAATCGCACGTCGAATCCGCCAACTCGCCTCAAGGCCCGCTAACACACCGGCTCCAATGGTCTCTTGGCTAATTGATTTTTCTGTACCAGTACCGCTCGTTATTTTTGCTGCGAAGCAGGCGGCCAACGTTGCGGATAAGGGTGTGTGCGAAGGCCCAGGATCCATTGGATCCAAATCAGCAGCGCCACCCAAGGTGGCTAAACAACCGATGCCATCTAGAGGTGCAAACACTTCGCTAAGTCGTTGGCTCGTATGTTGTTGGCCTGGCTTTACGTCTTCTCCCTTAAAAAAATACGGCCAGGTTGACCTTTCGCGCTCGATACCGAGCAGACAACACAACAACGAGGCTCTAATACTCTGATCAACAATTTTTCTCTGCTCAGGCTTTGCGTGATGCCATTCTGTGGCGGCAACAAACTCGCCTAATGCTAATAACTCAACAGACATAGAAATTTCCAGTTATGACGAGAGCGCAAACGAATATGAACGCCAGTCTGCGACGACACAGCAAACGAAAGTGGGTATATGACAAGCAGGGCAGGTTTTCACGCCTTCAATGAACACTTAAAACTTTAAATTCAGAGCTCCGATACGTTTCCCCATCTCGACCGTTTGTCGGGCAAGTAACTCATCAAGCTCTTTTGGGGGAACAAACTCAGCGACGTTGCCCTGAGCGGCGAGTTTTTTGACATAGTCTGGGTCTGCAGACATTGCTTTCATCTCTTGACTCAAGCGCTCGATAACGAATGGTGGCGTTCCTTTAGGTCCAAACAGCGCATACCAGATTGGAAAAACCATATTGGGATAGCCCGACTCAGCCCAAGTTGGTACGTTCGCCAAGAAGGGCAAACGTTTGTCGGAAGTCACCGCAAGTGCGATCACTTTTCCGCTCTGTATGGGTTCATTTAAGGCCGCTGAATAGCCGGGAGTCGATAAGTCAATCCGACTCGCGAGCAAGTCAACAAAAGCTGGTGCTGCACCTTTGTAAGGGACATGCAGCAGCTTGATCTCAGCATCTTTCTCAAAAAAGGCTAACGGCAAATGCGTCGAGCCACCGGCACCGGCCGAACCATAAGACACGGCCTCGGATGCTGTTTTTGCCTTTTGCACCAAGTCACTCATCGAGGTAATGCCAGAATTTTTCGAAGCCAGCAAAACATGGGCCGAGGTAGCGATACCGCCAATCGCTGCAAAATCGGTCGCATTAAAGGTAATTGAACTATCGGCGGGTTTAACAAAGGGAAAAATGGCCATTGAGTTGGCACCAAAATATAGGG
>JBAWWV010000274.1:0-5408 GCA_037146575.1 Alcaligenaceae bacterium | reverse complement strand
AGACTACGGTAATAGCCTGCGAACGCGCGATCAAAGCGATCAAACAGAGTTTCGTCTTTAATCAGAGTGGTGCGCGCTAAAAAATAAAAATCTTCAAGCGTGGGCGGCATCAGCGGAGTTGAAAGCGCCTCAAGCAAGGTCAGGTACTCTTTGACCGAGACCTTGAGTTTTTGCGTTCGCAGGTGGTAGAAGAAATCAACGAGCATGGCGTTTGAGCTGGTAGGTTAAGTGGTCGCGGATCTCAGGCCATTCGCCGGCGATTACGCTGTACATGACGGTGTCACGCACCGTGCCATCACGACGTAACGCATGGTGACGAATCGCACCGTCGCGCTTTGCCCCGAGCCTTTCGATGGCGCGCTGCGAGGCATAATTAAAGTTGTCAGTCCGCCAACCTACGACACCCGCGCCGAGCACTTCAAAGGCATGGGTGAGCAGCAACAACTTGCATGCCGTGTTGACATGCGTGCGTTGCTGGCTTTTGGCGTACCAGGTGAAGCCGATTTCAAGGCGTGCGACTGAGGTAATGATGTCGTGGTAGCGGGTCGTACCTAAGATCTTTCCTGAGACGTCTTCTACGACAACGAAGGGCAGCATGTGTCCGGCCGCCAGACCGTCAAGCGCCGTTTGGATATAGCTTGAGGTTTGATCGGGCTCGGGCACTGAGGTGACTCGCAGATTCCAGAGTTCTCCGTCGCGTGCCGCCGCCGTTAAACCTTCGGCGTGCGCTTGTGAGAGTGGCTCGAGGCGTACGCCCCAGCCGTGAAGCGTACAGGGCGAGGGCGGTTGCTTAAAGCCTTGATTCTTAACCATGACTAGGGCCAGATGGGCGGCGGGTGCTACTGCGTGTCACCGCAGCCAGGCGCTCAAGCAGTTGCAAATCTTGCTCGTTTTTCAGCAGGGCACCCGCCAGCATGGGCACCGAAGTGGCTGCATGGGCGTCGATCTCGGCGGGGCTGACGTCTTCAGCGATTAAGAGGCGCAACCAATCAAGAAACTCAGAGGTCGAGGGTTTTTTCTTCAGACCTGGGGCTTCACGTAAGGCAAAAAAGGTATCGAGCGCCGCGCGTAGTACTTCGGCGTGCAAGTTAGGAAAATGCACGTCGACAATGCTGCGTAGGGTGTCACGATCAGGAAAACGAATATAGTGAAAGAAGCAGCGCCGTAGAAACGCGTCGGGCAGGTCCTTTTCGTTATTTGACGTGATAATCACCAGCGGGCGGTGCAGAGCGCTAATGGTTTCACGCGTTTCGTAAACATGAAATTGCATTTGATCGAGTTCGCGCAACAAGTCATTAGGAAATTCAATATCGGCTTTATCAATCTCATCGATCAGAAGCACAACGGGTGCGGGCGCAGTAAAGGCCTGCCACAGTACCCCTTGCATGATGTAGTTACGAATGTCTTTGACTTTTTCTTCGCCTAGCTGCGAATCACGCAAACGCGATACGGCGTCATATTCGTAGAGGCCCTGGTGCGCTTTAGTCGTTGATTTGATGTGCCACTGAAGCAGGGGGCGATCAAGCGCCGCGGCAACTTCTTCGGCCAGCATGGTTTTTCCCGTGCCGGGCTCGCCCTTAATGAGCAGGGGGCGCTGCAGTGTCAGGGCGGCATTGACTGCCAGCTTAAGGTCGTCGGTGGCGACATAGCGTTCGGTGCCGTCAAAGCGTTTCGTTTGCTCGGGATTCTGGGTCGAAGAGGTCATGAAGGAGTCGCAAAGTAAAGGTTCAGTGGTGAAAGTTCGGAGGCCGAAATTTAGTTTCGCCAATTATCGTACAATCTTAACGTTTTGCGGCCGAGAGTATTCTCGGGTTGTTGTTCTAGTGTCACTAGAGCCCTTTTAGATGAAGTTGTCCAAAACCATGTATCCAAATCAGATGCGTAGTGGCAGTACGTCGATTGCCCAACGATTCCCCCAAGTTTTTGCTGGCGTAGCCTTGGCAGTTTCCTGTGCCTTTGCCTCAACTGGCTTTGCTGCAGACGCTCCCGTCGGTAACGCCGAAGCCGCCAAGTCGAAAGTCTCGATGTGTATCGGGTGCCACGGCATACCCGGCTATCGTGCAAGCTTTCCTGAGGTGTATTCTGTGCCAATGATTGCGGGCCAAAATGGTGCCTACATTCAGGCGGCCTTGCGTGCGTATGCTGTGGGCGAGCGTACCCATCCGACGATGGATGCCATCGCAAAAAGCTTGTCAGATCAAGATGTTGCCGATTTGGCCGCTTACTATTCCAAACTTAAATAATCGGGGGCTACCATGAAACATTTGAAGCTTGCCCTCTGTGGCGTTGCGGTAATGATTAGTTCAGGTCTGGTCCAAGCGGCCGACCTCGCAGCCGGCAAGGCCGTCTGGGAAAAAGTCAACTGTGCCTCGTGTCATGGGGCGGATGCCAAATCTCCGATCATGCCGGTTTATCCGATTTTGGCTGGTCAACATGCTGACTTTTTGGCACATGCCCTGAAGGCTTATCAACGCGGCGCGACCGGTGCACCGGCTTCGGCCAATGTGCGTAAAAATGCCGTGATGGGTGCTTTTGCTGTGCAGTTGTCTAAGCAAGATGTTGAAAACGTTTCTGCTTGGCTGGCCGCGCAGCCTGGGCCCTTGGCTGTGCGTAAGTAAACCGCTTTGCGCCCAATAAAAAACCGCCTGAAGGGCGGTTTTTTATTGCCTCGCGCTGAGATTTGAACGGGGCAGCCAGCCGAAATTTAGGTCATTCACACTTGTTGCGGTCAACGTCGGGGTGCCAAGCAGATTCTGGGCTCAGTTAATCGCGACTAGCCCGCTGTCGAATTAATTCGATATAGGTATCGCTGTCTAGCGGCGTCCCAAGGCGTTGGGATTCCCAGACGACCTGCCCCAGACATTCCATGATCTGATGCACTGCGTCGTGCCCGTTCGAGCCTCGTGCCATGGTCTCGAACGCCTGTTTGATACCGCGTGGATGATCAATCGAGAGCTGCTCGGCGATTGCTAAATGCATTGAGAGGTGTAAAAAGGGATTGCTGTGACCGTCTTCCACTTTGAACTCTTGGGTCATTGCGTCGGGGTTTTCGAGGGCCTCGTGGTGTTCGGGGTGTTGCTTGATCCAGTCCAGGGCTATGGCTTCGAGCGGAGTCAAGAGCTCGTGGGCACGGTCTTTGCGCCAGGTGTTGATAAAAAACTCTCGAACTTGGTCGCGCGACGGGTTAAACATGAGGCTCCGTGACAGAAGGTTGCATGCACAGAATCATGCAAAGCTGTCCATATAGTGAAACATTTGATCAGAATCGCCCAAATATAGGGCATACCCCAATGTAACAATACCTACGACGGTGCAGAATCTTTCTCATGCAGGTGAGGGGACAAAGCTCTGCATGAGCAAGCTGGCAGCATCGGCTGTATTATAAAAATAAGCACGACTCTAATAAAAACAAATCGCACAACGGCTGGCACTTTGGTGTCGGCCGTTGTCGCTTATACGGGCAAGTTGTATATTTTAGGCGATCATGCGCACGTCTCAAGCCTACTCTCCAATCCGCTACTGGCGTCACAATATCTTGTTGATTGTCGGGCTGTTGTGCGTTTGGTGGTTGGTGACTTTCGTGCCAGCTTATTTCGCAATTGAGCTGAGCCAATACTTTATTTTCGGTTGGCCCTTTTCATTCTGGATGGCGGCCTTCGGTGCTCCGCTCTTCTTTTTGTTGATTGTTGGACTTTATGCCTGGTGTATGGCGCGGTCCGACCAGCGCGCTCGTCGCACCGCTGAAGAAGACAACTGAGTGTCTCAAGTACCCTCCTCCCAGCAAAGTTTCAATGCGCAACTGTTTCGCGGTTATGCCGCGTATGCATTCGGGTTTTGTCTGCTGGTGTTGCTGCTCGCTCTGTTTGAATTCATGGGGTTAGCGAGGCACTGGATCGGCTATACCTTTTTACTCGTGACCGTGGCGTTGTACGCTGGCATTGGCATCATGTGCCGCACCTCAGACCCGGTTGAATACTATGTCGCTGGTCGACGGGTTCCTGCCGTATTTAACGGTATGGCCACGGCTGCGGATTGGATGTCAGTTGCCTCGTTTATCGGTGTGACCGGCACCCTGTATCTTACGGGCTACAACGGGCTGGCGTACATCTTGGGCTGGACCGGCGGCTACGTATTGGTTGCGCTTTTTTTAGCACCCTATTTACGAAAGTTTGGCCGCTACACAATCCCAGATTTTTTAGGAGCTCGTTTTGGTGGTAACTGGCCCAGAATGCTAGGGGTGCTCTGCGCAATACTGTGTTCGTTTACTTACCTGGTCGCCCAGATTTATGGGGTGGGGATCATCACCACGCGCATGACCGGAATTTCGTTTGAGCTTGGGATTTTCATCGCCCTGGGCGGTGTATTGGTCTGTTCGTTTTTGGGTGGTATGCGTGCGGTCACTTGGACGCAAGTCGGGCAGTACATCATTTTGCTGATTGCGTACTTGGTACCCGTCATTTGGCTTGCTGTGAAGCAAACTGGCGAACCTGTGCCACAAGTGGCAGCGAGTTCTGTCTTGCAGCAAGTTACCGAGCGAGAACGCGAACTGACTCACGACGAGGGTGAGCTTTCTGTTCGTGCCTTGTGGCACGCGCGTTCTGAAAGGATGCAACTACGACTGTCTGGCTTGCCCGAGACCTACGAAACCGAGCAACAAAAACTTCGTCTTCAGCTGCTGCGTGCGCGTGCGAATGATGCGCCAATGGGTGAGGTGCGTAACCTTGAACGTGAGTTGGTGGCCTATCCTAAGTCAGTTGAAGACGCCCGTATGGCCTGGTCTAAAGCGCGCGATGAATACGCCGTGCGCGCGACTGCTCCACAGCCCCATGCCACGCCTTTCGCGAGTCGCACCTCAGAGTCCACCGACGCTGTCAGAAATAATTTTCTGGCGATCGTATTGTGCCTAATGATGGGAACTGCAGGCTTGCCACATATATTGATGCGCTCGTTTACGACGCCGTCGGTCGATGCCGCTCGCAAGTCTGTCTTCTGGTCTTTACTTTTTATTCTGCTGCTCTATCTCATGGCGCCGGCATTGGCGATCTTGGTTAAGTTTGAAATTTATGCGGACTTAGTCGGAACCCGGTTTTTAGACTTACCCAACTGGGTGCATGCGTGGTCTGCAGTGGATCGCTCTTTACTGACTATTTTGGATTTAAACCAAGATGGCATTGTTCAGTTGGCTGAGATTCAGATGGGGGCGGATGTTGTCGTGTTGGCCGGTCCTGAAATCGGCGGTTTACCTTATGTCATCTCGGGGCTTGTGGCTGCAGGTGCGTTGGCAGCAGCTTTGTCGACCGCCGATGGTTTGCTGCTGACCCTGTCCAGTGCGTTATCGCATGACACGCTGTTTAGAGTGCTGTCACCTAAGATGGGACCGGGCCGACGTGTACTGCTCTCCAAAATAT
>JBAWWV010000273.1:0-5410 GCA_037146575.1 Alcaligenaceae bacterium | reverse complement strand
CCAAAGCGCTGAGATGAATAAACCGCTTAACCTGATGCGTGCGGCACGCCTGTGCGATGCGACGGGGTAGTTGCACATGCGCGCGATCAAAGTCAGCCCCATAAGGCTGCCCCTCGCGGCTGTGCAAAATACCGACGAAATTCATCACGATGTCGCAACCCGCTACCAAACGCTCTAGCGTGGCATCGTCATGAATATCGGCCTGCATCACCGTGACCGTAGGGTGCACCAACAATTCGCGACCATGCTGAAACTGGCGGGTCGGTACGTGCACAACGTGCCCCTGCGCCACCAGGCGACCCACCACCTGCCGCCCAATAAACCCTGCCCCGCCAATTGCCAGAATTCTCATACCAACCCCTAAAACACTCAAGCCTGCGTGATGAAATCCGCATAAGATTTCAAGTCTACATTACCACCACTCAAGATCACGCCCACGCGCGCGCCGGCGGGTACGGCTAACGCTCCGTGCATCACAGCGGCGGCGCCTAAGCAACCGGTAGGCTCAACGACGATTTTCATCCGCTCGCCAAAGAATTTCATTGTGGCAACTAATTGAGGGTCGGTGACGGTCAAAATGTCAGTCACTTTTTGTTGAATAACACCAAACGTGAGTTGACCGAGATACAGCGTCAAGGCGCCATCAGCAATCGAGCGCGGAGGCTCAATGCGCACGACCTCGCCTTTGCGTAAAGATTGCTGACCATCATTGCCCGCCTCAGGCTCAACCCCGTAGACCTTGCATCTGGGGCTCAAGGCATGCGCCGACAAGGAGCTGCCCGCCAGCAAACCGCCACCGCCAAGGCACACCAGTAAATAATCAAGCTCGCCCACATCTTCGAATAACTCTTTCGCGGCGGTACCTTGGCCTGCGATGACGTGAAGATGATCGTACGGAGGAATAATCACCATGCCAGTTTTTTGCTGAAGCGCGCGTGCCACATCTTCGCGGTCTTCTTTGTAACGATCATAGGAGACGACAGTGGCGCCATAGCCCTCTGTCGCAGCCTTTTTTGCCACGGGTGCGTCGTGCGGCATGATGATGGTGGTCGCAACGCCCAATAACTTGCCCGACAAAGCAATCGCCTGGGCATGATTGCCAGACGAATACGTCAAGACCCCGGCGCGGCGCTGCTCGGGCGACAAGTTTGCGATGGCGTTATAGCCGCCCCTGAATTTAAACGCCCCCATGCGCTGCAAGTTTTCACACTTAAAAAACAGCTTGGCGCCGGTCATCCGGTCTGCCGTATCTGAGGTCATCACGGGGGTTCGATGCGCCACACCTTTGAGGGTGGCTGCAGCACGAGCAACATCATCATAAGTAGGTAACACGAGCGACATGAGTTTTCTCTAAATTAGGGGATCAAGGTGAGGGATAGTGTACGATTGTCTAGGCAATTTTGCGCCGACTGCAATTCTGAACCAAAAGATCATACTTTCATGGCTATACAGTCCGATTCTTTGAACTCTCGTGCCGAGCCAACCCGTTTGGTGGCGCCTCAGGCGACTTCGCCCAACGAAGAATCAATCGAACGTGCCTTGCGCCCCCGTGCGCTTGAAGAATACGTCGGTCAACAACGGGTGCGCGAGCAGCTACAGATCTTTATTTCGGCTGCGCGCAACCGCCAAGAATCGCTAGACCATGTCTTGCTCTTTGGCCCACCTGGTCTGGGTAAAACGACATTAGCCCACATCATCGCCCACGAAATGGGTGTCAACCTGCGGCAAACTTCGGGGCCCGTGCTTGAGCGGCCGGGTGATCTGGCAGCCTTACTCACCAATCTTGAGCGCAATGACGTATTGTTCATCGATGAAATACATCGTTTATCACCCGTTGTCGAAGAAATCCTCTACCCCGCGCTTGAAGACTTTCAGATCGACATTTTGATTGGTGAAGGCCCAGCGGCGCGTAGCGTGAAACTCGATTTGCAACCTTTTACGCTAGTGGGGGCGACAACCCGTGCCGGCATGCTGACCAACCCGCTGCGCGATCGCTTTGGGATTGTGTCGCGGCTAGAGTTTTACACACCCGACGAACTGACTCGGATTGCCACGCGTAGTGCGGGCTTGCTACAAGTGCCAATCACCCCAGAGGGTGCTGCTGAGGTTGCTCGACGCGCGCGTGGCACGCCACGCATCGCGAATCGTTTGCTGCGGCGTGTACGCGACTACGCGCAGGTCAAGGCGAATGGCACCATTGATGATGCCGTTGCCAAAGCCGCGTTGGCGATGCTTGAGGTCGACCCGCAAGGCTTAGACTTAATGGACCGTAAGCTGCTTGAGGCCATCATTCATAAGTTTGATGGAGGCCCCGTCGGAGTCGACAGCTTGGCGGCAGCCATCGGCGAAGAGCGCGACACCATTGAGGATGTGATCGAGCCCTATCTGATTCAGCATGGTTATTTGCAGCGAACTTCACGCGGCCGCATGGCCACGCAAACCACTTGGCGCCACTTAGGATTAAAACCGCCCAGTACGACAGCAGACGGCAAACTTTTCGACTGATGCTGACACGCTGGCGAGTTTGCGATGCGCAGATTTCGAGCGAAGGAAAAGTATATCTTTTCAGCACACCCTCAGCGCACACTGACTCGCGCCTCAATACTGCTCTCGGTCAGCACAAATCAGTTTGCGTCTTCAAACTCGGCAATGCAGGCCAAAATCGATTCACCATAAGACTCAAGTTTTCGAACACCCACGCCATTCACATGAGAAAGCGCCTCAAGACTATTGGGGCGGGCAAGCGCAATCTCGCGTAAACTCGCATCGTGAAAAATGACATAAGCGGGTACACCGTGGCTGCGTGCAATTCCGGCGCGCCAGCTGCGTAAGGCCTCAAAAATCGGCTGAGCGGCGAGGGGTAAATCTGACTGCGGGGCTTTGCTACGTGGTGTGGTGCCTGCCCGCCCCGAGCGCTCGGTGGTGCGTTCAGCTTCGCGTCGCAGCATTAAGGTGCGCTCGCCCTTTAAGACTGCGCGACTTTGATCAGTGAGTGCGAGGGTGCCATAGCCTTCTTGATCGACCATCAGCAAGCTGTGCGCAAGCAGTTGGCGCAAGACACTACGCCACGCCTGCTCAGACAGATCTTGACCGATACCAAACACCGTCAGCGAACCGTGACCGTGTTCAAGTACGCGTGGCGTTTGTTTGCCACGCAAAATATCAATTAAATGCCCGGCCCCATAACGCTGACCGCGCTCTTTCCAAAGTCGGTAAATAGTTGAGAGCATTTTTTGTGCTGCCACCGTGCCATCCCAGGCCTCAGGGGGCACCAGACAATTGTCGCAATTGCCGCAGGCCGACATATTTTGACCAAAATATTGCAACAAGCGCTGACGACGACACGAAATGGTTTCACACAAACCAAGCATGGCGTCTAACTGCGACCCTAAGCGGCGCCTGAATGAGTCATCACCACTTGATTCGTCAATCATACGGCGCTGCTGCACCACATCTTGCAGACCGTAGGCTAGCCAAGCAGTCGCTGGCGTACCGTCGCGCCCAGCCCGACCGGTTTCTTGGTAATAGCCTTCGACCGACTTGGGCATATCAATGTGCGCCACAAAGCGCACATCGGGCTTATCAATCCCCATGCCAAAGGCAATCGTGGCTACCATCACAATGCCGTCTTCGCGCAAAAATCTAGATTGATTTTTAGCCCGTACTGCAGGCCCCAAGCCCGCGTGATAGGGTAAGGCCTCAATGCCCTGAGCACATAAAAACTCGGCAGTCTCATCGACCTTATTGCGCGACAGGCAATACACAATGCCAGCATCACCGGCATGTTCTTGTCGCAATAACTGCAGTAACTGCTTGCGCACCTCTTGTTTTTCGACGATTTGGTAACGGATATTGGGTCGATCAAAGCTCGCGACAAAGTGGCGTGCCTCACCCAAGGCGAGGCGCTCAGCGATTTCGGTACGGGTGACGTCAGTGGCCGTAGCGGTAAGTGCAATGCGCGGGACGTTTGGCCAGCGCTCGTGCAACATCGACAAACCAAGATATTCAGGTCTGAAATCATGCCCCCACTGCGATACACAATGTGCTTCGTCGATGGCAAACAACGCTAATTTGCCTCGCGAGAGCAGTTGCAGGCAACGGTCTGTCAGCAGACGCTCAGGGGCCACATACAACAGATCAAGCTCGCCCGCCAAAAAGGCCTGCTCAACCTCGCGCGAATCTTGCCAATCTTGGGTAGAGTTTAAAAACGCCGCCCGAACGCCAAGCTCTGTTAGCGCATCAACCTGATCCTGCATCAATGCGATCAATGGCGAAATCACAATGCCGACACCTGCACGAACAAGCGCAGGCACTTGATAACAAAGAGATTTTCCGGCACCCGTGGGCATCAGCACCAAAGCATCGCCGCCACCAATGACGTGTTCGACAATGGCCTGCTGGTCGCCGCGAAACGACTCATAGCCAAACACCGTTGCCAGCACCCGGGCGGCGCCTGATTCGGCCTTTGCATCAATCATCGTTGTCATGCCGGTATTGTAGGGGATTCGACAAGCGACCACGTCCGCCAACAAGATCATTTCAATTGATTTCAAGTCGCTTGCCCAAAACCACGCCGCGTTGCACACTCTTGCCATGGACTCTAGAACAAGCATTGAACCGCGCATTAAAATTTTAGTGGTGGATGACGACCCTGCGCTTCGTCAACTTCTGGCCGACTATCTGAATAAACACGGCTTTGACACCCTGCTTGCACCCAATGCCACTGACCTCGCGGCGCGTATCTTACGCTTTGCGCCCGAACTGATCGTGCTTGACCGAATGATGCCCGGTGGCGATGGGGCCGAAGCCTGTCGCGCGCTTCGTGCGCAGGGCGAGGACATCCCAGTCATTCTGTTAACGGCGCGCGACGAATCGGTTGACCGCATTATCGGCCTTGAGGCCGGCGCTGATGATTATGTGGGTAAGCCCTTTGACCCACGCGAATTACTTGCCCGAATTCAAGCCGTACTGCGTCGTAAGCGCGGTGCCTCTGCCCTGACCAAAAATGCACCGGTACAGTTTGGCGCGTTTACCTTTGATCCAGTGATGCGCCAGCTGGTACGCGGTGCGGAGGTCGTTAAACTGACCGGAGGGGAAATCAATTTGCTTGAAGCCTTAATTCGCAACCCAGGCAAACCGCTCTCGCGCGAACGACTGCTCACACTGGCTCGCGATGACGAATCTGGCGAGCGTAACGATCGTGCCATCGATATCGCCATTTTGCGCTTGCGTCGCGCTCTTGAGGATGACCCCAAACAGCCTCGTTGGATACAAACTGTTTGGGGCACCGGCTATCGTTTTTCGCCTTGAGCGCGCTAAGGTTTTTGTTGCCGCAGTCGTTTCGCGCCAGGCTGGTGCTATTAGTGCTGGCGGCGGTGCTAGCCGGCCAGGCCGCAACCCTCTATTTATT
>JBAWWV010000272.1:0-5420 GCA_037146575.1 Alcaligenaceae bacterium | reverse complement strand
ATGTGAGGCAATGCGGTCGATGTCGTCTCGATCATCATCGAGGTTTGTCCGGCCACCGTATCGGCCAAGCCCGGTGCGTTACCTTTGTAATGAACCGCAGTGAATTGAGCGCCCGAGGCCATGGTGAGTAGTTCGACGGCTAAATTTGCCGAGCCACCGCTGCCACCCGTTGCGACGTTGATCTGCTTGGGTTTTGCCTTTGCAAGCGCGATGAGTTCTTGCAGCGTATTCACCGGTAAAGAGGGATGAACCACTACGAACAATGATATTTGCGTCAATAAACTGATGGGTGCAAAGTCTTTGTTCGTGTCATAGGGCAGGGTGGCAAATAACCCTGGGTTCATCGTGAGTGCCGACGTAATTGTGCCGGTGACTAACAAGGTATAGCCATCAGGCGGGCTCTTTGCAACTGACTGACTACCAATAATCGTGCTGGCGCCTGGGCGATTTTCAATAATCACTTGCTGCCCAAGTTGCTCGGATAACTTTTTTGCGTAGACCCTAGCGGTAATGTCGATGTTGCCACCGGCGGTGTATGGCACAACAATTTTGATAGGTCGGTTTGGGTAGTCAGTTTGTGCATGCGTCACTTGTGTGGCGTTTAGCAGCCCGAAGGTGCAGGCAAACAAGACCGAGGCGATGGGTTTGACGCCGCTCTGCAACATCATTCTTTGAATGTTTTGTTTCAAGTCAGTCTCCAGAAAAATTCTTGCCGCTTTAGATGGTGGAACAAGCAACACACTATTTACTTCATTCGGCTTCACCGCATCAGATGGTGAATCAAGCGATGGATGTTTTCTGTCAAATACGTCGCCGCTTGAGGCGAGGCAAATCCCAAAGTATGCTCTCAGTGCTTTAAACGATGCCAAGCTCAGCGCGAACCAGCCCCGCGCCTTGACTCAGCGCGCAGAGTTTTCCGTACGCAACGTCGCGCGGCAGATATTTCATGCCGCAGTCTGGCGCTGGGACTAATTGTTCGGCTTTCACAAATTTCAAGCCAGCTCGAATACGACTTGCTACCTGCTCGGCTGTTTCGATTTGTGTATTGCCAAGATCTAAGACCCCCAACATAATTTTTTTACCAGCTAAATCGGCTAATACGCCTAGATCAAGCTTGGGTTGAGCGGCCTCGATAGAAATCTGCGTCGCAATCGAATCTCCGAGGCCAGGCAAAAATGAATAGCCAGTCGGCTTTTGCCCTTTGACGACAGCCGCATAGCCAAAGCATAGGTGCACAATCGTGGGCACACTAATCCCCTGCAGGGCGCGGTTGATGGCTTTGACGGCGTAGCGTTTGGCCGCCTCAGGGTCGTGGCGCAACCAAGGCTCGTCAAGCTGGATGAAGTCTGCGCCTGCGGCCTGCAAGGCAAGCGCCTCGGCATTCACGGCTGCGGCAAAATCCATCACCATGGCTTCTTCGTCGTGATAGAACTCGTCTTTGGCTTGCTGACCCATAGTGAAGGGCCCCGGCAGTGTCACCTTTGTTAAGCGGTCGGTGTGCTGTTTTAAAAACTTAAAATCGTCGACCTCAACAGAATGCACGCGGGTGATTTTGCCAACCACACGAGGTATCAGTGTTTCGAGTCCGTTTTGCGAGCGGATAACAGCGGGATTTTGGTCGTCGATGCCCTCCAAAGAATTGGCAAAGCGGTTTGAATAGCTTTCGCGCCTGATCTCGCCGTCAGTGATGATATCGATGCCGGCACGTTCCATCTCTTGAATGGCAAGCTTGGTCGCGTCATCTTGCGCCGCCTGCAGCTGTTCGGGGGCAACGCGCCAAAGTTCGCGCAAGCGCGTACGCGGCACACCTTGTGCGAGCAGGGCGTGATCCACGAGCCAGGCGGGTTGCGGGTAGCTGCCCACAACAGTGGTCGGCAAAATGGTGGGAATTGTTTTCGCTGTCATTCAAAAAAATCTTCTAAAGCATGAATCGTTGAGAGAATTGCAACGTAATCAATCGTTGAGAGAATTGCAACGTAATCAATCGTTGAGAGAATTGCAACGTAATCAATCGTTGAGAGAATTGCAACGTAATGAATCGTGAAGAGAATTACAACGGTTTGCACCGTGAAGAGTATTAGGCGTGGCACACCGAAGGCGAATCAGCGCCCTCGGTGCTTGGCTTGGTCGAATGAACAATTAGTTCGCCGTCGCGCCAGAATCTTTAACGATCTTGGTCCACTTGACAAGTTCGGTGACGGTATAGGCGTTGAAGTCTTTTGTGTTCATCGGCGTGACAATCAA
Organism: Alcaligenaceae bacterium; assembly: GCA_037146575.1. Classification (GTDB taxonomy): domain Bacteria; phylum Pseudomonadota; class Gammaproteobacteria; order Burkholderiales; family Burkholderiaceae_B; genus Zwartia. Next base: position 3,176 of record JBAWWV010000272.1, on the reverse strand, counting down.
GCCAAGTTCGATGAAGCGCTTTTGCATAGCGGGGTCATTCAAGATCGTCATCGTGGCGGCATAGAGTTTATCGATCACGTTTTGAGGTAAGCCTGCGGGGCCTGCCAAACCCCACCAAGGTAGCAGGTCATAGCCTTTGACCGTATCGCTAATCGGTGGAACTTCAGGGGCAATTGGGCTGCGTGTGGTGGTGGCGATGCCTAATGCTCTGAGGCGACCCGACTGCACATGTGGATAAATGACAGGCACGTGATAAAACGCCATCGAGACTTCACCGGCGAACAGATCGCTAAAACCTTGAGTGATGTTTTTGTACGGAATGTGTCTGATATCAATGCCAGCCAAGGTTTTCAGTAACTCACCCGCCATGTGTGGCGAGGTACCAGAACCGGCCGAGATATAAGTGAGCTTGCCGGGATTGGCCTTGGCATAAGCAATCAGCTCGGCCATGTTGTTGGCCGGAATTTTAGGATTGATCGCTAACATGTTTGGCGCGGCCACCATCAGCGCGATATGAGTAAAGTCTTTGATGGGGTCGAAGGGGATGTTGGGATAAAGCGCTGGGTTGGTTGCGTGCGTAGCGCTCGTTGAAAACGAGAGCGTGTAACCATCGGGCGCGGCTTTGGCGGTTGCATCAGCCGAGATATTGCCCCCCGCGCCGGTCTTGTTATCGACCACTACGGTCTGGCCAAGGATGTCCCCTAGTTTTTGGGCGTACAGCCTCGCGATGACGTCAGTTGTGGTGCCTGCAGAGTAGGGCACCAAAAACTTAATCGAACGATTTGGGTAGTCTTGCGACTGCGCGTGGGCGCTGAACGACGGTAACGCGCCGGTCAGAGCAAAGGCCATCATGCTAACCAGTTGAATCAATTTTGAGCGTGAAAAGCGCAACATTGTGGTTCCTTTTGAGTATCTGTCTTTATCATTTTTGCGACCGAGTTTCTGCTTGATCACCAAGCGCCGTACGGCGGCTGCAAGGCCTCTCGAAGCCTCAGTGTAAAGCGCAAACTGCGTTAATGGGCGCGTTTTATATACAGGTGAACGTGTATTGACAGCTCGAAAATCCTCAGAAGAGTTTTTTAACGGGCTCTGGCGAGCGCATTCAGGCCTACCCCAAACAGCTTTTTAAACCAGGCGAGGGCATACTCAGACCCAGCCCGAGGCGTTTTTTCAAAAATGGGAGTGCGTACCCGGGCCCAGTCCGAAGGGTTTTTTCAAAGATGGGAGTGCGTACCCAGGCCTAGTCCGAAGGACTTTTTTCAAAGATGGGGGTGCATACCCAAGCTCAGAACTAGGCCAAGTTCTTTTTCATTGTGAGCAACTGTAAGTGAGGTATCTGAGAACGACTGTTTGACAGTTCTGGCGGGTACAAATCTGCTACGATCAAAAGCAGTACGAATGCCAAGAATACACATACGAAGAATACTGGGCGCAGAGCCTGCGGTGTTTAGCGCGACCTGAGAATTTTTTGGTGATTAACCCCCCGGCAAGGTAACTAGGATATGGCCATGATTAATTTTGAAGCAGTCGTTTTTGCATTTATATTGATTTTGGTATTGATCACCCTAAAGTTGTCGATCAAAATTGTTCCGCAGTCTGAAAACTGGCTGGTTGAGCGACTCGGTAAATACAACCGTAAACTTGAAGCCGGTTTGCACTTGCTTGTGCCCTTTTTAGAAACCGTGCGTTACAAAGTTTCTATTCAAGAAATCCAATTGCCGCCTGATCCAATTAACGCGATCACTCACGACAACGTCTCGATCTCGGTTCAGCTTGCGATTTTGTACCGAATCACTGATGCCTCACGCACCATGTATCGAATTGAAAATCTCACCCTCGCGATTAAAACAATTGTGAATGGCACGATTCGCAGCGTGATTGGCAAAACCGATCTCGATGGCGTGCAGTCCAATCGTCGCCATTTGGCACAAGAGATCGAAGCCGAACTGCAGACAGTTTCAGACGAGTGGGGGATCAAACTGACTCGGGTTGAAATCACCGAGGTCGATGTGGACAGCGCGACCAAAGAGGCGATGCAGGTACAGTTAAACGCTGAACGTAAACGCCGCGGCCAAGTGACCGAGGCCGAAGGCATTAAACAGGCGACGCAGTTGCAGGCGGATGCCCGTTTGTATTCGGCCGAAAAAGAAGCTGCTGCCAAGCGAATTTTGGCTGACGCTGAAGCCTATGCCGTGACAGCGGTGTCGAAAGCGATCTCAGAGGGCGGGGCAAGCGCCGTCGAGTTCGAAATCAAAAAGATTCAGGCCGCCGCGATTCAAGAGCTTTCGAAGGGGAATAATTCAAAAATCATCATGTTGCCCAGCGATGTGTTGTCAGCGCTGTCAGGTACGCTAGGTAAGATCGCTAGCAAATTTTGAACAAGCGATCTTGCGCACGATTTTGACGGTCAACTACCCCGCCCCAAAGGACGGAGCTTGAAGGACTAAAAATCTTGAGAGCTAGGTTGACCAGACTCAGTCACAAAGTATCGTGACTATGTTAGTCAGAAGTACCAGACGTACCTTGGAATGCTTCCTGAGTTCCAAGCTCTACAAGGCATGCGTCACAAGACCCGTAAGGGTTGACTGCTGGAAAGACAGCTTGTTTGAATCAGTCAAGAGACTATATATGGCAGTTTTTGTGTTGGACAGAAAAGGCAAGGCATTAATGCCGTGCACCGAGAAGCGTGCCAGGTTGCTGCTGTCGCGCGCACTGGCGCGCGTGCACAAACTCGTACCCTTTGTGATTCGGCTCAGAGATCGTGACGTGGCTACCTGATGCGTACAAAGAGCGTAAAAGGGTTTCAAACGGGCGACCTGGTTAAGGCGGTAGTCACGAAGGGTAAGAAAGTTGGGGCTTATGCTGGTCGGGTAGCGGTTCACGCCAGTGGGAGTTTTAATATTCAAACAAGTACAGGTTTGGTTCAAGGTATTAGCTATAAGTGCTGCATAGTCGTGCAACGCGCCGATGGCTATGGTTATCAACAGGTGGCAAAAATGGACGCAACAGGTACGTCACCAAAGCCAGGAACGCTCGCGCGTTCCGCGCTCTACCTCCCCGGCCTGAACGCCGAGGTTTCACGCGCAAAATGATGAATGCGTTTGCCGTCCTGAGCCTGATTTACTTTCTCTTCACGATCATTTCAAGCAGTATTTTGTACTGCTCGTTCAGAAAAA
>JBAWWV010000271.1:0-5426 GCA_037146575.1 Alcaligenaceae bacterium | reverse complement strand
CTTGGCCATGGAACCCGAACTGATGCTGCTTGACGAACCCACGCAGGGCATGGGTCACGAAGACGTCGACCGCGTCACCCAGTTGATCAAACGCGTTAGCGTTGGGCGCACAATCTTGATGGTTGAGCACAACATGAATGTCGTGTCTTCGATTGCAGACACGATCACAGTCTTGGCGCGCGGCGCAGTGCTAGCCGAAGGCAATTACGCCCACGTGTCAAAAGATCCCTTGGTGATGGAAGCCTATATGGGCACCACCGAAGGCGAACTCGCCGGAGCACACGCATGAGCACCGTCGCACTTGAAATCAAAGGTTTAAACGCGTGGTACGGCGAGTCACATATTCTGCATGGTGTTGATCTCACCGTGCATCAAGGCGAAGTCGTCACGCTGTTGGGGCGCAATGGTGCGGGCCGCACCACCACGTTACGCGCGATTCTCGGCCTGACCGGCGCGCGCACTGGCTCAGTGCGCATCGGTGGCACTGAAGTCATCGCTCTACCAACTTTTAAAATTGCAAAGCTTGGCGTGGGCTACTGCCCCGAAGAGCGCGGCATCTTTGCGAGCTTGTCTTGCGAAGAAAATCTGCTGCTGCCACCCCCGGTAGGCGCCTTGGGCGGAGGCATGTCGCTGTCAGAAATTTACGAAATGTTTCCCAACTTACTTGAACGTCGCAATTCGCCTGGCACCCGTTTATCGGGCGGTGAACAACAGATGCTGGCTGTCGCCCGTATCTTGCGCACTGGCGCCAATCTGTTGTTACTTGACGAGATCTCTGAAGGCCTCGCACCGGTGATTGTGCAGGCACTCGGCCGCATGATCAAGATGTTGAAGGCGAAGGGATACACGATTGTGATGGTTGAGCAAAACTTTCGTTTTGCCGCACCCTTGGCAGATCGGTTTTATGTCATGGAGCACGGCCAGATCGTCGAGCAACTTGAGTCCGCCGAACTGCAATCCAAACAAGGTGTACTGACCGAGTTGTTGGGCGTTTAGTCATTATTTGGCTTGTATGATGGCATATTTGCAGTCAGTGGCGTCTTTGCAGTCAGACGTCTAACTTTTTTATCGTTGCATCTCGCAATATTTCGGAGAACCACATGAAACTTCGCACTTTAAGTGCCTCGCTGATGTTGGCCGGTTTTGGCCTCGTTTCACAATCTGCCCTTGCCAACATTTCTGATGACGTTATTCGGATCGGGTTTATCACCGACATGGCAAGCGTCTACTCTGATATCGACGGCCCTGGCGGCATCGAAGCGGCTCGCATGGCAATCGCCGATGCTGGCGGCGAAATCAATGGTAAAAAAATTGAACTGATCTTTGCCGATCATCAAAACAAGGCTGACGTCGCTGCTGCAAAAGCGCGCGAGTGGTTTGATCAACAAAAAATCGACATGTTGATGGGTGGCACAAACTCAGGCGTGAATTTAGCGCTTGCTGGGATCGCGGCCGAAAAGAAAAAAGTATTTATGGCGGTGGGCGCCGCAGCCTCTGATCTGACTGGCGCACAATGCTCACCTTACACGGCCCACTGGGCGTATGACACAGTGGCTCTCGCCCGCGGTACAGGGTCAGCCATCGTGAAAGCGGGCGGCAAATCTTGGTACTTCTTAACAGCCGATTACGCCTTTGGGCATGCGCTTGAGCGTGATACGGCAAACGTGGTGAAAGCCGCAGGCGGTGAGATCAAAGGCCAAGTTCGCGCACCGTTAAACTCTTCAGACTTTTCATCGTTCTTGCTGCAAGCGCAAAGCTCTGGCGCGCAAATCTTAGGTTTGGCGAATGCGGGCGGCGACACGATCAATTCGATCAAGGCGGCCAACGAGTTTGGTATTGGCAAAACCATGAAAATGGCAGGCTTGCTGATTTTTATTAACGATATCCACTCACTAGGGCTGAACGTCACCCAAGGTATGCAGTTCACTGACGGCTGGTACTGGGATCAAAACGACGAAACTCGCGCTTGGGCGGCTAAATTTGAAGCGAAGATTAAGCGTAAGCCTTCGATGGTTCAGGCCGGTGACTATTCGGCCGTGTCGTACTACTTGCAGGCCGTCAAAGCCACAGGCAGCGACGATGCTGATACCGTGATGAAATGGCTGAAATCCACCAAGATCAACGACATGTTTGCCAAAAACGGCTACCTGCGCGAAGACGGTCGCATGGTGCACGATATGTTCTTGATGGAAGTCAAAAAGCCTAGCGAATCAAAAGGCCCTTGGGATTACTACAAGCAACTCGCGGTATTGCCTGGTGAAACTGTTTACACCACGCTTGCTGAATCTACCTGCAAACTTATCAAGAAGTAAGCACAATCAAACCTTCGGCGCGCTCTGGCGTACCGAAGGTTTATTTTGTTGACTCTGCACCTTTGGCGTTCTGATTCACAATGATCACTATTTTCGGCATACCTCTTCAAGCGTTTTTGGGCCAGCTCTTGCTTGGCTTAGTCAACGGCTCTTTTTACGCCATTTTGTCTCTTGGTCTGGCGGTGATTTTCGGCTTACTGAACGTCATTAACTTCGCGCACGGCGCGCTGTACATGTTTGGTGCCTTCTTGGCCTGGATGGGCATGTCGTATTTTGGCCTGAACTACTGGGTCATGCTGGCACTGGCGCCGGTGCTTGTGGGCTTGTTTGGTATCGTGATTGAAAAGTGTTTGCTCAAGCATCTTTATAAACTTGATCACTTGTATGGACTACTGCTCACCTTTGGGATCACGCTCTTGATGGAAGGCCTGTTTCGCAGCTTCTATGGTGTCTCTGGGCAACCTTACTCAACACCCGAGGCACTACGTGGCGCCACCAACCTAGGGTTTATGGTACTGCCTAACTACCGTGCCTGGGTGGTAGTTGCCTCGGTGGTGGTGTGTTTTGCAACCTGGTATGTGATTGAACGGACTCGCTTAGGGGCCCTGTTGCGCGCCGGCACAGAAAACCCGAGGCTGGTTGAAGCCTTTGGCGTGAACGTACCCTTGATGATCACGCTCACCTACGCCTTTGGCGTAGCACTGGCTGGTTTCGCTGGCGTGTTAGCTGCCCCGATTTTGCAGATTTCGCCACTGATGGGTTCAAACCTAATCGTTGTGGTGTTTGCTGTGGTAGTGATCGGTGGTATGGGTTCGATTTTAGGTGCGATTGTCACAGGCCTTGGTCTGGGCATCATCGAAGGTTTGACTAAAGTATTTTGGCCTGAGGCCTCAAGCACGGTGGTTTTCATCATCATGGCGATCGTGTTGTTAGTGCGCCCAGCAGGTCTGTTTGGAAAAGAAAAATGAATCGTCAAGCGCTTGGTTATATTTTGTTTGCTGTGTTTTTGGCAGCGATCCCCATGCTCGGGATCTATCCGATCTTTGCCATGAAAATCATGTGCTATGCCTTGTTTGCCTGCGCGTTCAATTTGCTGCTGGGCTTTACCGGCTTGCTCTCGTTTGGCCACGCAGCCTTTTTGGGTAGTGCAGCTTACGCGTCTGGACATGCCATCAAAGCTTGGGGATTTTCGCCAGAACTGGGCATCCTGTATGGCGTAGCGATCGCCGGCGTACTTGGTGTCATCATGGGCGCATTGGCGATTCGCAGAAGTGGCATCTACTTCGCGATGATCACGATGGCGCTCTCTCAGATGGTTTACTTCTATTTTCTGCAAGCCAAATTCACTGGTGGTGAAGATGGCCTGCAAGGCGTGCCGCGCGGCGTCTTGTTTGGCTTGATCGATCTGAAAAACGATCTCAATTTGTACTACCTCGTGATGGCGCTCTTTGTCTTAGGATATTTCATCATCTGGCGTACTGTGCACTCGCCCTTTGGTCAGGTACTCAAAGCCATTCGTGAAAACGAGCCGCGTGCGATTTCGCTTGGTTACGATGTCGAGCGCTTCAAGTTGTTAGCCTTTGTATTATCTGCGTTGCTGGCCGGCTTAGCCGGTTCAACCAAAATGCTCATTTTTGTATCGGCGACGTTATCAGATGCAACATGGCAGATGTCGGGCTTGGTGATCTTAATGACGCTGATCGGTGGCCTTGGCACGCTGGTAGGCCCTGTACTGGGCGCCTTTATTGTTGTGATGCTTGAAAACAAGGTCGGCGACTTTGGTGCCGCGATGACCAAACTCACTGGGGTTGAATGGTTTCAACGCCTAGGCGAGTCTGTCACCATTGTGATTGGTTTGATTTTTGTGATTTGCGTACTCGCGTTTAGACGTGGCGTAGTGGGCGAAGTCAATGCCTGGCTTGAAAAACGTAAAGGTCTTTCGACGCAAGCCTAACACCAGATGCCTGGTTCTGTGTTGCTGTACTTGTAGTGAATTCGCTGACCGTCAACTTGAAGAGAGACAGACATAAAATGATCCAACAATTTTTAAAAACACCTTGTGCTGTCGCCTTGACAGCAGCCACGCTTTTATTCGGTTCGCTTGCTGTGGCGCAAACACCGGCTGCGGCACCTGTTGTTGCTGCGGGCGCAAAGGTCGAAATACAATGGCTCGGGCAAGCGGGCTTTCGCATCGTGTCACCTGGTGGCAAACTAATTGTGATTGACCCTTGGATCAAAGGGGGCCCTAAGGCACCCGCTAACTACAAAGCGGATCTGGCTGCGTTAGGAAAAATTGATATCTTGCTCGTGACGCACGCGCACGTTGATCACTTGGGCGATGCTCCTGAGTTAGCAAATTTGAATAAGACCAAACTCTACGGCCCCGCTGACATGGTCACGCCGCTCATCACGCTTGGCCTAATCCCTGCAGAGTTGGGGCACCGTTTTAATAAAACGGGTAACGTCAAACCGGCGCCTGGCATTAAGGTGACTGCGGTGAAGGCCGAGCATTCGTCTTTAATTGTCTGGAACAATCCCGAAACAAAGAAAAATGAATCGCACCCAGCGGGCGAAGCGATGGGTTACATCATCGAACTCGAAAATGGTTTCAAAATCTGGCATATGGGTGATACTGGCTTGTTTGGTGATATGCAGTTCATCGCCGAGCACTACAAACCTGATCTGGTATTAATTCCAATCGGTGGCAACTTCACGATGGATCCTGAGGATGCTGCGTTTGCGTTGAATACTTGGATCAAGCCAAAGATGGTGATGCCAATTCATTACAACTCGAATCCTTTGACAGCCGGCACGCTGGCTGGGTTTCAGGCGGCGATGAAGGGTAGTTCGATCAAGATTGTGCCGATGACTGAGGGGCAGACGCTGTCGTTCTAAGCGGTTTGTTTTTGGCTGTTTCTTCGAAGGTTACGGGGCAGTACCGCAGCGCGCCTGGGTGGGCAGATTGTCTTGGTCCGCTTTGCGGACTGCCCTCGGTGTGCTTGTCTGGACGGCGGCGGCCCAAACTCGCTTCGCTCAAACAAGGGCCGCCTTCATCCGTCCAGCCTGCGCAAACCTCGGCAAGACAAGACAGCCCACCCAGGCGCGCTGCGGCAC
>JBAWWV010000270.1:0-5428 GCA_037146575.1 Alcaligenaceae bacterium | reverse complement strand
TAATCGAGAGCAGTCGGTTATTAAAGACCTCCATCTCGATCGGATCAGAAATCGCCTGATTAGTATTCAATTTAGACCCTATTTAGCTGATTTGTACAATCAAATTACCGTAATCATCGACGGCCATCGTTTGCTCTGGCGCAATCACCGTTGTTGAACTCATTTCTTCAATAATTGCTGGGCCAACAAGCGATAGCCTAGCGCCTAAATCAGTTCGACGATAGACTTTTGTCGCAAGCCAACCGAGTTCAGCGCCAAAATAGACTTCGCGCTCGGATATCGGCGTAGGAGGGGTAGCATGAACCGACAATTTTGGTAGCGGTGCTTTAATCACGCTACCGATTGCCTTCACACGACAATTAATGATCTCAATTGGACGCTCGAGCACGTTGTATCCGTATTCGCGAAGGTGTTCTTGATGAAAACCCGCTGCAAAGGCAGCATAATCGGGGGAATCAAGATCCGCCACCGCAACTTGAACTTCGAAGTTTTGACCAACATAGCGGGCATCCAACACAGCCTGATAGTGTTGATCGCACAAGGCGACACGCTCACGCACGAGCCACTCAAAGGCTTGTTGTTTGAGCAGCTTGAATTTTTCTTGTATCCGGTGCCAGCTTGTTTCCTCAATCAAAGCGATGTCGCTGACAACAAAGTCAAAAGAAATGTCGGTCAAAAGCATGCCTCGGGCACACATCGTGCCAGGCTCTTGGGGCACAACAACAATAGGAATACCACACTCTTTGGCCACTTCCATTGCATGCAATGGCCCCGCGCCGCCAAAGGCCAGCAGAGCAAATTTTGACAAATCATAACCACGTTCGGTTGATACCGAGCGAATCGCACGACTCATATTGGCATTAGCAATTCGGATGATACCGTCGGCTGCGGCTTCTAGTGTTAACCCAAGAGGCTGAGCAACTTTATCGCGAATAATTTTTTTAGCCTGGTCTAAAAATACTGGCATTTTCCCTTGCAACAAAGACTCGGGATTGAGTCGATGCAAGGTGAGCTCAGCATCAGTAATCGTTGGTTCGTGACCTCCGCGGCCATACCCAACAGGACCCGGCACGGCGCCCGCACTGTGCGGCCCCACTTTAAGAGAACCGACTTCGTCAAGCCACGCGATACTGCCACCACCCGCACCGATAACGTGAATATCAACCATGGGCGTTTTAACTGGATAGCCGGCCACCATCCGATTCGAGGTGAAGATTGGCCTGCCTTGATCAATCAGCGAGACATCGGTACTAGTGCCACCCACATCGAAGGTGACGAGGTTTGGAAAACCCGCGATGCGCCCCAGAACCGCCGCGCCAACTACACCCGCCGCAGGACCCGACAAGCAGGTGCGTACCGGAAAATCGCGAACGGTTTGCACCGACATGAGACCACCATTTGAATGAATCGTCAGTGGTTCTGATGGGATTTTCATTGCGGCGACGCGTTCGAGGAAACGTTGCAGATAACGCTGCATACGAGGTCCGATAATCGCATTCAGCGCCGTTGTCGATAAGCGCTCGTACTCGCGAAACTCGGGTAACACCTCACTTGAAATACTGACATAAACGTTAGGCAGTATCTTGCGCAGAATGTCTCGAGCTTGTTGTTCATGGATACCGTTGCGATAGGCGTGCATGAAACAGATCGCTACGGCTTCAACACCTGCCTCCTTCAACGCCAGCGCAGCTGTCACAACATCGGCCTCGTTTAATGCGGTATGCACCTCGCCGCTGGCATATAAGCGCTCACTGACTTCGAGACGCCATTTGCGCGGCACCAAAGCGATCGGTTTAGTAACGGTATAGTCGTAAAGGTTTGGTCTAGTTTGCCGGGCAAGCTCAAGCACATCCCTGAACCCTCGAGTTGTAATCAACCCACAGGAAGCGCCCTTGCGTTCAATAATCAGGTTGGTCGCAACGGTCGTGCCATGACTGACGTGTGAAATATCTTGCGGCGCGAGATGTTCTTGCTGCATTAAACCCACAATACCCAGTTCGATCGCTTCAGACGGATCGTGAGGCGTGGACGGCACCTTAAAAAAAGTTACCTGCCCACTGGACTCATCGATCAGTGTGAAATCGGTGAACGTCCCGCCAACATCTATACCAATTCGATACATTCTCAAGATCCATATGGAGACTGATGAGCCATCATACAAGAGGAATAATCAATCGGCTCATTAAATTGCGGATTGTCACAAATAGTGATTAGAAAGCTGGTGTTTAGTTTGCACTGGCAATTTGACAAAGAGATCGCTACGGGTAGGCCGTGTATTAATCGTAAAACTCAAGCCCTTTCAACAACCCCTTCCCCTGCTCATCATCGTGCCCAAACAGCACCACTGCGCCAGACGCTTCGATTTTCCGGATCTCGCTCATCGAATGGCTTGAATGCTCAGGGCTCCAGGTGTTGCGGGGGTTGATATCCAAATCAAGATTTGCTCGCAAGGCAACGGCGTCAGACGCCAGTAAAAAAGTACCCGAGCGATCTAGACCCACCAACGCTGTCGTCATACCGGGCGTATGGCCTGGCATGGGCAACAGCACGATGCGGCCATCGTTAAACAAATCGCGCTGCTCGGTAATCGTTTCAGTCGGTAATGCGTGCTTCCAATCTACCGCGAGGTAACCCATTTTTTCGGCTTGCTCTTCACTAGCTGCCTCAAGTTCTTTAGCGTGACAGATCACCGTCGCTTTTTTAAAGAACTCGTTACAGCCACAGTGGTCAGAATGAAAATGTGAGTTCACCACCACGTCAATATCGTCCGGCTGTAAACCGACCAGCGCCAATTGATCGATGAGATTCTCTTCTGGCTTTGAGATCGGCACAATCGCCTTTGCAATCGAACCCCAGCGGCTTGCGGCATCGGTGGTGGTTGAGGGATGGCACCCAGTATCAAACAAGACATTGCCTTCTGGATGACGTAATAAATAACAGTTCACTGGCAAGTCGATGAGCTCTTGCCGATCAGCATCCGGCATATAAATACTTTTACGTAAGCGTAGACGACCGCCAGAGAGTATGTGCATTTTCATAAGCGGTGTACTCTTCATTTTTAGATGGCGTTAAAAAGAATTAAGACGAGACTGACGTTAATGTTCGACGACGCCCAAGCCTGGCACACGTAACAGGTCGGCGGCCTTGACCAATGACTCTGGCACAGGCACTGCTTTGTTGGTCGCCAAATCAACATACACGTGCACGAAATACCCTTGCGCTGAAGCTTGCACATCATCATTTTTGAAAATGCCGATTTCGTAGCGGATGCTGCTATTACCCAGCTTGCCCAAGCGCATACCCACATACACGGTATCCGGAAACGCCATCGAACTGATAAAGCGGCAATGCGTTTCGGCCACTAAGCCCACGAGCTTTGACTTTTGTAATTCAAGTACGCCCTGCTTAATTAAGAAGGCAGTGACCGCTGTATCAAAATACGAGTAATACACAACGTTGTTCACATGCGCAAAGACGTCGTTGTCTTTCCAGCGAGTTTCGATTTTATGAAAGTGCGCGAAGGCGTCGCGCGTTTGGGCAGGGGCTCGGCTCATGATGTCTCTGTATAGGTTTAGTGAAATCCGCGAAAACCCTCCCCATCCTAGGCTGAAGCGATAAGCGCTCCAGTCTTTAGGGCGGGTAGGAGGTCGATGAGAAGTATGATAACAAGGCTATTGCGCTCACAACACTCAGGATAAGCAACCATGCTAAAGGTCTATGCTATCGACGGAATCACCCCTGTCGTTCACCCAACTGCTTATGTGCACCCCACTGCCGTACTGATCGGTGATGTCATCATCGGCGCGCGTTGTTATATCGGGCCCCTAGCAAGCTTACGTGGCGACTTTGGTCGGATTGTGATCGAAGAAGGGGCCAATATTCAGGATAGCTGCGTAGTCCACGGGTTTCCCGATCGCGAAACCGTGGTTGAGGTCGATGGCCACGTAGGTCATGGGGCCATCTTGCATGGCTGCCGGATTGAACGCAACGCGCTGGTGGGTATGAACGCGGTGGTAATGGATGAGGCTGTAGTTGGCACCTGCAGCATCGTTGGGGCCTCGGCCTTTGTGAAAGCCGGCATGATCATCCCGCCGCGCAGCATGGTGTTGGGCGCACCGGCAAAGGTGGTGCGCGAGCTCAAAGACCAAGAGATCGCCTGGAAATCGATGGGCACCGGTCAATATCAATTACTCACCGAACGGTGCCTGGCGACGATGCAGTGTGTGGATCCGCTTAGCGAAATCGAGCCCAATCGTAAAAAGCTTAATCTACAGTCGCCGGCCAAGCCAAAAATTCAATCGACGTAAGATCTTTAGTGACGATGAGATTGACTTTGTGGGGCTTCGTGCCCTGGCCCGTTATAGCCCAGCAATGACGGGTCAAGCATCCCGCTGATCATAGCCACGTGGCCAAACACTAAAAATAGCGCAACACAGATAGCGTGTATTTTTAACTTCGCCATGGCGTCTAATTTTTGATTGACCCAGCCGAACTCTTGCAGGGCAATCCAAATTAGCGGTAAGCCACCGATCAGATAAGACCCCACCGCGATCACATCGATCACTGTGCGCCATTCTTTGGCTTGGGTAATCGGCACAACGGCGGTTGCGAGCAGATAAATAATGATCCCAACAAAGTAGACACCCACCACTGCGCCCGCTATGCGGTTGACGAGATACACGGGGCCTTCAAGGCGACGGGTATACAACACGTAGAGTTCAGTAATGGCCAGCGTCTCGGCCAATACGATCGGAATCGCCATAAAAATCATAAGATTCCATGGTTGGTTGTCGGCCAACAGCTGCATGTAGTGGGTCATGTTCAGTTTTTTACCTGCGCGGGGTAGCCCTCTTCGTTCAACACGTCAATCAGTGCCGCTGTGCCCTTGGAGAAGTCACCCACCACGCGCGCTGCGCCTGCGGCTAAATCGACTTCAACCTCTGTCACACCTGCAACGCCTTTAAGCGCTTTTTCAACATGCTTCACGCAGTTGCCGCAGGTCATACCGGTGATACTTAGATTGATCGTTTCCATGTCGAGTCCTATCAACGCAACGCCTTATACCGAATTCGTTTAGGGGCAGCACCGGCTTCGCCTAAACGACGACGCTTGTCGGCTTCGTACTCTTGATAATTACCATCAAAAAATACCGCCTGCGAATCGCCCTCAAAGGCTAGGATATGTGTGGCGATACGATCTAAGAACCAGCGATCGTGGCTGATCACCATGACCGAGCCGGCAAACTCAAGCAAGGCGTCTTCGACGGCGCGCAGTGTTTCAACGTCAAGATCGTTTGAAGGTTCGTCAAGCAGCAACACGTTGCCGCCGGTAATGAGGGTTTTAGCCAAGTGCAAGCGGCCACGCTCACCGCCTGATAACTGCCCCACCATCTTGCCTTGATCGGCGCCCTTAAAGTTAAAGCGCCCGA
>JBAWWV010000269.1:0-5434 GCA_037146575.1 Alcaligenaceae bacterium | reverse complement strand
GTTTATTACAAAAACCAAATGGTGCGTGGTTTTGACGTTCGCTTTGCCTACACCTGGCGCATGAGCGGTTTACGCCAAGCCGGACCCGTCCTAGTTGTCGTCGCAGAGTCTGTCGAGCGGCGGGTGGCCCTTGCTAACGACATCATCAAAGGCGTGATTATTCCGCAGTTTTCGGTGTTGCCAATCGCCGCCCTCTTAATTTGGTTTGGGCTCTCGCGCGGCATTGCCCCGATTAATGCCTTACAAAAACGCTTGCGAGCCAGAAAACCCGACGATTTATCGTCGCTTGACGGACGTAATGTCCCAGTTGAAATCGAACCTCTGGTAACTGCAATGAACGAACTACTCGCGCGTTTGGCGAGTACTATTTTGGCGCAACAGCGTTTTGTTGCCGATGCCGCGCATCAACTAAAAACACCTCTCGCAGGGCTTCGAACCCAGGCCGAACTCGGCATGCGCGGCACCCCACCTGGCGAGACACTCTCAAGCCTGAACCAAATCGTTGCAGGCACGGTACGCGCCACACGCTTAGTCGACCAACTACTGTTAATGGCACGCGCTGAAAACCCTCACAACGTTCAGGGCACTTTAGTTGACCTCAGAGCGTTAACGCATGAGCAAACACAGTTCTGGGTCGACCGGGCGATATCTGCTCAAATTGACTTGGGGTTTGAAGCAACCGACGGCCCGCTGTTAATCAAAGGTCAGCCTCTTTTGTTGGCCGAATTATTGAACAACTTGATCGATAATGCGTTGCGCTATACGCCACCAAAAGGTCAAGTCACGGTTAGCGTCTCGCAAATTGGTCACCAGATTATTGTGGCCGTCGAAGACAACGGTCAGGGCATCGCTGCGGTCGAACGCGAACGTGTTTTTGATCGGTTCTATCGCGTGTTAGGTACCAAAACAGATGGCAGCGGCTTGGGCTTAGCAATCGTGCGCGAAATCGCAACTCAACATGCTGCGAGCATCCACCTCTTGGATCCGCTTCAAACGACGTCGTCTAAAACGGGCACGCGCGTAGAGGTTCGCTTCGAACAGTTCGCCCCAGAAAGCGAAGCCTAACGGCGCGAATGCGATTCACTCAAGAGCATGCGTCTTTGCTCAAGACCATTCGTCTTTGTTAAGCCAAGGTTCGAACTGAAAGTTTTTTTCGTAACACGCGCAATACCGCACCTAATAGCGGAATTTGTTCGTAGAGCTCTTGCGCGGCGTCCCAATAGTCACGATGCAATACGATCAGGCCCTGCTGATCTAAACTGAAATGCGTACTGCCCTCAATCACGTAGGCCTTACCGCGCAACGTAAAGAGAAATTGCCAGGTCATAAACGCGGCCGCCGCTTCAACAAGTTTGGCGGTGATGACAAACCTCGGTTCATCTAACTGTTCAAACATGTGTTGGTATATCCGACGAATCGACTCGATACCGGCGACCTGATTAAAGGGATCGCGAAACGTGGCGGTCTGTGCGTATATGTTTTCAATATGCGCTAACGATGTGGGCGTAAGCGTTTCAAACCATGTTGCCAACTCGTCAAACCGCGCGTGAGGATCTGTCATCACATTCTCGTCGTCTTGTGCAACACATAAAACCTTAAGCGATCAGGCAGCATGCTGATTAAACGAAGCAATAATGAAAACGCCTTAGGAAACCGAATTTCAAAATGTCCGCGCTCAAACCCAAGCATAATCGAGCGGGCTGCGGCTTCGGGCGTCATTAACCCAGGCATTTCAAAATCATTGGCTGAAGTCATCGGTGTTTGCACAAAACCAGGGTTAATTAAGTACACCCCAAGCCCTTTTGGTGCCAACTCAAAGTACAGTGTTTCACATAGATTTTGCAATGCGGCCTTGGTCGCGCCATAAATCAACGCACGCGGCAAACCTGTATAGCCAGAGATGCTGCCGATCAAAGACACTCCACCCTGTCCCTGTGCCAACAACTGGGGGACGATCACTGACAACCCGCGATAAACGCTGACAACGTTGAGATCAAAACTTTTCTCGGCCTGGTGAATATCGATTTGCCAACTGTGGGTGGGATCATAGCGAGCCGCCCCCAAAATCACCAAGTCAATTTGACCTAAGCGTTCTAGAACGCTTGCTAACGCACTTGGCCAAGCCTCGGTATCCGTCACATCAAAAGGCACGATACTGGCATTTGAATAAGGCCCAGCAACGTTCGCCAATTGCTCGACGCGACGCGCCGACAACGCCACAACCGCGCCAGCCTGCAACAACGCGTGCGCAAGCGCCGCACCAATGCCGCTTGAAGCCCCGACGAGCCAGACCCGTTTACCTACCCAAGAGGTGATCGGTGTATTCAGTGGTTTCATCATCCGCGCTTGCGAAAAAATAAGGTCACTTCACCGAGATCGATACCAAACTTTGACATGGTAGAACGGTTCATCATCGAGGACTCGTCCATCTGCCACATCCAGTCATCAAAATTGACCAGATACTCTTTGCCGTCTACGGGTAGCCTCATCACGTAGGTCCAACGTAGTGCATTACCTGCGACTCGCCCAATGGCTGCGCCAACCACATCATCGGCAGTGCCCTGCCAAGTACCATCAGGCTGTCGTTTAAGCGTCCAGACCCGTCTTTGCTTTTCGCCGTCTGAGTAGGTGAAGCGCTCATCCAGGGTGCCCTCATCAGGGCTGACCCAGTTCGCCTGAATTTCAACATTAAAGCGACGCGCGACTTCGCCACTGCGCTTTTGAAAAATACCCCACGCGTCGATCGTGCCATTAAAAAAACTCGGTAATTCAAGTGAGGGTTTTTCTGCTGCGTAATGTGCAACGTCAACACTGCCACAAGCAGTCAATAGCGCTGCGGTGGCTGAAGCGAGTAAGGCTTTAATTTTCATGATGACTCCTTGCGAGAATACACTCGCGTCAGACAAGAACGGGAAGACTTCGAAAACAACACCAACAATGCCAAGCCCTTAAAGAGTAGCGGCAAGACTGCATAAATCAGACTCAAGGCTAAGGCCGATTCTGGATGCCCTGGCTGATATTGAAAGACTTGCAGTGCCGGCAGAGCCAGCCCTGCCGCGAGCGCCAAAGCGAATTTCCCAATCAGCACCCAGATTCCAAAATACAAGCCCGTGCTTTGGCGATGTGTCGCAGGAATCGCGTCAGCTAGCATTGCGGGAGGCAACGCGACATCTGCCCCAAGTCCTGCGCCCGCTAACACACAGACCACGCCATAAAAATATATATCTCCAGCACCCACCCAAGCCGCGCACAATAAAGCGAGTGCCGCCAGACCACTACCCGCTAACCAAGCACGGGCTTTACCGACCCGGGCGGCAAGCACTACCCACGCAGGTAAGGCAAGCATTCCTGCAACAAAATAGAGCCCTAAAAATAGCCCTGCATGGCTCGGTGATTGCACGACATCATCGATAAAAAATAAAACAAGGGTCGCGGGTACCGCGACAGAAATCGCGTTAAACAAATAAAACCACAGCACGCGACGTACCTCTGTTGGCGCAAGCGCCTCACGCAAGCTTTGTCGACCGTGCTGGCTTAGCAATTTAGGCCGTGGCGACCACCGCAAGGTACAACCGAGCGAGAGCAAGAGCACAACAGCAAACGACCACGCAAACCATTGATAGCCAACGCGTGCACCCTGCTGCACCACCCACAGGGCAGGCAATACCGACGCCACCACCACCCCCACTAAACCAAAGGCTTCGCGCCAAGCTGTTACCCGGGCGCGTCCTGTGACGTCGTCGGTCAGTCTCGCACCCCAGGTCAAGTAACAGACACTTAAGACACTGTGCGCGCCGTACACCAAAATAAGTGAGCCACCAAGCCAGACGAGCAAACCAGTTTGCGACCAGGCAGGAGGCGTAAACAACAATACAAAACCCATAGCCAAGGCGCATGCTGCCCCTAACATCAAACTCGCCCAACCGCCCTGTCGGTGCTGCCTAGCGTCTACCCAGCGGCCAATCAAGGGATCTTGCGCGGTGTCAAGCAGGCGCGTGAAGAACAAAACGGCCCCCAGCGCAGCCAATTCGAGTCCTAATTCATCGCCGTAAAACTTGGGCGAGATCATGTAGATGGGCATCATCGACATGGCCAGCGGTAAGCTGAGCGTCGCATAACCCAGCAAATGGCGCCTATTCACTACTGTGTGCCCAGCAAGGCTTGACGCAAACTCGGCTCACTTGTACGCAGGTCAAGCCAAATACCAAAAAAATATTTTGCCAAATCGTTATTGATTCGCCCAGTTTGCCTGTCGCGATGAAAAAACACCGCACCCTGTCCGGGTTGATACACGGCCGTGATTGAGTCGCCGGGCACGACGTCTGGCAACACCCGCTCGAGCTCTGCGCGCCAATCTTTTCGTTCAGACAAAGGAGCCTGCAGCTTTTGCATCTCATCAAACGAGGCTTGCACCAGTCTTTCACCCGCGATCGAACGAGAATACGTTAACGACAGAGCAAAGGGTTGCTCTGGGGCGTAACGCCCAAGAGGCGCGAACAATCGTGCTTCGTACACTGAAAAACCGAACCGACTAAACAGCCCCCGACCGACCAGTTGGGCGTCGGGCACACCTGACAGCGCCTGATCCGCGAAGGAGGCATTGTGAAATACACCCATCATCAGCAAGCCTAAGATCAGTTTACGCATAATGTCCATTGTTTAACATCGGTTCGCCGCTCTCTGAAGCCTGCCTCACAATAAGCAAGATACATTTTCCAGATACGAATAAACGCATCGTCATAGCCCTGCTCGCGTATCGTTGAGATTGACTGCTCAAACTGTTGTGCCCAACGTTTCAATGTCTCAGCGTAGTCCAAGCCGAACGATAAGGTCTCGTGAACACGCAACCCAGCAGTTTCACACTCTTTTTCAAAGCGAGTCGGACTCGGTAGCATTCCGCCCGGAAAAATAAACTGCTGAATAAAATCAGTGCCACGGCGGTAGGCGTCAAAGCGCTGGTCTTCAATATCGATCGTTTGCACCACCGCGCGACCGCCCTGCTTGAGACAGCGGCTTAGCATTTGAAAGTAACTAGGCCAATGCAACAAACCGACGGCCTCGAACATTTCAATCGACACAATATGATCAAAACGTTCAGGCACATCGCGGTAATCTTGCAACCGCAGGGTCACTTGCTCGTGCAAGCCCGCATCGCGCATGCGCTGCAAGGCCCATTCAAGTTGAGCGTCTGACAGAGTAATACCGACAACCTTCAATCCACGCAGCGCTGCCCGTTGGGCAAAGCCGCCCCAGCCACAGCCAACTTCAAGCACAGTTTGCCCTGGCGTCGCCTGCAACTGATTCAAGATACGGTCGTACTTAGCGTCTTGCGCCGCTTGTAACGTACGCGTCAAATCCCCTTCAAACCATGCTGCCGAATAAGTCATTGAAGGATCTAACCAGAGCCGATAGAACGCGTTACCCACATCGTAGT
>JBAWWV010000268.1:0-5458 GCA_037146575.1 Alcaligenaceae bacterium | reverse complement strand
GCGACGTTGACGCCATCCCCCCCGGCACAACAGACACAGCCTCGCCCAACAGCACGCCCTGAGCCAGCGCCAGCAGCACCGGTTACGCCGACCTCGCCAGCAGCGGCGGCGAACAGCGTAACAGCGCCGGCAAGCGGGCCTTATTTTCTGCAAGTTGGCTCGTTTAGAGTGCTCGAAGACGCAGAAGCCTTGCGCGCAAAAATTTTGTTAATGGGTATGTCAGTTGAAATACAACGGGCAGAGGTCAATGGCCTACAGGTCAACCGCGTTAGGGTTGGTCCGTTTGCCCGCATCGACGATATGAATCAGACTCGTACCCGACTCGGTCAAGAAAAAATTCCGACAGCCGTGGTACGACAGTAAGGTAGTTTGACGAGTTTAATTATTGAGGATGAGCAACATGATGAAAGCAGCTTTGTTGGTGCGAACACTCGGCGTATTGATGGCGGCAACGACGCTGTTTTTTTCGTCACCTGGTTTGACGCAGGGAACGCAGGCGGCTGTAAAGGCGAAGTACCTCGAGGTTAGTCCCGTGCAGCCTACCGAGCCAGGCAAAACTGAAGTTCTCGAGTTTTTTTCATACGCGTGCTCTCATTGCGCGGTGCTTGAGCCGTTATTAGAAAAATGGATAAAAAAAGTTCCGTCTGATGTTGTCGTGAAACGCGTGCCCGTGGCCTTTAATGCCAGCATGAAGCCGTTGCAGCAATTGTTTTATTCGCTTGAAGCACTCGACCGCTTAGATTTGCATGGCAAGATTTTTAACGCGATCCACGAAGAAAAAAAGCGCCTGTTTACCAAGCCAGATATCGTGGCTTGGGTCGCCTCGCAGGGGGTTGATCGCGCAAAATTTGAAAGTGTGTATGAATCGTTTGGAGTGGTGTCAAAAAGCGGCCGTGCCGATCAACTCGTGGGAGCATATAAGGTTCAGGGCACACCCTCAATGGCTGTGGGTGGCCGCTTTTTAACGTCGCCCTCAGAGGCTGGTGGTTACCAAGAAACGATTGACGTCACAGACAGTTTAATCAGACAGGTTCGCGCAAAATAAGCTTACGCGCCTTGAATTACATAAAACGTGATGACGTGGGCAAACTGATCGCGATACGTTTTTGCCTCTTGTGACAGAGGTGAGTCGTACCAGGCTAACGCCTTTTCGTAGCTTTCGAATTCGATCAAGACACGGCGACGCTCGTCAGACGGGCCAGTTTTAATTGACACGGCGCCGCCACGCACCAAAAATTTGCCGCCGAACTCAGCGACTGCAGCCGTTGAGCGGACTTGATATTGATTTTTAAAGTTTTCTGAATCGCGTACGACCAGCTCAACGAACACGTAGCCTTTAGGTGAACTCATAAAAAATCCTTTTATAAAACGTTAAGCATAGCGTGCTTGAGAGGTTCGATGCGTGCATAACACTCTCGCCCAAGCGGCACAAAGATAATTTGTTAATTGCGTTGAATTTTTCCAAAAGCCTGAGTCAGGTCTTCAATCAGATCAAGTGGTGACTCAAGGCCAATGTGCAGGCGAATCAAGGCATGGTCTTTGCCTTTCCAGTAAGCGTGGTTTGCAAGTACCGCTGGGTTGACCCACTGCACAAGACTTTCAAAGCCGCCCCATGAAAACCCAATACCGAACAAAGTCAAGGCGTCGACAAAGGATTTGGCGGCAAGCGCAGGGCAATTTAATTCGATCGCCAACATGCCGTTTGCACCGGTGCAGTCGCGCTGCCACAACGCATGGCCCGGATCTTTATGCCAAGCGGGATCAAAGATGCGCACAACTTCGGGACGAGAATCTAAAAATTCGCTGACCTCGCGGGTGTTGCGCGCATGTTGGGCCATGCGCACCGCCATTGTTTTGACACCACGCAACGACAGCCACGCGTCGTCTGCGCTTAGCGAGTTGCCCAGAGCATATTGGGTCGCGTGAATACGCGCCGCAATTTTTTCGTCTTTGACAATAATGGCACCCAGCATGACATCTGAGTGGCCCGCAATATATTTGGTACCTGCCACGACCGAGACATCTGCACCGAGCGTAAGCGGCTTATAAATATAGCCCGAGCCCCAAGTGTTGTCGGTCGCCAAAATTAAGCCATGGTGCTGCGCGATCTTTGATAGCGCGGGCATATCGAGCATCTCAAACAGCAACGAACCGGGCGACTCAACGTAAATCATTTTGGTGTTGGGTTGCACGAGTTCAGAGATTTGATCTTGGCTTGAAAAATAAGTGATCGTGATACCTAGACGGCTTAACAAGGTTTGATCGACAGTCCGCACGGGGCCATAGACGCAGTCGGACACAAGCATATGGTCGCCCGTGCTGAGCAGAGCCAAAAACGCGATGCTGATAGCTGAAAGGCCTGAGGGCGCCAACGCGCAGTAGTTGCCTCCCTCAAGCTGCATGAAGACCTCTTCAAGTGCGCGGTGAGTGTCGAGCCCAGCGATGCCATAGGTGACGACGCGCTCGCCGGCCGCACGCTTGGTGAGAGCACGGTCGAGTACTTCGAGATTTTTAAAACGAACGGTGCTGGTGCGAATCGCGGGAATACTGACCGGCGCTGTGCCGGTTTTAGGATCAAACTCGGCGGCGCCAATATGCAGGAGGCGCGTATCCAAATGGTGAGTGGTCAAGATAAATCCTTAATCAAGGTCAAGCAAGAGGCTTAGGCGTTTTGAGTAAACCGTATGATGCCATCTGCGCAGAGTTCGCGGTTTAGTTTGTTTTCATAATATAGGGCATGTAAATGTGCGGCCGCTTCGCCCATCGCAAACGTTGTTTGGTGCAGATCGAGCTTGCGCTTAAACATCAGGGGCAAAATGTCGGTTGTCGATTGAGGTACGGCGCAGGCGGTATAGACCTCTGCCAAGCGGTCGGCGTGATGCGTGTGTTGCTGCGCGATGCGTACGTGTAAGCCTTTGAAGGGGCGCCCGTGCGAGGGCAAGACTAAGGTGTCGTCTGGCAGGTGATCGTAAGCGTGTAGGGAGTTTAGATAAAGGGGCAGTGGGTTGCCCATGGGTTCGTAATCAAACACGCTGATATTGGTTGAGATGCGAGGCAACACCATGTCACCTGAAATTAAAACCTTTTTGTCGTCGCAATACAGTGACATGTGTTCTGGCGCGTGGCCATAGCCTGCGATGGCGGTCCAGAGGTGGCCGTTGATGCGAAATGTTGTACCGTTCATCATCCGGACAAACGCGGGCGGTACACGGGGGACGAGCCCTGGATAATGCGACGAGCGCTCGCGAATTTGTTGAAGCGAGTCTGGGTCAACCATGCCGTGGCTCATCAGGTGTTGCGCGGCGCGTTCGCCGCCTGTGGCCCCGCCGTCTGTGCGTGCAGACCAGGCCTGAGCGGCCATGTAGTCGGTCATGCTAATGTGCATCGGGATGTTCCAACGCTCGCATAACCAATAGGCTAGGCCGATGTGATCGGGGTGCATGTGCGTGACGAGCAGTCGCAGCACAGGTAGGCCCTCGAGCTGGGTGCGAAAAAGGTCGTCCCAGAGTGCTTTAGTTTCGTCGTTGCTGATGCCGCAATCGACGATGGTCCACCCTTCTTTGCCGTCGATCTTGTCTCGCAACAGCCATAGATTGATGTGATCGAGCGCGAACGGAAGTGGCATTCTGAGCCAGCGTACGCCGGGAGCGACTTCGAGGGTGACCCCCTCGCCGGGTAGTGCGTCACCAAAGGGATATTGCAGTTGCTGCTCAAGGTGGTTCATCTGTACTTTGTCTCCGGGCTTGACGGCATGATCAGAGCATCATAATGTGCAAAGACGTTTGCGTAAACGTAAACTAGATGATTCGGACAGGAGATGACAGTGCACTTGCCAGGCTTGAACTTTGAATTGGGTGAAGACATCGATATGTTGCGTGAAGCGGTGCAGAATTTTGCTCAGCACGAGATCGCACCCTTGGCCGCGCAAACCGATCGTGAGGATCAGTTTCCGATGCACTTATGGCAAAAAATGGGTGAGCTCGGGCTGATGGGGATGACCGTTAGCGAAGAGTATGGTGGCACCAATATGGGCTACCTCGCGCATATGATCGTCATGGAAGAAATCTCGCGCGCGAGTGCGTCGATTGGTCTGTCGTATGGCGCGCATTCCAATCTGTGTGTGAACCAAATCCATCGCAATGGCAGCGCGGCGCAAAAGACAAAATATTTGCCCAAGTTGTTGACGGGTGAGCACATTGGGGCGCTCGCGATGAGTGAGCCCGGCGCCGGCTCGGATGTGGTGAGCATGAAGCTGCGGGCGACACCCAAGGGCTCGGACTATGTCTTGAACGGCACAAAAATGTGGATTACCAACGGCCCCGATGCCGATACGCTGGTGGTGTACGCCAAAACAGACCCTGAGGCGAACGCGCGGGGCGTCACGGCATTTTTAGTCGAAAAAGGGATGTCCGGCTTCAGTATCGCGCAACAACTCGACAAACTTGGCATGCGTGGCAGTCACACCGGTGAACTCTTGTTTGAAGACTGTTTGATCCCGGGTGACCATGTGTTGGGCGAAGTCAACGGTGGCGTACGGGTATTGATGAGCGGACTCGACTACGAACGTGCCGTGTTGGCGGCGGGCCCTCTGGGCATCATGCAGGCGGTGATGGACCAGGTCATCCCTTATATCCATGATCGTAAGCAGTTTGGTCAGTCGATTGGTGAGTTTCAACTGATTCAAGGCAAAGTCGCTGACATGTACACCACGCAGCAGGCGTGCCGTGCCTACTGCTATACGGTTGGCAAAAATCTTGACAAGCTCGGCACGCAGCACGTCCGTCAAATCCGCAAAGACTGCGCCGCGGTCATTTTGTACTGCGCTGAAAAAGCGACGTGGATGGCGGGTGAGGGGATACAAATCTTTGGCGGCAATGGTTACATCAATGATTATCCGTTAGGCCGTTATTGGCGCGACGCTAAACTCTACGAAATTGGTGCCGGCACCAGCGAAATTCGTCGCATGTTGATCGGGCGCGAGCTCTTTAACGAAACAATTTAAAGCACAACAGAAAAGGTCAAAGGTCGAGAGACATGCCAAAAATCGAATCCCTGATTAACACGCGTTCGCCAGAGTTTGCGCAAAACGCGTTGGCGATGCAGGCGCAGATTGATGAGTTACAAAAGCACCTAGAACAAACCGCCTTAGGCGGTTCTGAGCAAGCACGTCAAAAGCACGTGAGTCGCGGCAAGCTGCTGCCGCGCGATCGCGTCGAGCAGTTGCTTGACCCCGGAACACCATTCTTAGAGCTCTCGCCGCTAGCTGCACAAGGTCTGTATGACGGTGAGTCTCCTGGCGCGGGTCTGATCACAGGCATCGGACGCATCTCGGGTGTTGAGTGTGTCATCGTATGCAACGTCGCGACGGCGAAGGGAGGCACGTATTACCCCTTAACCGTCAAAAAACATTTGCGTGCGCAAGAGATCGCGCAACAAAATAATTTGCCTTGTGTCTATC
>JBAWWV010000267.1:0-5461 GCA_037146575.1 Alcaligenaceae bacterium | reverse complement strand
TGTGTGGTTAGAAAAAGTCATCACGCAAAACGCTGGTGTTGTTTTTATGGATAGAACGATGAATCAGAAAAAAAAGACAAACCTGCTTGGTCGGTGCTTGAGCACACTTGCTCTGACTGTTGGACTGACGGTCGCCTGCAGTGCTCAGACTTTTCCGACTAAGCCAATCCGCTTGCTTGTGCCGTCACCCGGGGCGACTGAAGTCATCTGTCGCCAACTTGCAGACAAAATGCAAGTGTCGCTCGGTCAGTCTGTGATCGTCGAAACCAAGCCAGGTGCAGGTACCACCGTGGCGTCGAACTATGTCGCGAACGCTGCGCCGGATGGCTACACGCTCTTGTGCGTGATCTCGGCGTTTTTAACTGCGCCTTATTACTTCACTGAGTCTCGCTATCAGCCCTTAAAGGATTTTGCGCCTGTCGCCTTAGTCGTTAAGGTGGCTCACGTTCTGTTAATCCGTGATGATTTGCCCATCAAGAGCATCAAAGAGTTAATTCAATACGCGCAAGCAAATCCAAATAAGCTGACGTTCGGCTCTTCAGGCGTCGGCACGTCAAATTATCTAGGGGCAGCGTTGTTTCAGAATATGGCTAAAGTAAGAATGACGAACGTGCCATACAAAGGCGGGGCTCCTGCGCTGCAAGATTTAGTGGGCGGGCGCATCGATTTACTGTTTGATGTCCCTCAGGCTGGAGTTCCGTTCATTCAAAGCGGCCGACTGCGTGCGCTAGGGATTACAACAGATACGCGTTTGAAGGCATTTCCAGACTGGCCAACAATTGAAGAGGCTGGTGTCCCAGGTTATGCCTCGTTTCCTTGGGCTGGGGTGATAGCGCCGGCAAAAACACCGGACGCCGTTGTGAAGCGACTGAATCAATCAGTCAACGACGCTTTACAAGCGCCTGATTTAATCGAACGATTCACTGGCATGGGGTTGAATATTGCTGGGGGTACTCCAGAAAGTTTCAGAGACTTCATGGAGTCAGAAAGCAAAAAATGGAACCCCATCATCGAGACTTTACAAAAGCAGGGATTATAAAAAATGGGCTAATAGTCAGTTGACTCTTAGCCCATTTTTTGTTTACCAAGCGAGCCTGTGAGGCAGCTGCTTTAAATTGATCGATCGCGTCTTTTAAATGACGTTTTCGACGTTAACCGATCGTATCTTTAGGATCGTGTTGTCGAAGTACTCGAGCGCGTCTTCAAGTTCATCAACCAGTCTTCAAGACACACTATGCGATGTAGGTTTCGAGTACGCCGATTTGCGCGACCTCGGCGCGTACAACATCACCAGATTGCAGGTAAAAGGCCATCGGATCTGGGCGACCAATCGCAACCCCTTCGGGTGACCCCACCGTAATTAAGTCGCCTCGATCTAACCCCAGCCTTGACCAATGCGAGACCAACGCTGGAAACGAAAAGATTAAGTCGGTACAGCTTGCTTCTTGTCGAACCTCGCCATTGACGGTGAGTTTGACTGTCAACTGGGATGGATCTGGAACCTCATCAGCAGTCAAAATCCAAGGCCCGAGTGGGCCAAGCTCTGGGTAATTTTTACCTAAAAGAATCGATTGATTCGCCATTTCTTTGCGCTGCATTTCGCGCGCAGATAAGTCGTTCAAAATGGTATAACCAAAAATCGCTTTCAGACCATCTTCTTCATTCACATTCGTGGCGGCCGAACCGATCACCGCGGTCGCCTCAACCTCATAATCAAACCATTGGCAGTCCTCGGGTCTGTGCACGGTTGAGCGTGTCGCCACCATGCTGCTTGCGAGCTTGATGAAGCCCATCGGAATCTCACTATGCAGTTTTGCACCCTGTTTGGTCCAGTACTCAAGTGTTTCAGCACGGTGTGCGGCGAAGTTTCGGCCGCCCGCGATGCAGTTACGTACGTTCAGAGGGATCATCCACGGCGTCGTCGCTTCAGGCATCCATAAATCTGAACCTCCTTGACGAGTCGCCCATTCAATAATTTGATAACCCTCTTGCAAAGCACGCGCGCCCGCCGCCATAAAGGCATCCATCGTGACCGGAAACTGTGAATACTGCGCGTGCGCCTGGGCGGCCGCTTGTAAGTCAAGCACTTTAAGTTCGTCGCCGTGATTGACCGCAACGCCGAGTCGTTCAATGCCGTTGGTACCGCGATAACGTCCGATTTTCATAATGTTTTAGCCTGTTCAATACCGATTCGTGTCGATGTTAAATGAGTGAGTTGTTTTTGCCTAGATCTCGCCTTTGACCGCATGTCCTAACTATCGAGGGCAGAAATCCTCTCTACTAAAGGCGCGTGGAAATTGCGGGCCACTCATCCCCGCACGTCCGTCTTCCAGACGTTTAAACAACGCGTGTACTTCGGCGGTAAACATCGCTTGCGTTCTTGTCGTAAAAGCTCCTCGATGACCACCGATATCATCTAAATCTACAAGCTTCACCTGAGGAATATATTTAGTGACCTCAAGTATGCCTCCTTCACGAGGGGGGTGAAGTTGATCCTGACAATTAGGAAACAAAATCACACGGGCTCGCACTGCGCGTGCTGCTGCTTTTAGGTCGCCCTTGAAGTTGGCGGTCTGGCTGATGTCATGACTATCGATTGCCCAACTACGATAGATCCAGTCGCGCGCGTCGATAGATGCTGACAGACGTTTGACATCCGAATTAAACATTGCGCGGACCTGCTCAGCCGTTTCATACAGTGCGTCGTAGCCTGCAGGTGATACGCCGAAAGCGCTTTGTATTTGCAGTCCGATCGCAATACCGTTTTTCGGTCCGTCACCTTTTGCGTAATCGCCGTTGCCCCACTTAGGATCGCTCATCACCACTTGACGCACGCTTTCCCAAATAAAATTACCTTGGCGATTAGCATGTGCCATCGGTACCATCGGGAAGGCAGCATCCATAAAGTCTGGATAGCTGACAATCCATTGAAGAGTTTCGATTCCGCCCATTGAAATCCCTCCCACCGCCACAAGATGTTTGATTCCTAAGCACTCAGTTAGCATACGATGCTCAGCGTTCACCATGTCGCGGATATTGAAGCGCGGAAACTTCATATTCAAACCCGAGCGCGTAGCCGAAGTCGTTGCATTGGGATCAACAGAGGCAACTCCTAGTGTGTCAGGTTGAATGACAAAATAGCGATCACTATCAAAGGCATTTCCAGAGCCCGTCCAGATCGTTTGACTATTGCGGTTACCTTGCAGGCCGTGCAGCGATAAGATTGCATTGCTTTTCTTTTCGTTGAGTGACCCAAAGGTGATGTAAGACATCTTGAAGTTTGGAATTGTTTCGCCGCTTTCAAGATGCAAAGTACCTAAAGAACAGCTCTGAACGGCAGACGGAGTTGGTGCGGCAGGCGTTTGCGCATGGCTTGCTGAAGATGCCAAGCCAAGGACTAATGCTAAAGCAAGAAAACTACTTTTAAAGAATGGAGTACGACGTAACATATTGACCTCTCTCATTTTTTTATTTGTTATTCTCAAATTTTTACAAGACTGCTTAAAACTACAAAGACCAAATTTAAATCTGTATTGGAAAGACCGAAAAAGCTTTGTTAGAAAATTAACTCGCTAGCAAATGGTGATGGCGTTCTGGCAAGATATCGCCTACCGAGCCGTCACTCATACTATACTCGACACTAACTTCTATAAGGTCTTGTACGGCGCAAAGCAAAGTTTCATCACGAGCCGTTGTTAAAAAAAATTATTCAGAAGACACTTTGTTAGAAATATTAATGATGTCAATCGTGCATCTAACGCTTTAGATCGTACTTGGAGACGACAAGATGAAACTTAAAAGCCTACTCATCACGACCGCGCAGGTTAACCGCGCTATTCTTCCCGATCTGTGTAATGTCAGTTTGCGAAACTCCAGACGAATTTCTGTATTGCCTGTTAAGGTCAACGGCTATCGCTTGCGCTCATCTTTTTTTGCACGAACCTTCGCGACTGCAGCAATATGCCTTTATTTGAGTGATACCTCGGTAGCGCAAGAAGGTTTTCCCGATCGACCGATAACAGTTGTTGTACCAGCCCAGCCTGGTGGCAGTTCTGACGTGCTTTTTCGTAAGCTTGCATTGGCGGCCCAAGCAATTACCGGAAATATTTTTATTGTGATGAACAAGCCGGGCGCGAGTGCCACCATGGGAACGACGTTCGTGACGCATGCCAAGCCTGATGGCTACACACTCGGTGGCGTTTGGAATGGTCCCCTTACCATGGCGCCGCTAATGGTACCTGTGCCTTACAAGCCGACGTCATATGATCCTGTTATCCAGATCAGTTCAGCGCCTATTGTGTTCTGCGTGCGCAAGGATTTCCCCGCAACGAATGGCAAAGAATTTGTTGCGCAATTACGTGCCAATCCTGACAAATACACGTACGGTACAACCGATGGCTATGGTGGTTCAATCCACTTTGGAGTCACTCGAGTTTTTAAAAGTCTGGACGTGAGTGCACGTTTGATTCCGTTTAACAGTACGCCCGCGAACCTGCAGGGATTTCTGAGTGGTTCGGTTGATATTTATACCGGTTCATCGGCCCTTGCAGTCAAAGGCTCGATGGATTCGGGGGCGGCCAAGTGCTTACTGGTAAGCTCGGCCGAAGACAATGCAGCGGTGCCCCAAGCATCCGGAATGAGTGCGATGGGTGTGCCAGACGCTGCAAGTTATATTTGGTACGGCATCATCGCTCCCGCAGACACGCCAGTTGCTATCGTAGCTAAGTTAGAATCCATCTTTCAAGAAGCGGCCGCTACGCCTTCAGTTAAGGAGTACCTTCAATCGGTAGGTATGGAAGCAACCCTGCGCAAGGCGCCTGCGATGCGCAAGATTATCGACGGTGAGTACGCAAAAAATTTATTGATTTCAAAAGATCTTAAGATGATTCAGCAGTAATCCGACACAACGATTTAAACCGATGATGCTACATAAGCGACCTCTTCGACATAACCCTCTCGCACCAACATCGGTAGTACTCCACCGGCCTCGACAGTCTCAAGCAAGAGGGGGGCCATCGGCGCGCCTTGCAGTGATTTGCCAGTTGTCAGGTTGGTGATCAGGCCAGAGTTGAAATCAAAGCGACCCATATCACCCTCGGTAAAGAGGTCAACGACGCCTGTGCATTCGGTCGCAGGTAGGCCTGCTACGACACAGTTACGCAAGCATAAGCCGTTTAGTGTCTCAGAGACCACACCACGAATGCCGCATTCAACAAATTGCTTGCCTGATGGGCGCCCTGAACCCATCCCAAAATTCTTGCCCCCCACAATTAAGTCACCTGGTTTGACTAAATCTACCCAGCCAGGTCGATTGCTGCTAAAGGTCAGACGATGCTGCTCTTTTTCTGGCGCACGAAAGGCAGTATTTGGGTAGATTAAATCTGTATTAATGTTGTCGCCGAACTTCCAGACACGGCCTTCAACGATTGTTGTCATCTTCATTCTCCATCAAATTCGTAAG
>JBAWWV010000266.1:0-5532 GCA_037146575.1 Alcaligenaceae bacterium | reverse complement strand
GAGTGGGCGCAACGAGTGATTGCTGCCTTTGCCGCAAACACCAGCTTGGGCGTGGCCACACTAGACGGCAAAATGCTCGATACCCCGCATCTCCGGTTGGCCAAAAAAATTGCTGCAGCGACGCAACTGAATTAAGACCTAAGGCGAATATCGATGTCAGGCCCGCTTGTCGGCGTTCATGTGGTTGACTTGACCTCGGTTGGGATGGGTCCGTACGCGACTCAAACTTTAGGGGACATGGGCGCTGAAGTTATTAAAGTCGAAACGACCGACGGCGACATTTTTCGT
This sequence comes from Alcaligenaceae bacterium, assembly GCA_037146575.1. GTDB lineage: Bacteria > Pseudomonadota > Gammaproteobacteria > Burkholderiales > Burkholderiaceae_B > Zwartia. The sequence goes on along the minus strand of JBAWWV010000266.1, from coordinate 5,244 downwards.
TACACGACCCCGTCTGTGCACGCCGGAATGAGCGCTGCTTTTGTTCAATTGAATCGCAATAAGCGCAGCATCGTGCTGGATTTGAAAAAAGCGGATGATTTAGGCGTCTTAAAAAAACTTATCGAGCGAGCCGATGTTCTGGTCTATAGCATTCGACCCAAAGCGATGCGCCGCCTGGGATTGGATTACGAAGCGTTAAAACAAACGAATGCCCGACTGATTTATTGTGGCGCTTATGGGTTTTCAGAAAAGGGCCCATACGCCGGACGCCCGGCTTTTGATGACATTATTCAGGCGATGAGTGGGTTAGCGAATGTTCAAGGCAGAGGCGCAGACCAAGCGCCGGCCTACGTGAATTCGATCGTTGCCGACAAGGTGTCTGGTTTAACCACAGTCAACGCCATCGTCATGGCTCTTTATGAACGCGAAAAATCGAACCAAGGCCAGGCCATCGAAGTGCCGATGTTTGAAACCATGGTTGCATTTAATCTGATTGAACACATGGCGGGTGCAAGTTTTAAAGACTCTGAAGCGTCGATGGGTTATGGCCGAATCTTGTCGAAATTCAGAAAACCCTATCGTACGTCTGACGGGTACATTGGCTTGCTGCCTTACACCACAGAACAATGGCGCCGATTTTTTGAGCTCGCAGGACGTGACGAGGATGCCCACGATCCGCGGTTTATGAATCCTTCGCAACGCGCCGTCAATATTGACGAGATGTACGAGATTTTAGAAACAACTGTGGCACAGTGCTCGACCGAGCATTGGGTCACGACGCTTCAGGCTGCAGATATTCCTGTGACCGCTGTTTGCTCACTCGAAGACTTATTAGAAGATCCTCACCTGCGGGCAATTGATTTTTTTCATACAGCCATACATCCGACCGAAGGTGAAATCAAAATGCCGGGAATGGCCGTGCAGTTTTCACGCACGCCTGGGTCGATTCGTCGTTTAGCCCCTCAACTGGGTGAACACAGTGCTGAAATTCGCAGCGAACTGAATACAGACAGGAGATCATCCGAATGAGTGGCCCTTTAGTTGGAGTACGTGTCATTGATATGACGACAGTATTGATGGGGCCCTACGCCGCTCAGTTGATGGGTGATATGGGGGCTGATGTGATCAAGGTCGAGTCGCCACAAGGAGACTTGGTGCGTGATCTCGGGCCCATGCAGCATCCTCGAATGGGTGCGCTCTACCTGCATGTGAATCGTAGCAAGCGCGGTGTCGTGTTGGATGCCAAAAAACCGGCGGGTCTAGAAGCTGCCCTCAAACTCATCGCAACCGCCGATGTGTTGCTGTATAACGTCCGTCCTCAAGCCATGAGTCGACTCGGGCTAGGTTATGACGAAGTTAAAAAGATCAACCCTAAAATTCTGTATGTGGGTACCTTCGGCTTTGGTCAAAATGGTCAATATGGAAATAAACCCGCCTTCGATGATCTGATACAAGGTGCAATCGGTCTGCCATCTTTGATTCTGCAGGCAGGCTCTGATGTTCCGCGTTATGTGCCTTCAAATATTGTCGACCGAACTGTCGGCCTGTATGCCGTGACATCTGTGTGTGCTGCGTTATTTCATCGCGAAAAAACAGGGCGAGGCCAGCGTATCGACATTCCGATGTTCGAGACGATGCTAAGCCATTTGCTGAGTGATCACATTGCCGGGCAAACGTTTGATCCACCCAATGGACCAGTAGGGTATCCGCGGCTGCTGGCGCCAGAACGTCGCCCCTACAAAACTTCAAACGGCTACGTGTGCGCCGTGATTTATACCAACAAGCAGTGGGAGTCTTTCTTTGCGGCGATTGATCGTTTAACGATCTTTCAAAACGATCCAAGATTTGTCGATCTCAATACCCGCACACAGCACATCAATGCACTACAGGGCATGGCGGCAAAAATATTTTTAGAGCGTAGCACCGAAGAGTGGTTAACACTGCTCACTCGAGCGGACGTTCCGTGCATGCCGCTTCATACGCTTGAGACAATCTTTGATGATCCGCACCTTAAAGAAGTTGGTTTATTTAAGTGGGATGAGCATCCTACCGAGGGGCGTGTACGTCGTGTCGATGTGCCAACCCAATGGTCTGATTCGCAGCCCGTGGCCGGAAGGCCCGCGCCACAATTTGGGCAACATAGTCGAGAGGTGTTGAGTGAACTGGGCTACAGCGACGCCGAAATTGTGAGCTTGATTGAGCAGGGTGCGACCGTATGTGCGAAAGCGCCATGAGTTCAGCTCCAGCGGTGGATGGTCGACTGAGTCATGGCTGAACCGAGCGCCGCAATTGACTTATCCCGCTGGATTCGGCCAGGTGACACGGTGTGGTGGAATCAATGTACGGCCGAGCCGCTCACCTTAACCGAGGCTCTAGTGTCGCAGCGACAAGCGATTGGTCGCATCTCTGTATTTATCGGGCCGACTTATACCCCCACCTTGCAGCCAGAGCACTGCGATTACGTGGACATGCTGAGTTACTGCGGGATTGGTGAGAACCGTCGCTTGATCGCTGCAGGGGTGCTTGAGGTGATCCCCAGCCATTGTTCACAAATGCATGGTTTGATCCAAGAAGGCACAATCCCCGTTGACGTCGTTTTTTTGCACCTCAGCTCAGAAGGGCCAAACGGTCAGCGCAGCCTTGGCATTGCCAATGATTATCTGGTTGCAGCGGCAAAGCGCGCACGCGTGGTAATCGCGGAAGTGAATCAGCAGATGCCGTGGACCTACACGAGTGATGAATTAGCAGGCCTTCGTATTGACGCTTTCGTCCCCTCAGATCGCGCTCTGGTTGAATTGCATCCTGGACGTGTGCAAGACACAGAAGAAAAAATTGCGCAACATGCCTCTGCCTTTATTCATGACCGTAGCGTGCTTGAAATGGGGGTGGGCGTCATCCCTGAGGCGATTCTTCAGTCACTGAAAGATCGACGCGATCTTGGTATTCATACAGGGATGTTAGGCGATGTTGGTGCAGATCTTGTGCAGTGTGGTGCAGTCACAAACGCATTCAAGAATATCGATCAAGGTCTAACGACTGCTGGTGTGCTGATGGGGACTCAGCGTCTCTATGAATATGCGCATAAAAACCGTCAGCTCAATCTGCGCCCGTACAGCCACACGCATGCGGCATCGGTGATTGCCCAGCTAGATAACTTTGTAGCCGTCAATTCTGCGGTAGAAGTTGATTTGACTGGACAAGTGAACGCCGAAATCGTAAATGGACAATATGTGGGTGCAACCGGAGGTCAGGTTGACTTTACGCGCGGTGCGCAATTAGCAAAAAACGGACGCTCGATTGTTGCGTTGCCCTCGGCGACTAAAGATGCGCAACATAGTCGCATTGTCGCGCGCATTGCATCGGGCAACGTCACCAGTCTGCGCACTGATGCAGATGTGATTGTGACCGAGTGGGGCGCTGCACAATTAAAAGGCCAAACACTGAAAGAGCGGATGCGGCGAATGATTGCGATCTCTCATCCAAATCACCGCGAGAGTCTTGATCGGCAAGCGTATGAAGTACAGAATTAGAGTAGGCACAGCAAGCACCATCCAGTAATAGATTAGGCACAGCACCACCGAACAATAATTTTTAATAGGAGCGCAGCAATGATTGAACGAATCCATCAGGTGATTAGCAGCTGTGAGCGATTTTTAAACAAAATCGCAGCTCTGATGCTCTTTGCAATCATGCTCGTCGTGGTCTGCGACGTTTTCTTACGCTACTTTTTTAATGCACCTCTCGCGTGGTCGTATGAGTTGATTTCACTTTATTTGATGGTGGGATTATTCTTTTTTGCACTGTCTGATACCTTGAACAATAACGGGCACGTCAGTGTCGACATCCTACATAATTACATGCCATCTTCTCTTCGTCATTTGGCTGAATGTGTTGCGTATGGCTGTGCCAGTCTGGTATTTGTCGGTATCTTTTACGTGTCGATCATCCGAACGTATGAAAGCTTTATCGGCGGCGATGTCATGGCGGGCGGTATCGCCTGGCCGACCTGGGTATCTTACGCTGCCGTACCCCTCGGTTGTGGGTTGATGCTCTTGCGGATGCTTTTTAGATTCATCGGTCATGGTCTATCGTTGATGCAAAGTCGGTCAGTGATCGCGTTGCCCCCCGTTGCGGGCTCTGAGGAGACCCTGTAATGCTGACAATCTTTATTGTGCTGCTTCTCTTGGCCTTGCTCGCACTTGGCTGTCCGGTCGCGCTTTCGCTTGCGGTGGCTGGAGCGGTTGGGCTATGGTCGCTTGGCGGTCTGAGTATGGTGCTGGGCGTGTTGCAGACCACACCCTTCTCGGCGGCTAGCTCTTACGAGCTTATCTCAGTACCGATGTTTGTGTTGATGGCTGAATTTGTCATCTTGAGTGGTGTGGCCGATAGCTTATTCAAAGCAGCGGCAACGTGGGTAGGGCGCGTACCTGGCGGACTTGGGATGGCCACCGCGATCGCCGGCGCAGGGTTTGGTGCGATCTCGGGTTCGAGTACTGCTTCTGCCGCGACATTGTCAGCGACGACGATTCCAGCGATGTTAAAGCAGGGTTACGAGCCGCAACTGGCCTGTGGTGTCGTGGCGATTTCTGGCACGCTTGCGATGTTGATTCCGCCCAGTATTGCTTTGGTGCTTTACGGAATCATTGCCGATGTCAGTATCGGTCAACTGTTAGTGGGCGGCGTCATTCCAGGCATCGTGGTCACCTTTGCAATTATGGCAACGGTGTATTACCTGGTATGGCGCGACCCGAGCCGGGCGCCTTTGGGTCAGTCGTACAGTTTCAAAGACAAGCTACTGTCGTTAAAAGTCGTTTGGCCGATGTTGATTTTATTTATGGCCGTGACGGGATTCATCTATACCGGCATTGCAACGCCCACAGAAGCTTCAGGCTTAGGTGCCTTTGGTGCGTTTGTATTGGCGTGTCAAGCAAAAAAAATCAATCTGCAGAGCACAACCGATGCCCTGACGCGTTCTGCTCATACAAGCTGCATGATTGTATTGATCATCTTAGGCGCACATATTTTCGGTTACTTCTTTACCTTGACGCAAACCACGCAAGAGCTTGTCAAATGGATAGGTGCACTTGATGTCTCGCGTTGGGTCGTGATGGCGATGATCTTGTTTGGCTATTTGATACTGGGTTGCTTGATGGACCAGATCGCGATCCTGATTTTGACTGTGCCAATCGTATTGCCCTTGGTTAAAGCACTCGGTTTTGATCCAATTTGGTTTGGCGTGATTGT
>JBAWWV010000265.1:0-5536 GCA_037146575.1 Alcaligenaceae bacterium | reverse complement strand
GCCGCATGCGCAGCGGGATAACCTACGCCGAGCAAGGTGGCAACAACCTCGGTGTTTGGCGCCTTGTGGTCCCGCCCAGGTCTTGACTTAAAGACACGCGCGCTCGTGGTCATGATCTCGGATGCCTGCACAGGCCAAGAAGCTGAACTGCACATTCACATGATCTTTGCCCTGAAGCAAGGCTGGACACAAGAAGAAATCAGCGAAGTGTTGCTGCAACTGATGGGCTACATCGGCGCTCCTAAAATTCGCGAAGCTATGCTGATTGCAGTGAAAGTGTTTGCTGAGTACGAGGCGAGCTTGAAGGCTGCAAAGAAAGCTAAAAAGTCGACTAAGAAAGTCGCCAAGAAGTCTGCCAAGTAAGTGATTCAATATAAAAAAAGACCTCAAACATTGTTGTCAATGTTTGAGGTCTTTTTCATTTTTAGAGCATGAAATTTTGAGATGATAGACGTTGTTCGTTGTAATACCTTTGCGTCAGTCACCCCCTGCGAACTATAGTGCAGGGAAAAGGATGATGCGGCTTATTTATTTGTTGGAGGCCCCATCCTAGCCAACGCAATGCGCTTAATAGCCAGTATTGCCCGTCGGTGCATTAGGCACAGCAGGTGTCCAACCAGTTAAGCGACCCACTTCAGCTTTGACCCACGCCGACATGGCTGAGCGATCATTGACCAGCATCACCATTTGAAAGCCCTGGTCAATATAGCGCTGCGAATACTTTGAACTACCAGTGTGCATACCTGCCACAACCTTATGTTTTTTGCACAGTTCAAGCATGCGATTGACGGTTGCCACGTGCAGGGGTTCGTCGTTATCCATCACTGGCGGCAAACCTAAGGCCAAGGCCAAATCGGTTGGTCCGATGTAGGCGCCATCTAGGCCCGGCGTTGAAATGATTTCTTCCATCTTCTCGATACCCTCTGGGGTTTCGATCATGACGATACAGAGCATTTCTTTGTCAGAATGTTTTTGGTAGTCAGCACCACTGTACATAAACGCACGGTTTGGGCCGTTGCTGCGCATTCCTGTTGGTGGATAGCGGCAGGCGGCGACTGCGCGCTCGGCTTCTTCACGATTGCTGACCATGGGCACGATCACGCCATAAGCGCCCGCATCCAACACCTTCATGATCATTGAAGGTTCGTTCCATGGCACACGAACTAGGGGGGTGACATTGGTCGTTGAAATTGCGGTAAGCATTGGCACGACGTCTGAGTAATCAATACAGCCGTGTTGCATGTCTACGCAAAGCCAGTCGACACCAGTGTGGGCCATGACTTCTGCCGAAAAACCACTTGGAATCGAAAGCCAGGCACCGACCGTTGTTTTACCTTCGCGCCATAGTTTTTTTAGGTTGTTCATACGCATAGCGAGTTCTCCTTGAATTGTCTCGTGTCTTAATATAGCTTTGTTTCGATTTTTACACTCGGGCAGCTTAGTCTGCTACCCACCGACAGACGATCTCTGTCTCGCGCGGGGCAGGCCTCAGCGACGCCTTTTGCCCGCCTTGGACGAGTTCGATCAACGATTTGGGTAACTGAGCCGTTAGGCTTTTGGTAAACCATCAATAAATTCGACCATCCTTTTACGCTGGGCTGCATCAGGTAGCCGCCCTGTTGCAGCCCCCATGTTATCGATCATGTTGGCTGGGCGACTGGTCGCAGGGGTCACAACCGTGATCGCAGGGTGGCTAGCGACATACTTTAAAAAGAATTGCGCCCAGGTTGTTGCATCAAATTCACGCGCCCACTCGGGCACCGTACGGCCTGCGACACGGCTCCATAGCCGTGTACGGCCAAACGGGGCATAGCAAAGCACGGCAATGCCGCGCTCTTGGGCTAAGGGCAAGATCACTTCTTCTGCATAGCGACCGTCAATTGCGTAATCGGTGCCGATGAAATCGAGCGGCTCACTGCGCATGGTGGCAATCAGTTCTGCGTATTGGTTTTCAAACGTGGTGGTGACGCCTAAATAACGGATGCGGCCCTGTTGTTTAAATTCTTTTAGGATGGGTAGTTGCGTTTTGATATCGCCCATGTTGTGAATCTGAATCAGATCAATCACTGGCTTACCAATACGTTTAAACGACGTTTCAAGTTGCTCGCGCGCTGTAGTGGCATCGGCGACGCCGCCTCTTGCGACATTCAGCTTGGTTGCCCAAAACAAGTTTTTTTGTATGTTGAGCTCTTGCGCAATACGACCCGACACGTCTTCAGATGCGCCATAGCTGGGTGCCGTATCAAACAGCGTGCCGCCAAGTTCAATCATTTTTTCAAAGACTGACTTTAAGGCGGTGTGATCCTCGCTGCGTGCAACCTGAGCGAAAGTTGCCGAGCTTCCTAAACCGATCAGTGGAAGTCTTTCGCCTGTTTTAGGGATGGCACGCATTAAAAGTGGCGTAGCCGTCTTGGTGGCAGGCGCTTGCGCCAGTGATGAGCCAAGCGAAAGTAAGCCGGCGGTGCCCAGGGCCACACCAAGTAAGTCGCGACGTGTTGTCATTTTGAGTTTCCTTGAAATTTATGTTGAGCGACTCCAAGCCAAAGGCCGAGTGCAATCCAGATAATTGAAAGCGGAACGACCACAACGGTCAGGCCCGCTAACCCCATCCCAAGCTTGCTGAGCAAGCCCTCTGTTTGAGCACCGATCACATCGCCGCTACGATACACAAAGGTGTCAATAAACGCCTTTGCCTTGTAACGGTCGCTGCGTGGCACCACCGTAAACAGAGTTTCTCGGGCAGGTCGCATCACGCCGCGCTGCACCGCCCTGAAGCTTGCGTCTAGAACGATTAGGGCGGTGAGTGAACCGACGATGGCTAAACCAATAAAGCCCAGAGCAACCGTGATGGGCAAGAGCGCCAAGGTGAAGGCAACGCCAAGTCGCTTCATCAGATGGCCAGTAATTAACGCTTGCAAGAAAAAGGTGGCGATTTGTGTGATGAGATCGATGCGAGCAAAGGCCGCGGTCCTGGTGTCGGTATCAATGCCCAAGGCAGCGACCATTTGTAATCTTGTGAAATAAATAAAGGTGGCAATCACTGCGACGATTAAGACATAGGCAGCGGTACCTAGAAGATAGGGCGAGCGCAACACTGCGAGTAAGCCTTCAAAGGCATTGCCACCAATCACCTCGTGATCGCTGCTGGGCTGAGATCCTGAGGCAGGCTGCAAACGGTTAAACCACCAGGCGGCGATGACGGCTAAGACTAAAAAGGCGGCCGAAATCAAAAGCAAGGCAGCCGTGCCAAGAGGTTTGGCTAAAACGCTTGCCAGCCAAGGCCCAAAGATTGCTCCGAGTGTGCCGCCCAAAGCAATGGCGCCAAAGAGGCGCTGACTTTGTTCAAGCGTAAAACGATCGGCCATGAGCGCCCAAAAGAGCATCGTGGCAAACAGATTGAAGACACTGAACCAAACATAAAATACTTGACCGGAGGTTTCGCCAATGGCGGTAGGGGCGACAACCAGTAAAAAATAGAACACGACCGAGCCAAAGGCAAAGAACAAGTAGGTGGCGGTGATGAAAACCATTCGTCTGAAACGACTCACCAAGAAACCGAATAGCGGGTTCATGGCAAAGGTGACCACAACGGTGGCAATAAACAGCCACCGAATCGCCTCGATGCCTCGCTGCATACCAAGCGCCTCGCGGGCCGGGCGCACCACCATTAGGGCGGTTAAGACACAAAAGAAGAAGAGCGCCGCCACCAAGGTTTGCGCAATTTCATCGCGGCGTACATTGGTAAAGGTTTGAAGTAAGGTTTTCATGCGGAGGCGGCAAAGACGTCAAAGCGCCATGTTAGCCAACGACCTTATTTTTGCAAGAAATTTCTTTTAAAAAACTAAGCTTAGTCCGTGTAAGCGATAACATAGGCGATCGAACATAAAAAGGGATCGGAGATGAGCCTCATTACACGCGTCGAAGTGCACGAATTTGAGTTTGATGCTCAAAACCTCTCGCGCCAAGGGATGGCGCAGTCTGTCACGTTCAAGCGAGGCTCGACGGTCCGTCTCTCTAAGTTTGCGATTGTGATCCATACGGCGGATGGCGGGCGGGGTGAATACGTTGCCCAGTGGGTGGCGACGCGTTCGAGTCTTGGTCAGTTACTGATGCTTTGCCCTCGTATCATCGGCAAGGATGCCCGCGAGCGAATCGCCATCTACGAAGATCTTAAGCGTGACATTCGGCAGTTTGATCATATGGGCCATGGCTGCCTGGATATTGCCCTCTGGGACTGGGCCGGACGCCACTACGGGGCGTCGGTGACTGAATTGCTTGGTGGCTACCGTAAGCGCTTGCCGGCCTATGCGAGTACGTATCATGCAGATCGCAACGGCGGGCTTGATTGCAAAGAGGCCTTCGTTGATTTTGCCGAGCATTGCCATGCGTTAGGCTATCGAGCTTTCAAGGTGCATGGCTGGAACGATGGCAACGCACGTGAAGAGGCGGCCAACGTGTTGCATTTGGCCAAGCATATGGGCGATCGTTTGACCTTGATGCTGGACCCCGCCTGTGAGCTCAGAACCTTTGCGGACGCTTTGTACGTGGGGCGCGCCTGCGATGAAGGTAATTACTTTTGGTACGAAGACCCTTATCGAGACGGGGGCGTCTCTGCGTTTGCACACAAGCGTTTACGCGAAATGCTCAAGACGCCGTTGTTGATGACCGAGCATGTTCGAGGTGTTGAGCCCAAAGCTGACTTCGTGTTGGCCGGCGGCACTGACTTTTTGCGAGTCGACCCAGAATACGACATGGGGATTACGGGTTCGCTAAAGATCGCGCACATGGCAGAGTCACTAGGGCTAGATTGCGAGATTCATGCAAGCGGGCCTGCGCATCGCCACTTGATGGCAGCGATGCGAAACACCAACTACTACGAAGTTGCGTTAGTGGGGCCCGACTGCCCAAATGCGTTGGCGCCGATTTATACCTGCGGCTACACCGATCAGCTCGAATGCGTTGGGGCTGATGGTTGTGTGTCAGTGCCGACTGGACCCGGGTTAGGGGTGACCTACGATTGGGAGTTTATCGGTCGCAATCGAACGCAGCTGCATGTTTTTGAATAGATGCGCCCTCGGCGATAAATATCGTTTGCGTCATCTGAATCGCTTGTAGTACAGTGAATTAGTAAAAAAATACTGAGTGGCTATGATCACTTAAGTTCACGTTCAATTCAAACTATCGTGGCAGAGACAAACTATGAAAATCGCTCGCTCATTTACAAAATTCGCCGTGGCTGCTGCTTTGACAACACTGTCGCTAGCCGCTGCAGCCCAAGTCACCTTGCGCTTTGGCCATGCCAATAGCCCAGGCGAGGTCGCCTATGACCTGTACCAAGAGTTCGCCAATAACGTCAATAAAAAGTCGAATGGTCAGTTAAATATTCGAGTGTTCCCGTCTGAACAGCTCGGCAAAGAGGTTGATTTGCTGCAGCAGCTTAAATCAGGTGCGCTTGATATTTCGACACCCTCAATGCCAACTTTAAATATTATGGTGCCGGCGTTTGAAATGCCTAGCGCTCCATTTTTATGGAAGG
>JBAWWV010000264.1:0-5540 GCA_037146575.1 Alcaligenaceae bacterium | reverse complement strand
TCCCAGTGTCAAAAATAAAATGATGACAGCGCTTGCGATCTTTCCCGAGGCGTTGCGACGAGAGGGCTTGGCGGGTTGGCGATCAATGCAAAGCATCAAGGCGCAAAAAGCGATCGTCATGACAAAAGAGATAAAACCCCATGTATAAAAATGCAAGCCAAACAAGGCAGAACCGTAGCCTGAATCGCCCGGTGCAATATGTAAAAGAACTTGCCGCAAAGACGTCGCGGCGCCAACCAAGGCCGAGGCCAGAATCATTGCATAGTGGACATTTGAGGGGCCAAAACGAATATTTAGCATCATCCCAATGCCCGCTAAAGTGAGGGCGACTCGCTGCAACTGACACAGAGGACAGGGCAGTTCGTTGAAAGCGATTTGATAATAAAACGCGGCGATTAGCGACCCACAAATTGCGAGTAAGGCCAATTGGTTGAGCCCGGTCGAGAACGTGGTGGTGAGGTTGTTGCGCGAGTTTGTGAGGCTGTTCATGCCAACCCCTAAAGAGAAATACTAAGTGTGTCGGTCATGTGATATTTCATCCAGACCAAAAAAATGATGAACGAGACAACCCAGGCGCCAATCGCTTGTTGGCGCAACCCTCGCATACTTAGCGCGATCGCGATGAGAGTGGTTAAAAAGGGCAACATCATGATCATGATCTGAGACCCTTAAAGAGGCTGGTCAAAAGGTAATGGAAAGTGGCTCGATTCACTGTAGCACACCCTCTCAAACCGTCCGGTGTTGACCTGCAAGCTGAGTCGTTTGGCACAAAGCGAATCAATGATGATTGCTCCGCCATCCGGTCATTCTGCTAGTCAAACGAAAAATTACCTTCGGCCTGTTGGCCAACTGCGAGTGTTTGCCCAACACCCGAATGAACAATGCCATTCATGCCAAAGCAGATCGCACCGTCGACTCGAGCTAAGGTGCGATAGCCTCGAAGGGTATCATTGACTTCGGGTGACGAGATCGCCGTATGGGGGTTGATATCAGGGATCGCACAACGCGGGCAGGGTTTGACTAAATGCAGTTGTGCCTGCCCGAGCGCGGTGTGGATCGTCAGATCACTCAGGTGGTCTTCGGTGTGTGCTTCGAGCTGTTCCAGCACAATATTAGGCCTGAAGCGCGACATCGAAACGGCCTCATAGCCTTGCGTGCTTAAGCGCGTATTGAATTCATCGAGTGCGCTTTGGGTCACCACTTGAACGGCGAAGCCATCACTAAACTTGTTGACAGCCTCAACGCCTTTGGTCCAATCAAGCGCCGAGAGTCGACGTGCTTGCTTTGAAAAGCGTATCAAGCGGTAGTGCTTACCCGGCACAGCAAGATAGCTGTCCAGCCATTGTGCGGCCTCATCACCCTGGTCGTCACCGAGCAGAGTGTCACGCCAGACGGTAACAGTCTTGGGGTTGCTAGGCCGTTCAAGCGTAATGCTGACGGGAGCAACCCCGGGTGCTGAGAGCGTCAGCGCGGTAGGTGTGAGTGTGGGTGTGATCCAGACCATATGCGGGATCTGGCGTTGGGTTAAAAACATGCCGTCTTGATCGACGATCATCCATTCGCGATCCATGTTTAGGCCCGTGGCTGTGAGCTGTGCCTGCGAGACCTCAATGCCCGCGCATGATTTGATTGGATAAATGAACAGTTGGGCAATTACGCCAGCACAGTCGGCCATAGAGATCTCTTGGTAGTGGTGAGCTTCACGACATTCTAAGGCCAATGTATCCTAAAATGTGTCTTAATTCTTTTGCTAGGAATACGGCCATGCCATCTTTTGATGTTGTTTCTGAAGTCGATAAACACGAACTGACCAATGCAGTGGATCAGGCCAATCGTGAACTCAGTACTCGCTTTGATTTCAAAGGTACAGATGCGAAGTTTGAACTTGAAGGCTTTGTTGTTACCCAAATCGCGGGCAGTGCTTTTCAGCTCAAGCAAATGCTTGATATCTTGCGTGCTCGGTTAAGTGCGCGGGGCATTGATACGCGGTGTTTGGATGTGGCTGACCCGCTTGAAAACTTAGGCGGTGCGCGCCAAAAGGTGACAATCAAGCAAGGCATCGAGCAACCCATTTCTAAAAAATTGATTGCGTCGATTAAAGAAGCCAAGCTTAAAGTCGAAACTCAAATTACCGGTGAAAAGTTACGCGTCACAGGTAAAAAGCGCGATGATTTGCAAGACGCTATTGCGCTGCTAAAAAAAGCAGACGTTGAGTTGCCTTTGCAGTTTAATAACTTTAGAGATTAAGGCGCCGCTGCCGCCTGAAACGATCGTTCGTGCGACCTGCGCAACGAACGATTTTCAGTGAGAACGATGCCGCTGATTGTTAGCGACCGCCCGTCTTGATGTCGCCAAACAAGGTGCTTAACCCACGGGGCTGCGAACGCCAGTAGGGCTTGGCAACTTGAACTTGTGCGCCAAGGTGTGCAGCAGCATGCCAGGGCCAGCGTGGATCAAACAGCATGCCACGCGCGAGCGCCACCATATCGGCCTCGCCATTCACAATAATGTCTTCCGCCTCTTGGGGCTCAGTGATTAAGCCAACGGCCATCGTGAGCAAGCCCGTGCCGTTTTTGATTTGAGTGGCCAGAGGCACCTGATACTTTGGTCCAAGAGTGATTTGCTGCTTGGGTGAAACACCGCCGCTCGAGACATCGATAAAGTCGCAGCCCAGCGCTTTGATTGCACGACCAAAGACGATGCTGTCTTCAGCTGTCCAGCCGCCTTCGACCCAGTCTGTACCTGAGATACGCAGCCCCAAACAGACATTGGTGGGTGTGACCTCGCGCACGGCCTTGAAGACTTCAAGCGGAAACCGCATACGATTTTCAAGCGAACCACCGTACTCGTCGGTGCGTTGGTTGGCAATCGGGGATAAAAACTGATGCAACAGATAGCCGTGGGCGCTATGCAACTCAATGCCATCAAAACCGATGCGCACTGAACGCTTGGCGGCCTCAACAAATGCTTGGAGAATACGTTTCAGGTCGGCCTTTTCAAAGGCTTTAGGGGTCGCTTCGTTTGGAAGCTGGGGGAGCGCAGAGGGGCCAGCAACTTCCCAGCCGCCGTCTGCTGGGGTTTGCAGCTGGCCACCCTCCCAGGGACGATAGCTTGAGGCTTTGCGGCCAGCGTGGCCCAGCTGGATCATGATTGGCATGGTCGAGTACTTGCGCACAGAATCGATCACTTTTTTTAGCGCCGCTTCGTGCGTATCTGAATACAACCCCACACAGCCATGGGTAATGCGACCAACCGCTTCGACCGCAGTGGCTTCAATAATCAAGAGGCCAGCGCCTGATAACGCCATTTGACCCAGGTGAATCGTGTGCCAGTCAGTCACGTGCCCGTCTTCGGCCATGTACTGGCACATCGGGGCAATGATGATGCGATTGGCCAGTTTAAGTGGGCCGACTTGGAGGGGGGTAAAAAGCTGGCTCATGCGATATTGTTCCTGTAAATGATGGATAGACCCAATGCTAACGGGGCGCGAGCATGCTCGCAAGTTGGTTAGCTTCTCAGTCTAGCACCCGTACTTTTGGCTCTGTGCCCCAACGAAACTGGCTCACTCACCGTTTTTTCGTTCTACGCGCTGTTAGGCGATAAGATAACCGATGCGTTGGCGTTGCTGTCTTCACGATGAATGGGTTGCTTGCAGTTCAGCAAAAGACACTAACTTGCCTGCAATGGCGCTGGCTGCGACCGTTGCGGGGCTGGCCAACCATACTTGCCCCGGCCCCGAGCGCCCAGGGAAATTACGATTAATGGCGCTGACCGTCACCTGCTCGGCTTCAGACGATGAGCCGGGGCCACAATTTGCACAGGCTCCGCAGGCAGGCTGCAAAAACTCGGCACCAACCGCTTCGAAGGTCGCGAGGTAGCCCTGTGCTGCACAGTAGTCGCGCACGCCTTGTGTGCCGGCTTGTAAAAACAACGTCACACCGGCGGCCGCTTTGAGCCCCTTGCTTGCAGCCCAAGCCAAGACCGCGTGATACTGGTCGAAGTCTTCGCGTTTGCCGGCGGTGCAAGAGCCACCATAGGCGATGTCGATCTTGGGGCGCTCGGCAAGCGTATCAAGCGCGACCCCATTACCCGGGTCACCCGGCCGAGCCACCAGCGGCACTAAGCGTGTGCCATCGATATGGATCGTGCGCGCATAGGCAGCGCCTGGATCGCTTTTCATCCAAGACTCGAGCACAACGTCAACGCCTCGGCGCTCTTTGATAAAGCGTACGGTTTGTTCGTCAGGCTCTACGATCCCAGTAAAACCACCGAGTTCGGCCGTCATATTGGTCAAGGTGGCGCGCTCGTCGATTGACATGGTTCTGACGGCCTCGCCACCAAATTCAAAGACCTTGCCCACGCCACCGCCGGCCCGAATGCCTGGTTCGGCCAGCAAGTGCAAGACCACATCTTTGGCCGATACGCCTGGCGGTAGAGGGCCCGACACATTGATTCGCAAGCTCTCGGGCATGGTAAAGCGCACGGCGCCGGTGACAAAGGCATTGGCCATATCGGTGGTGCCCACACCAAACGCCACGCAACCCAGCGCGCCGCTATGCGGAGTGTGTGAATCGGTGCCAGCGATCAACTGACCGGGTAAGGCATAGTTCTCGGCCATCAAGGCGTGCGAGATGCCTTCAGAGCCGGTGTTGTTGACGTCGCCCGCCTCAAGCGCCTGCAGGTAGCCGTGATCTTTCAAATGATGTCGTGTGACAAACGCGCGGTGTGCTTTCGAAAGTTGATTGACGGCGGGGACTAGGCCCTGTTTGAGATGCGCAGGGCTGCGATGGACGTAAGACAGATGATCTTCGAAACATACAATGCTCGCTGAATCGTGTAAAGCTAAGGCCTGACCAAATTTCTGGTTTAAAGCATGGGCACACATCCCTGTGTAGTACTCATGAATGAAACGCAGATCGGCCTGCACAAAACCGCCTTCACCGGGCAGCAACCAAGCCGGCGCGTCCTCAGTTGACAGCAAATGCCGCGCAATGATTTTTTCAAAAAGAGTCAGCGATTGCTTCAGTGCCAGGGTTTTTTTAGGCGTTGCTTTTAAGCGTGCCTGCCCATAGTTGAGCAGGCCACCTGCACGTAAAATCGCTGCGGCAACGGCATCGCGCCCCTCAAGCAGCTCTTCAAGTTCGATCGCCTGGCCACGCGTGATGCGCTCAAGCAACGCAAAATTGGTTGAGGTAAACAGGCCAAGATTATCGGCATTTTGTCGATAGATACGTTCAAAACTTTCGGCGATGATTAAGCGCACCCCAGCCGCTTTTTCAGCAACTGGGCTGTGTTCACGCGAACTGCCCTTGCCATAGCGTTTGCCGCCTACCACCACCTCGATTTGCGCTTGTTGAATGGCCCCAACGCCAATCGGCTGATGACCAGCAACTGTGTAGCCCGTATACGGGTAACGTCCAAGCGCCTCATCGAAATGCACCATG
The DNA here is from genome assembly GCA_037146575.1 of Alcaligenaceae bacterium. Lineage (GTDB taxonomy): Bacteria > Pseudomonadota > Gammaproteobacteria > Burkholderiales > Burkholderiaceae_B > Zwartia. Next base: position 96 of record JBAWWV010000264.1, on the reverse strand, counting down.
ATCGGCAGAGGCGAGATTTCGTCGGTTGAGATGTCATCGCGTAAGGGGCTCGCAGCGGCTCGCGTCAGACGAACGCCTGCAAGTTGTACCCGAACT
>JBAWWV010000263.1:0-5614 GCA_037146575.1 Alcaligenaceae bacterium | reverse complement strand
GTACATCGAGTTTGCCTTCAAACTCGTGGTAGTTAATACGGTCGTAGAGTTCATCGCGTGTTTGCATCATGTCGATGACGTTGCGTTGATGTCCGTCGCGGCGAACCGCCTCGTAGACCGTTTCTGCCGCTTTATTTGCAGCACGAAAGGCCGATAAGGGATACAGCACCATACCAACCCCAGCAGACTTTAGTTCTTCTACGCTAAATAAAGGTGTTTTGCCGAACTCGGTGATGTTTGCCAACAAAGGCACGCCGGCTGCTTTACCAAATTTTTCAAAGGTGGCCAGGTCGTAAGCGGCTTCGGCAAAGATTGCATCGGCGCCAGCTTCAATACAGGCTAACGCGCGTTCAATCGCTGCGTCTACGCCGTGCGAGGCGATCGCATCGGTACGTGCAATGATATAAAAGCTGTCGTCCGTGCGGGCGTCGACAGCGGCTTTGACGCGATCGCGCATCTCTTCGGTCGAAACGATTTCTTTACCGGGGCGATGGCCGCAGCGTTTAGCGCCAACCTGATCTTCAATGTGGCAACCGGCTGCACCGAATTTAGTGAGGCTTTGAATGGTACGGGCAATATTAAATGCCGAGGGACCAAAGCCAGTATCAATATCAACGATCAAAGGCGTGTCGCAAACATCGGTAATACGACGCACGTCGGTGAGCACGTCATCAAGCGTATTGATGCCCAAGTCAGGTAAGCCTAACGAGCCTGCAGCTACACCACCACCTGATAGATAAATGGCTTTGAAGCCGGCGCGTTTGGCCAGCAAGGCGTGGTGGGCGTTGATCGCACCAATAATTTGCAGGGGTTGCTCGGCGGCAAGTGCTGCGCGAAAGCGTTCGCCAGCGGTAGCATGTTTAGACATTCATTTCTCCAAAAACAGATAAAAAAAATGAACCCTCCAGACAGTATCTGTGGGGGTTCATTTTTACACGAACATGTCGAATTACTTCAGCAGATGCGCAACAGCGTCGCGTTCTTCGATCAATTCTTTCAAAGTTAAATCCATGCGCTCGCGTGAGAAGGCGTCGATCTCGAGGCCGGTTACGCGTTGATATTCGCCACCCTGGCAGGTGACGGGCACCCCGTACATAGTGCCCTCAGGAATGCCATAGCTGCCATCCGACGCAATCCCCATGGTGACCCACTTGCCATTTGTGCCAAGCACCCAGTCACGAATGTGATCAATTGCGGCATTCGCTGCTGAGGCTGCAGAAGACAAACCACGTGCTTCAATGATTGCCGCACCGCGCTTACCAACGGTGGGAAGAAATACATCACGATTCCAGACAGAATCATTGATGAGTTTTTCGACGCTTTGACCACCAATGGTCGCAAAGCGATAGTCGGCGTACATGGTAGGCGAATGGTTGCCCCAGACGGCCAATTTTTGAATATCGGCAACGGGTTTGCCCATTTTGGCTGCAAGTTGAGACAAGGCGCGGTTATGGTCAAGCCGCAGCATGGCGGTAAAGTTTTTTGCTGGCAGATCAGGAGCCGACTTCATCGCGATGTAAGCATTGGTGTTGGCTGGATTGCCCACGACCAGGACTTTGACATTGCGGTGTGCGACGTCGTTCAAGGCTTTGCCTTGGGCCGTAAAAATTGCAGCGTTCACAGCCAACAAGTCAGCGCGCTCCATGCCAGGGCCGCGTGGGCGTGAACCCACAAGCAGTGCCACTTCGACGTCTTTAAACGCTTCACGTGGGTCGCCATGCGCTGTCATGGATTGCAGCAAGGGAAAGGCGCAATCGTCGAGTTCCATCATGACGCCCCTCAGGGCTTTTTGTGCTTTCTCGTCAGGGATCTCAAGCAGCTGCAAGATGACAGGCTGGTCCTTGCCGAGCATTTCGCCAGAGGCGATACGAAACAAAAGTGCATAGCCGATTTGACCGGCAGCACCGGTGACCGCAACGCGAACGGCGGGTTTAGACATAGTTTTCTCCGAGAAGGCTGAGTAGATTGCTAGGATACAAAAGGGGAAAGGTCTGAAATGCTTTGGTTAACCAGCAGTTTAGCTTTTTTGCCTCGACCCGATCCGTAGGATTGGGGAGACCGAATTTCAGAGGGCGATGCTAGAACAAATCGTATGTGTAGTCAACCAATCATATATCTTATATAAGACACAAGAGTCGTGGACTTACCTGGCGTCTTGTGACACAATGTCATGATGCGTTTGAATAGCCCTAACGATGTCTGAGGCCTTGGCCCGCAAACCCTTGTCCGCAGCCAGTGCGACAGGTGCGGCCGCGTTTAGCCCCCTCTACCGACAGATTAAAGATTTGTTGGTGCAGGCGCTTGACCGCGGCGACTGGAAGCCCGGCGAAGCCATCCCCAGTGAAACTGAGTTAGCGCTGCGCTTTCAAGTCAGTCAGGGTACGGTGCGCAAGGCTGTAGACGAACTTGCGAGCGAAAACTTATTAATCCGACGCCAGGGCAAAGGGACGTTTGTTTCGACGCACCACGAGGCTCGTGTGCGCTTTCGCTTTTTGCGCCTTGCGCCAAACCAAGGCGACGCCCAACCTGCTGAAAGCCAGATTCTCGATTGCAAACGGGTGCGTGCAAGTGCTGAGATCGCGCGCGCGCTTGAACTCAAGGCCGGCGACGCTGTGGTGGCGATTCGGCGTTTGTTATCTTTTGCAACGGTGCCAACCGTTGTCGACGACATTTTTTTACCGGGCCTACTGGTCAAAGGGTTGACTGCTGAGCTATTAAACGGCTACAGCGGCCCGTTGTATGGTTTTTTAGAAACCGAATTTGGCATCAGCATGGTTCGTGCTGAAGAGAAAGTTCGCGCCGTCAATGCTGACAGTGAACTCAGCGGCTTGCTGTTGTTGCCGAAAGATACCCCTATACTGAAAGTGGATCGTATTTCGTTTACCTACGCCGACCGTCCGGTAGAATTACGCATGGGTCATTATGTGACTGATCGGTATCATTATCGTAATAGCTTGAATTAATTGAACTAAAAGTGTGATTTGAACCGATTGCCCACATCGGCGAAAATAGAGTGTTTATCCTTATTGAATGTTTTTAAGTCGAGGTCGTTATGTCTGACACAGCCCCAAAGCCGCGTCCTCAGTTTCGCAATATTAATGTGACTGATTTGATGCACTACCGTCTGCCGATGGCAGGTAAAGTTTCGATCCTTCATCGAATCAGTGGCGCAGCATTGTTTTTGTGCCTACCTTTGTTGATCGCTTTGTTTGCGATGAGTTTTGGCTCAGAGGCTGGCTTCGCTTCTATGGCCAAAGTGACTGGTCACCCGCTGATGAAACTGATTTTGCTCGGCTTGATCTGGGGCTATTTGCACCACTTCTGTGCTGGCATACGCTACCTCTTACTCGATTTGCATATTGGCGTCGATAAAGAGTCTGCAGCAAAAAGTGCAAGCGTGGTGTTGGGCGTCAGCCTGGCGCTGACTGTTGTGTTCGGTCTTAAATTGTTCGGAGTCTGGTAATGGTCCCTATTGAAAAAATTGGCCCCAAGCGTTTGGTGGTCGGTGCTCATTACGGCACCGGTGAATTCATTATCCAGCGCGTGACCGCCATCATCCTGGCGATCTATACCTTGGTGCTGCTCGTCGGCATTCTGACTATGTCAGGCTTTAACTATGCTGGCTGGAAAAATCTCTTCATCTTTACCTGTTTTGGCATACCGGTCGGTCAGGTCCTGGCATCAATGGCAATGTTTTCGCTTGCCTGGCACGCTTGGATTGGCGTACGTGATATCTGGATGGATTATGTCAAGCCTGTAGGTATTCGTTTGTTTTTACTGGTCCTCACTATCCTGTGGTTGGCTGGATCAGTCGTGTACTTTGTACACACCCTCTGGAGAAACTAAGCCGTGGTCGCTGTCAAATCATCTTTACCGCGCCGTCAGTTCGATGTGGTGGTCGTGGGGGCCGGCGGTGCCGGCATGCGTTGTTCGTTGCAGCTCGCAAACGCCGGGCTTTCCGTTGCAGTCTTATCCAAAGTGTTTCCAACCCGTTCGCACACCGTGGCGGCGCAGGGTGGTATTGGCGCCTCTTTAGGCAACATGAGCGAAGATAATTGGTACTGGCACATGTATGACACCGTCAAGGGGTCTGATTGGCTAGGCGACCAAGATGCAATTGAATTTATGTGTCGCGAAGCGCCCAATGCCGTGTACGAACTCGAACACATGGGTATGCCCTTTGATCGCAACGCAGACGGTACGATTTATCAGCGTCCGTTTGGTGGCCATACCGCGAACTTTGGCGAAAAACCAGTACAACGCGCGTGCGCTGCAGCTGATCGTACTGGTCATGCGTTGTTGCATACCTTGTACCAACGTAACGGGGCCTCACGCACACAGTTCGTTGTTGAGTGGATGGCGCGTGATCTGATTCGTAATCAGGCCGGTGACGTATTGGGCGTGACTGCGCTCGAGATGGAAACCGGTGAGATCTATATCTTTGAAGCCAAGACCACGGTGATCGCTACGGGCGGCGCCGGTCGTATCTGGGCTGCCTCAACCAACGCCTTTATTAATACGGGCGATGGCATGGGAATGGCTGCACGTGCCGGCATTCCCATGATGGATATGGAGTTCTGGCAGTTTCACCCAACCGGCGTTGCGGGTGCGGGTGTGTTGATTACTGAGGGGGTGCGCGGTGAGGGCGGCATTTTGCTCAATAAAGATGGCGAACGCTTCATGGAACGCTATGCGCCAACGCTCAAAGATTTGGCCCCGCGCGATTTTATTTCGCGCTGTATGGATCAAGAGATTAAAGAAGGGCGCGGCTGTGGCCCAGAGGGTGCTTATGTGCATCTAAAGCTAGATCACTTGGGTGCAGATGTCATCAACAAGCGGTTGCCGTCGATTCTTGAAATTGGTCACAAATTTGCAAACGTTGACGCGACCAAAGAGCCGATTCCGGTTGTGCCAACCATCCATTATCAAATGGGTGGTATTCCTTGCAACTACAACGGCCAGGTCACATCATGGGATGGCAAGCAAACCAATGTTGTGAATGGTTTGTATGCGATCGGCGAATGTTCGGCAACCTCAGTGCACGGTGCAAATCGTTTAGGAACGAACTCACTGCTTGATCTGATTGTGTTTGGTCGTGCTGCAGGCAATCACATTGTGGCCGCTCACCCCGAGCGTCAACACGCCCATCAGCCGTTGGCGCAAGAGTCCGTTGATTTTTCGCTTGAGCGCGTCAATAAGCTTGAAACCCGCACCAAAGGCGAAAAAACGCAGGTCGTGGGTAATGAAATTCGTAATGCGATGCAACAGCATTGCGGTGTGTTTCGCACACTCGCTTCGCTGAATGAAGGCGTCGCAAAGATTGATGCCCTGGCTGAAAAGGTCGATAACATTGCATTCACCGACAAGTCAAAGGTGTTCAATACCGCACGCATCGAAGCGCTTGAACTGAGCAACATGATCGAAGTTGCGCGTTCAACGATTCACTCAGCAGCTGCGCGCACTGAAAGTCGTGGTGCGCATGCCCTTGACGACCATCCAACGCGCGATGATGACAATTGGATTAAACACACGCTCTGGTATTCAGAGGGTAATCGCCTCGATTACAAGCCTGTGCAAATGCAACCACTCACCGTCGAAAGCTTCCCGCCTAAGT
>JBAWWV010000262.1:0-5624 GCA_037146575.1 Alcaligenaceae bacterium | reverse complement strand
TATTGACTGGCAACTCTGGGCAAATTTCACTTTGTCACTCGTCTTTTATGGCGCTTGGTGCCTACGTTTCGTCGCTGCTGACTTCGGTGTTAGGGCTACCCTTCTGGGTGGCGATTCCGTGTGCAGTGTTGATTGCCGCGTGTCTTGGCACCCTGTTGAGCCTGCCCACCAGACGTCTGCGCGGAATCTATCTGGCCTTGGCAACCTTGGGATTTTTGCAACTGGTGCAGATTACGCTCGAAGAAATGTCCGAGCTGACAGGCGGGGTACGTGGCTTGAAAGTCCCGCAACCTACTGTCTTTGAGGGCCAGCCTCTTAATTATTATTCGATCTATCTGGTGGTGTTGGTGGTGTGTGGTCTGTCGATTTTAGTGACACGAAATTTGCTGGCCTCGCGGATTGGACGCGAACTGAATGCTGTCCGCACCAGTCCGCATGCTTCGCAAGCACTTGGTGTGTCGGTAGATCGCGTCAAGTTGATTGCTTTCGCGCTAGCGGCGGGCTATGCAGGACTTGCTGGCGGCTTACTCGCCGTAGTGGTTGGGTTTATTGATCCGAATGAATTCGGTGTCTCGGCGGCGCTTAAGCAAATCACCTTTATTGTGGTGGGTGGCTTAGGATCGGTCATGGGTTCTGTGCTTGGTGCGACCGTGTTGTCTGCGCTGCCTGAACTATTACGACCCGTTAAAGAATACAGTGACGTGATTTATGCGCTCATCCTTTTAGGGTTTTTGATCTTTGTGCCGCGTGGCTTAGCCGCTTCGCTTGAGCGCTTTGTCTTGAGCCCAATACGCAAGCGGGTCTGGCGCAAAAAATTATCATGACCTTACCTCGCTTAACGCTTGAAAAAATTGCCGTACGTTTTGGTGGACTGATTGCCGTGCGCGATCTGTCTTTATCGCTTGCGCCCGGAGAAATCCGCGGCTTGATTGGCCCAAACGGGGCAGGCAAGACAACCGCCGTGAACGCGATTTCTGGTGTCGTACCCATCGAACAGGGTCGCATTTTGCTCGATGGTCATGAGGTTTCTGGGCTGGCCCCCCACGAGCTCAGTCGACAAGGGATTGCCCGCACGTTTCAACATGTCGAAGCCTTTGGTGATATGACCGTGTTAGAGAACGTGATGATTGGAGTCGCCAGACACGCGCCCGTTTCGTTATGGTCTGCAGCTGTTGGCACCCCCTTTGCGCGTCGAACTGAGTTGGCCTACCGGAAAGATGCGCTAGATATTTTGAAGTTATTTGAACTTGAAGGCTATCAAGATACGGTCGCTTCTGAGCTACCCTTTGGTCTGCTAAAGCGCATGGATCTGGCCCGTGCCTTGGCCTCACGCCCTAAAATATTATTGCTTGATGAGCCGACCTCTGGCATGAGCGAAAGTGAAGCTGATCGTGCGATTCAAGCGGTGCGACGATTGGCTGAGCAATTTTCTATGACGCTGTTAGTGATTGAGCACAACATGCGTGTGATGATGGCGCTCGCTGATGTCGTCACCGTCATGCAACAAGGCGCGGTGATCGCTGAGGGGACTCCGCACGAGATCCAAAACGACCCCGTCGTCATTGCTGCGTATTTAGGTGACGAAGATGCCGACGCTTGAAATCAACTCGCTGACCTCTGGTTACTCAAACATACCGGTCTTGAAAGAGATCTCTTTAACCGTTCCTGAACATGGTCTGGTAGGGATATTGGGCGCGAATGGTGCAGGCAAAAGTGCCTTACTACGCGCAATCTCTGCCTTGAACCCAGTACACAGCGGAAGCATCACTTTTGACGGCGTTGAACTGGGCGCAATGACTGCCGAGCGGGTCGTGGGTGAGGGCGTGATCCAAGTCCCCCAAGGGCGCTTGTTGTTTGGTTCGATGAGCGTGCGTGAAAACCTCGAACTCGGAGCATTTTTGCAAACAGACCGCGCCTTCATCCGTGAGCGTCTGGCTCACGTCTGTCATCTGTTTCCGGTATTGGCCGAGCGCGCGAATCAGGCTGCGGCCTACTTGTCTGGTGGCGAGCAGCAGATGCTCGCGGTGGGGCGGGCCTTGATGTCGAAACCCAGATTGCTTTTGCTCGACGAGCCCTCGCTTGGCCTTGCACCAAAGATTTTTGACTTGATCCTCGACAAGCTCAAAGACATCCATGCGGCAGGCGCTTCAATTTTGATTGCTGAGCAAAACGCTCGCAAAGTATTACGTTTTGCACAGTATTGTTATGTCTTACAAAATGGCAGTATTGCCTTTCATGGCACCACTGAGTCACTCAAAAATGACGTTCGCATTGAGCAATCTTACCTAGGGGCAGCAACGAAATGAAATTGATCGATATCCACTCACACTGGGGCACCAAGCGCGGTTATGCCTTGCAAGACGAGGCTGAGTTGGCGCAGCAAAAGGCGACCTGGAACTCGCAGCCCAGCTATCATACCGAGGCTGAAATGGCGGCCTATTTTCGCCAAACTGGGGTTCGGGCGATTCTCGATTTTGGCTATACAAAATATATTCCTTTAAGTCAGGCGAAAGCCATTCATGATTATGGTTTTGAAACGCAGCGTGCCCATCCGCAAGAGATTATTGGTCATTGGGTTCATATCGATCCCCACACCGGTATTGAAGGGGTTCGCGAATTAAGACGTTGTATTGATCAGGCGCCAGGCTTCATCGGCTTCGCCGTGTCGGGCTCGGGAAGCGGGCCCGCCTCTGACCCAATTTGGGCGCCCTTTTATGAGTTGTGCACTAGCGCAAAAATCCCTGTATTGATTTTTGTTGGGACAACAGGACTTGGGGCAGGGTTGCCTGGCGGCAATGGCATCATTCTTGATCACTGTCACCCGCGTCACCTTGATGAGGTGGCAGCAAAAAATCCCGACATGACGATCGTGGCAGCTCGTCCGGGCTGGCCTTGGCAGGCTGAAACGCTCGCTGTACTGCTACACAAACGCAATATTTGGTACGAACTGCACGGCTGGTCGCCTAAGTATCATCAGCCTGATTTACAACACGACATCTCGCGCAGATTGCGCGACCGTGTCATGTTTGGGGCGGATTATCCTCTTTTTACCTATGAGCGACTGATTGACGACTGGAAGAAATGTGGTTATACCCAAGAGGTGCTTGACCACGTGTTTCATCTGAACGCCGAGAGATTTCTTGAGTCGGTTAAACGTTAAGACAACCGTAAATGATTGAAGTTTTCAAGAGAGATTTCTTGAGTCGGTTGTACGTTAAGACAACCGTAAATGATTGAAGTTTTCAAGAGAAATTTCTTGAGTCGGTTGTACGTTAAGACAACCGTAAATGATTGAAGTTTTCAAGAGAAATTTCTTGAGTCGGTTAAACGTTAAGACAACCGTAAATGATTGAAGCGCTCAAAATTGTTGGCGCTGTTGAGCGATCGGTGACTTTTTGAGAGGTAGCCTTGCATGATTCAAATACCTAGACCACCAACTGCTGAGTTGATCGCGCACTACGAGGGATTAGGCTATTGGGGCGAACGAACCTTTGGCGATATTTTAGAGTCGCGCGCGCTGCAGTCGCCTGATCGAGAGGTGATTGCTGACGAGCATCGGCGCATCACCTATGGTGGTCTATACAGTGAGGTAAAAAGGTTCGCTGAGTTTTTGCGTCGACAAGGTGTCAAAAAGGGCGATGTGGTGACGCTTCAGTTGCCGAATCGAATTGAATTTGCCGTTGTCTTCTTCTCACTTGAATTGATTGGTGCGGTCGCCAATAAAATCAGTGCTGACTTCAGAAAAACCGAGGTTGAATATATTCTTCGCTTTTCAGAGTCAAAGGCCTATATCTGTGCAGAAGAATTTAAAGGGTTTAAATTTTTAGATATGGTGCAAGAGCTTCGACCAAGCTTGCCCGCGCTTGCTTTGGTTGTGTGCGTCGACAATGTTGACCGCGCCGGCGTTGAGAGCTTCGCCAAAGTTGTGGATGCAACCCCCGAAATCGCGCTTGAAAATCGCGTGCGTATGTCTGCGTTAGATGTCATGCGAATGTGTTTTACCTCTGGTACAACCGGCAACCCGAAAGGTGTCTTGCATTGTTTCAATACAACGCTTTGGACCGCTGGCTTATTCAATCGCGAACTGGCTGTCACCGAAAACGAAGTGATGCTCGGATTTTTGCCTGTTGGCTTAAATTGGGGCTACATGAATTTGGTGCAAACGGTGATTGCAGGCTGTCGCATCGTACTAGTCGAAAAATTTTCGCCTAAGGCGATTCTTGAGTTGATCGAAAAAGAAAAAATTAGTTATATCGCCACGCCACCGGCCGCAATCGTGGCCTTGCTCAACACGCCAGAGTTAAGTATCCAAGGCATGGCCTCATTACGGTTGATGGTGACCGGAGGCGCTTCGGCGGCGGTCGAAACAATCAAAGATTTTCAGTCCAGAATCCCGGGCGCCAAGCTTGTTGAGTTGTATGGCATGCTCGAAACTGGGTTTCATACGATTACAGGTCTGGATCAAGATCCTTTAAAGGTGAATGGCACAGTCGGAAAGTGCATGCCATCAATGGGGCTACGCATCATTGATGACGAGGGCAATGACGTACCGTACGGAGAGATTGGTGAGATTGCCGCTGCCGGACCAGCGATTCATTTGGGTTATTTAAATAACCCACAAGTCAATCGCGAAAGCTTTACTGAGGATGGCTGGTTTCGCACGGGCGATCTGGGTCAGTTTGTCGACCAAGAGGGCAACCTGCGTATTTCTGGGCGTAAAAAAGAGATTATTAATCGTGGCGGAAAAAAATATTTTCCGCGTGAAATCGAAGAATTGCTCTACGAGCATCCCAGTCTTTTGCAAGTGGCCGTGGTTGGCAAACCCGATTTGAGATTGGGTGAAAAAAACTGCCTGTGTGCTGTGATCAAACCGGGTGCGCAATTTACCCTTGAAGACGCCGTTGAGTTTTTGAAAGGCCGTGTTGCTGACTATAAGTTGCCTGAAGAGTTAGTGGTCTTAGCTGAGCTACCCATGACGCCAACTGGAAAAATTCGACGCCCCGCGTTGGTCGCCCTTGTGTCGTGACCCCCTTTTGTATTAAATGCCAGTTACGCAACAAACGGCACCGTCATAACGCTGATGACCGATTTGCGAGAAGTCGTTCAAAACCCTTAACCGCCTTGGAGATCACCTGTGTCTGAATGGTCGATTAGTATTGATATTGGCGGTACCTTTACTGACGTTGTAGCGCTCGACTATTCGGCGGGCAAGCTTTTTAGCATGAAGCTTTTGACCACGCACGGAGATCCTGCTCAGGCAGTGACTGATGGCGTAAAAAATCTCATCAAGACGTGCAAAATCCATCCCTCAGACATTAAGCGCGTTGTTCATGCGACGACACTCTTTACGAACGCCCTGATTGAGCGTCGCGCGTCCGGTACCGGAATGTTAATCAACCGGGGCTTCAAAGATATTATCGAAATCGGTAATGAGAGAAAATTTGATCTGTATGATTTGAGTATTGAACGAGCGCCGGTACTAGTACCCCGCAATCTGCGCGAAGAGATCTCTGGGCGCCTCGATTCAAAGGGCAATGAACTTGAGCAATTAAATGAACAAGACGTTGTGTCTGCCGTCTCTAAGTTAGCGGCTTTAGGCGTGAATTCAATTGCAGTCTGTCTGT